>JABGQV010000142.1 GCA_018648655.1 Anaerolineae bacterium | reverse complement strand
ACCCTATGCAACCAGCTTGACCAAAGTGACACACATCTTACGGCGTAAAAAAGCTCAACCAATGCCAAGCAGAGTAGCTGGGTGTTTTGGTTTTCGTGTCTAAAATGAGGAAAAGATTGACACATTACCGGCTCCGTCCATTTGGGGCATGTCCCGGTTGGTCGGATTTGTCATTCGTTTGGTCACGACATAACTCCCCAGCCCACCTTCCGTAACAGAACCATGTACCTGCACCCGCTCCTTTTGAATACTTAGGCTAATGACTTCCGCTAGAGGCGATGGGAACGAGCATCTGCTTGAGAGCAGACAAAACCCTAAGTCAAAAAAATGCTTGCATGTACCGTGCGCTTATATAGTGAAAATCGCGTAAAATCTCTACAGATCAAGTGCGCGCTTCATAGGTAGAAGACAACGTTTTTCGATAAAATCAAGAAGAAACAATCAGCAAATTAATTTGGCTCTTGATATTCAACCACTGGCTCCAAATCTGTTAATATGGTCAATTCAGCTATCACCACATAGGTATTGATGGCGATAGATCTTGCTTCATATGGTTCAATTTCCCTATGCCCTTTTGCCTGAAATGATATTAGCGATGAAATTAATGATGCAAGATAATGAAAAGCATCAGTCAGATATTTTCGTTGGTTTCTAGCTGTAGATTTTTGATGGAGGTATGCGGAGAGCCGGTTCTTGTATTTGTCGTCTGTAACTCTCAGTTTTCCATCCGCCCCATCACCAGGAAGATGAGTGTACGTCTCTCTTGGGTCTTTCCAAAGGTGTTTTGCTACATCATCAAGCAGGTTACGACATCCCAGTACGGCAGTTCGCAACATTTCAGGATTTCCCGACTCGATGCCCTGCTTTATTCCGTCCAGGTGTTGTGAAAGTTTCATGGATAATACAGCTTCCTCGGCTCTTTTGCTGTAGTCCTCCCAAATTGAGGTCTGTAGATCACCATACTTCAATTGGACATATGAGCTTACCGCAAACTTATATGCCTTATTTTCAAGCACTTCAAGTATCGCACCGAACACGGACGGTGTGAAGTAATTCTGCTTTTTTAGCGTCATTGTTCTACTATTGTTTCTGAAGCGAACGGTTTTTTCTTCGTCCGTTCGCTCAGTGTAACCGCTTTTCGCCGCAGACAGAATCCAACCTAGGCGTGCGAAAACATCTAGGCTAGTTGAGTCAGATGCTATATCTGGCAAGTGTGCCTGATCAGATGATTCCCAAAGTATTACGTCTACTGAGCCTCCTGTGGGTTGCCATGATTGGACACCTTGAACAATGCGATAATTAGGTCTAGCTGCTTCCGCTGGGTAACCCTCCATTTCTATCCTAAGCCAATCACCTTGAGTTTCCCAGCCAAGTAATTCGCAAGCAAGTAAACATTTGCGAAGCGAGGCTGTGAGATCAGGAGTAGACGATGTTAGATTAGAAACTACTTCACTGAAGAGAGTTTGTGCCTCAGTCCTTGAATCACTCATAGTTATTTTCCTAACTCTCCCAACTACAGTAAACGCGCCAATTATTCCAGGCTTCAACAATCTTGCCCTCAACGACTTCGATTTCTTCCACTTGCTCTGGCAAGAGCGCTTTCTCTTCCTTCAGGACTGAGATCCGCCCCTGCACGGCTTGCAATGCCTGCACGAAGGCTTCCGGGGTCTGGTTGTTCTGTATATTTGTAATGGCTTGATTGATAACCTTATCCCCACCGATCATATCGCCCTTGACTTCTACCTTATCATTGAAGTTGAACGTCGCGCCTTCTTTTTTCTTAACCATGATCGACTCCGTTTAGAAAAATAAAAATAAGCACTCCAAAATGAAAGAAGTGCTTTTAGATCGTATTAAAAATACTGCTCAAGCAATATCAATACCGCATCTGCTACTTTTTTGCGTGTGTTTGCATTTTTAATTTCTGAAATTCTGAGTGCAACGTCTACAGCTTCAGGAGGGAGTTTCTCCGCACTTGCCGTTTCTATACTAAAAATATCTAATTCTGGCCACTGGGCTAAAAGAAGCATCTCATTTGGGTTCATACCAAAGTGATTAGCAAGATATACGCAAGTATGAACGCTCGGACGCTGCCCAGATATTATGCGCCGAATAGCCGCATGGTCCAATCCGGCTCGCATAGATGCTTCACGATGGCTCTCATTGCGTTTTTTTAGCACCTCTTTTAGATGATTGATTAGAGCAGTCGAATCATATTTCTGACGATGCCCTTTTCGTAAAATTTTTGCCACAGGTTCTTTTTGAGACATATCTATCTCCATGTATAGTATACAATCATGTTTGAACGAGTGGATTATATCGTATTGCATGGAGGTCTTTTAATATGAAAGAAATGCAAAGCAATCTTAATATGCTTAGGGCAGTTGGCTATAAGCGCGTCTCAATGCACGATCAGGTAGATGGGTTTAGTCTAGACGCCCAAGAAAATAACATCAAAAAATATATCGAGAAACAAGGGTGGCAGTTAATAGAAATCTATGAAGATGCCGGTATCTCCGCTAAAAAGGGAACTCATCGCCCAGCTTTTGAAAGACTATTAAAAGATGCGCACAACGGAAAATATGACGTTGTTGTGGTCGATAAAATCGATAGATTCTACCGCCATCTTAACGGGCTTCTCACAACGCTTGACCAACTCAATGAAGATAATATTGCATTTGCCTCTGTGCAAGAACAAATGGATTTCACAAGTCCATGGGGTAAATTAATTCTCAATGTTCTGGGAACCCTAGCAGAAATTTACATAGATAATTTAAGGCAAGAAGTGCGTAAAGGAAAAAAACAACGTGCTAGACAGGGGTTGTGGCTTGGGTCTATTCCTTACGGTTATTGCAAAGGGCTTTGTCATAATTGTCAAAATGCAAATGGCAAAGACTACTGTCCTAATTTCGGGAAAGAAAACCTAGGGGATGGAAAGGTTCTTCTTGCACATCCTATTGAAAGCGGTATTGTGAAAATGGTTTTCGATTTATATCTTACAGGAGAAGAATCCCATCGTAGTATCGCCAAGCACCTTAATCAGTTAAAAATCAGTATTCCTAACGGAAAAATAATTGAAGTGCGCCAAAGGGGTGCTCCTGGTCGCACGCCCCCAGGTCCCTTTTCCAGAGATATTATTCGAGATATGCTCAAGCGAATTGCCTATACCGGCAAACTTGCCTATCGAGGGATAGATAAAAATGGTGTTCATAAAAAGAGAACAGAACCCCAACTTCTTTTTGAAGGGCAACACCCAGCATTAATAACTGAAGATATTTATCAAGAGGCTCAGGAAATTCGTGAGTTGCGATCAAGCAACTCTTATATGAAAAACAACCAGCGAGTACGCATATATCCATTAACAGGTATTCTCCATTGCGGATATTGTGGAGGAGGAATGCGTGGAGTTTCTAATGCTTATCGCCGCTATTATTCTGACGGAAACCAGTTAGATCAAATTTACGATTGCCCACAAATCACCATTCGAGCAGATGAAATTGAAGAGAACATAATTCATTGGATTAAGCATGTCTATAGGGTAGCGGTATCCGACAAGGAATATGCGTTTAAAAAGCAGGCTGACTTTTATCAGAAGAAATTTCAGCGAGCAAAGGAGCTTTATATACTCGGAGAGATTAGCAGTAAAAGATTAGAAGATGTAAGAGAAAAAACAAAGGATATAATTTCTATATTGCACAAAACGAAACTGAATGATAAAATGAAATTTATCAGCGAAACGCAACAACAGCTTGATCGCTGGAACGAACTTTCAAACCTTAAACGCAAAAGACTACTCCGACTTATCATCGAAGCAGTCTTTATGCGTGGAAACGCATTTGTGGCATTTCAACCAACATTAGCGTTCCAGATATTAACACAGTCTCAAGAAACATACTCTCGACCGTGTAGCTGCGGGGAAGGCGGGATTCGAACCCGCGGTCGAGGGAACCCCGACACCCACTTAGCAGGCGGGC
>JABGQV010000111.1 GCA_018648655.1 Anaerolineae bacterium | reverse complement strand
GAACCAACTCCATCTCTAATTCCTATACGCCCGACCCCCTGAACGCTTACATTTAAACTACTATCCCCATTAGCCCATTCCATAGCTTTGATAACATACTCATATCGTTTATCAGATGTAAAAAGTCTCTCCCTGATAAGCCTAACAAAACTTCTTGGTGCAGCACGCATCAATAACTGCCAAGCATTAAAATCTGCTCTATTTACACCATCAGCTCGTCCTAAATTTTTAAGCATAGACCATTGCAAGTTAATGTCATTGACAAAGGCTTTTACACTACGGGGATTGACATTTGCTCCCGAGATAAGAAGTTTCCAGCTATCACCCCATCCGTCCGCTATAACGCCTTCTTTTTGAAGATAATCTTGCATATCTTTTTCAACAATTGGAGGAAGTTCAAAGCGTAATTGTACAATTTTATCAAGATAATCTTTTGCACTTTCCCCTGTAACTCCAGCATCATCATAATGCTTTAAGATAGCTTGTTGAATAATTCCTGTATCTGCTCCAAGAACAAAGATGCAGCCTTTTTTATCCAAGAACAGTTTTACAACTTCTAAAACCTGAATCATCTTTGTGGGCAAGCATCGATCTAAGTCATCAATAAAAACAACTAAAACCCCTTCCTTCGTATCAATTTGCCTAGCATCAATCTGTCTATGAACCCAAATAGCCATTAAACGATCAAAAGCATCATCAAATAAATCTAAAATCGCTGTTTTCTCTGCAATTTGAGTAGGAACTGCTTCGCCTGTGTCTAAGCCAATATCAACGCCAGGTATCTTAATCTTAAACCAATTAAGCACAGTATCAACAATATCTCGACGTGGATATGTTGGATCTAAAAGTTTCCCCATTGCTTGACTAACAATATCATCTTCCGACATTTCTTGTAGAATAACACGTATCAGAGCTATCAATAATTCATCTTCATCAGAATACTTCCACGCATTAAACCAAACAGTTTGACAAGAACGAAACAATTGTTGTGGGCTTTCATTTGAGTTTACAAACTCCAAAATAGCAGGTTCAGATTTCTTACGCAAGACAGATGTTTCATCCAGCATTGATTGAATACGTCGTAGTAGCGTTGTTTTTCCTGCTCCCCAAGCACCACTAATATTTATCGCCATTGGAGTTTTGGTATTTTTACTTGCAATTAATCTTGAAATCGTTGCCGCAAAATCATCAAAACTAAAATCAACTTGTTCTCCATTGTCTAAAGGAGCGTCATGTAGTATTTCAGGGGTTATGTAGTTATTTTTAGGCATTATGTTTTATTTCCCATCTCAATTTCTCTATCCCAATCTTGCCCGGGGTAGAGCTTTTCTTCGTCCAGCCAAGGGTCAATCCAGCCCTCGGCGTTGAGACGCGCGTAAAGTTCCCGCACGGCGGGTTTATCCTCTGAGGAGTGGCAAAGAAAGACTTTGAGTTTTCTGTTTGGAATTGCGGTCATGATTATCCCAGTTATGATGGTATTTCTGTTTTGAAAATTATACTTTATTTTCAAAACAGAAAACACTCCCCTCTTGCCACAAATGAAATTGCGAGTATTATTCAAAGGCATTTAATCACCCCCTTCACCCAAAGGACTCTCTATGCCTCAAAAAACCTACGACTATATCATCATCGGCTCTGGCTTCGGCGGCTCCGTTTCTGCTATGCGCCTCACCGAAAAAGGCTATTCAGTGCTCGTCATCGAACGCGGGAAACGCTTTCGAGATGAAGATTTCCCCAAAACGAATTGGAATTTGCCTAAATTTCTCTGGCTGCCCAAATTGCGCCTACACGGATTCTTTGAGATGACCTTTATGAACGGCCTCCTCGCCTTGCACGGCAGTGGCGTCGGTGGTGGCAGTCTCACCTATGCCAATGTGCTCATGGAGCCAAGTGATGAGCTTTTTAGTTCTAGCTGGCAAGAATTCGCCGATTGGAAAACCCTTCTTGCCCCCCATTATGCCACCGCGCGCAAAATGCTGGGCGTGGCGCGAAACCCAAAACTTTGGCCAGCCGATGAACACCTAAAAGGAATTGCAGGAGAGTTAGGTTACGCAGATTCTTTCCACGCCACCGATGTGGGCGTTTTCTTCGGAGAAGAGGGCAAAACTGTCCCCGACCCTTATTTTGATGGAGAAGGTCCCGATCGTGCGGGATGTATTCACTGCGGTGGCTGCATGGTGGGATGCCGTGAAAACGCCAAAAATATGCTCACGAAAAATTATCTCTATTTCGCCGAAAAGAATGGTGCGGAGGTGATGGCTGAAAGAAAAGTGGTAGATATAGAGCCGATCACAGACGTGAATTCAACTGGGTCACGTTATAGAATCCTGTATCAGCCCTCAACATCCTTCGTTAAGGGCAAGCCAGCCCAAATCCACGCACGAAACGTAATCGTCTCGGCTGGGGCATTGGGCACGATGGAACTACTCTTCAAATGCCGCGACGAAACCCAATCTCTCCCTAAGATTTCTCAAAAATTAGGAGATAAAGTGCGCACAAATTCTGAAAATATCATGGGGGTAACCATGCGTGGAAAAGATATAAATTATTCAGAGGGCATTGCCATCACATCTATTTTTCAGGCAGATGAAGTGACCCGCATTGAGCCAGTAAAATATGCCGAGGGAGCATCTTTTATCCGCTCTCTAACCGCGCCATTTGTAGAAGGCGATCATCCAATTTGGTTACGTTTCTTGAAAATGACAGGGAAGATTTTACGCCATCCAGTTGATTTTATTTACGAGAAGTTTGTGGCAAATTGGGCGCGTTTCACCACCATTTTGTTAATTATGCAAACCGAAGATAATCTAACCCACGTGCGGCGCGGGCGAAATATATTTACATTATTCTTGAAGGGATTGGTACTAAAACCTGATGCCAACTACCCCATCCCAAAGCAAATTCCAGTAGGGAACGAAGTGGTGAAGAAATTAGCAGAGCGTGCCAATGGAATCCCGCTGGCGGCGTTTACAGATGGTTTATTCAACTTCCCCACTACCGCGCATTTTATGGGCGGTGTCCCGATTGGGCGTGACGATAGCGAAGGCGTGGTCGGGCTGGATTTTGGCGTGCATAATTACCCGGGCTTATATGTGATCGATGGCTCGATTATGCCAGGAAACCCAGGCGTAAACCCAAGCTTGAGCATTACAGCGTTAGCAGAATATAGAATGAGCCTTGTGAGTTCAAAGGTTTAAGGTTGAAAGTTGGAGATTAATATGAAAAAGAAAAATATCTTTGGGGTTTTATTACTACTTTTCCTTGCCCTACTCGTCGGAATGCGTCTTGGCGCACGCCCCGCCCCCACACATCCATTTTTTGATAATTTCGACAAGTATCCTATTACATTCGCTCATCAGGGCGGGAATTTGCTCTCACCCGGAAACACACTTTTTGCTTTTGAGCGCGCCGCAGAACTAAGTGTGGATATTCTCGAAATGGATGCCCACATCACCAAAGACGGCGTTCTGGTCGTTATCCACGACGAAGATGTTGACCGCACCACAAACGGGACAGGGTTTGTCGAAGAGATGACACTCGCTGAAATCAAAGAACTAGACGCGGGCTATTGGTGGACCGAGGATGAAGGCACAACCTACCCCTATCGTGGACAGGGGATTGAAATCCCGACGTTGGCAGAAGTTTTTGAAAACTTCCCTGATTATCCTGTCAATATCGAAATCAAAAAAAACAAAGACGCTATTGCCCAGCCTTTATGCGAAATCATCCATGAATATGAGATGCAAAATAAAACTTTGATCGTCTCTTTTTATGATGAACGCATGGCTGGATTTCGTCAAATTTGCCCTGAAGTAGCCACAGCCGCAGCTCGGCAGGAAATCACCAAATTCGTCATCTTAAATTATATTTTTATGGACGGATTATATTCCCCTACCGAAGTCGCCTTTCAAGTCCCTGAAAGCAACTCCGGGATTTTAGTCGTGCGCCCGAGATTTATCAGCAGTGCGCATAATCGCAATGTGCAAGTTCATGTCTGGACACCAAATACGCGTGAAGAAATCCAGAAATTTATTACGCTGGGCGTAGATGGGATTATGACCGACCGACCTGATATTTTGATGGAGTTATTAGAACGATAAAAAAAACCCTGAACTCTGTAGCGAAAAAACATCGAGAATTTTATTAGTCAAACAGCCTCAAGCCATAATATAAATGCCCTATTTTAACTCCATCAAAATCAGCTATTTGGTATCCTACCGCCACAGACTGGTTTTAAATAGTACGCATTGCTTCAATATCATTAAATTTTGCAAGCCGAATTTCCATTATTTCATCATTTCTTCATATGCATAACCCGCTTCTAAAACACCTTTTTCATTCCATTTTTCACCAACAATTTGCAAAGCAATTGGCAATCCCTGCTTCGTAAATCCGCAAGGAACCGAAAGTGCTGGTACCCCCATTAAATTAAAAGGAGCGGTAAAACGCGTTAATAATTTAGCTTGCTCAACCGCATCTTTCCCTTCAATTAACGGGGCAGTCACGGCAGTAGTGGGGAGCAAAAGCAAATCATACTTTTCAAAAAACTTTGCCATGCGCCACTTCATCTCATCTTGAGTGCGACGAGCTAAAATATAGTCTGTGCCACTATATTTTGCACCCATTCTTAATCTTTGCAAAACATCTTCTCCATATACTTCAGGAGATTTTTCCATTCTTTCACGGTGATACGCAGCGCCATCGGCCGGAGTCATTAATGCGTTTGCTCTATAAGCTTCATTCAACCAAGCTACGTCCACGCTTTCTACTTTTGCCCCAAGAGATTCAAAGACTTTTGCAGATTCCCGCACTGCAGATGCGACTTCATCATCCGCTAAATCCAGATAATATTCAGCCAACCCGATTCGCAGGCTTTTTAGGCTTGCTTCCGATAAAGATGCAAAATCTTCGCTGGGACGCTTTACCGAATACGCATCTTGAGCATCGTACCCAGCCATCACCTTAAGCATTAAAGCAGCATCCTTCACAGAGCGCGTCATGGGACCTGCATGATCTAAATTCCACGAGAGGGGCATAATACCGCGCAAAGAAACTCGCCCGCGTGTTGGCTTTAATCCCACTACACCACATAATGAGCCCGGGATACGAATCGACCCGCCCGTATCTGTTCCTAAGGCAGCAGGGACCATTTCTGCGCTTAGTGCGGCTGCGGATCCGCCTGATGAGCCACCAGAAATACGCGTCAAATCATGCGGATTTTTAGTTGTCCCATAATGCGGATTAACAGTCGTAACGCCCAAAGCAATTTCATGCGTATTGGTTTTACCGATTAAAATCATGCCCGCATCTTTCAAGCGTGCAATAACTTCGGCATCTTCGGTAGGGATATTCTCAGCAAGATAAGACGTACCGCCAGTCGTGCAAATTCCCGCCGTATCATATAAATCTTTTGCCGCAAATGGGATTCCCAAAAACGGTGGCATTTCTTCTGCAGAAAGTTTCATTTGTAAATTTTCTGCTTTTTTGGCTTCTGTGCGTGCTTCTTCTGGCACGATAGCAATGAAGGCATTGATTTTTTCTTCTTCACTATCAATTTGACGAAGACAAGCATCTACAACTTCGACAGGAGAAATATCTTTTTGACGTATTAGTTCTTGGAGCTTGGAGATATTCAGAGAGTTTAATTTCATGGGATAAGTTTAAGGTTGAAAAGAAAAACTTGCAAGTTAGGGGCAACCAAGCCAAAAACATGTTTGTCACAGTTTTTCATCCAAAAAAGGCGAGACAAATCTCGCCCCTATATTACGAATCAAAAAGGGTGGAAAGTTCCCCCACAACTTTCCACCCTTAAATTTTGGATTTTTAACTTGCAAACTTAGAATAAGCCTACAACTTCACCGGTTTCGAGGTCAAGATCAACATCATAATAAGCAGGGCGAGTGGGAAGACCAGGCATGGTGCTCATTGCGCCAACAAGCGGATAAATGAAGCCTGCACCAACGGAAGCGCGCAAGTCACGGATGGGGACAGTGAAGCCTGTGGGGCGCCCTTTGAGTTTGGCATCATGGCTAATGCTGAGGTGGGTTTTTGCCATACACATGGGAAGTTCATCAAAGCCCAATTTTGTATAAAGTTCAACTTTCTTTTCAGCTTCTTCGGAGTATTCAACGCCATCTGCACCGTAAATTTCTTTGCAGATTATTTCAATTTTCTCTTTGATGCTGGTGCCCTTGAGCGGATAAAGGAATTTGAAATCGCTGGGCAGCTCACAAGCTGCAACAACAGCCTCTGCTAATTTAGCAGCGCCTGCGCCACCTTCCATCCAATGACGGGAGACAACGGCATCTGCGGCACCTGCTTCAACAGCACCTTTGCAAACGAAATCAACTTCGGCTTGAGTATCATCTTTGAAGCTATTGACAGCAACAACAACAGGAATACCAAAGCCTTTTGCATTTTCGATATGAGCTTCAAGATTACACATGCCTTTTTCAAGTAGCTCAAGATTTTCTTCGGTATATTCAGCGGCGAGGGGTGCGCCAGCTTTTACAGCAGGACCACCACCATGCATCTTAAGAGCACGGACAGTAGCAACCAACACAACACAATTAGGAACTAATCCAGAGTAGCGGCATTTGATATCGAAGAATTTTTCCATACCAATATCTGCGCCAAAACCTGATTCTGTGACAACATAATCTGCCAATTTGAGCGCAATTCTATCGGCAACGATGGAGCTATTGCCATGAGCAATATTAGCAAAAGGTCCCGCGTGAACAAAAGCGGGGGTACCTTCGAGGGTTTGCATCAGGGTGGGCATGATAGCATCTTTCATCAAAACGGTCATCGCACCAGCGGCACCAATATCTTCGGCGGTGACGGGGTCGCCAGCTTTGCTAGTGGCGATAACAATATCACCGAAGCGTTGGCGCATATCGGCTAAATCGCTGGTCAGTGCCAAAATTGCCATAATTTCGCTGGCAACGGTGATGTCGTAACCTGTTTTACGATCAGCATCAATTTCTTTAGGTCCTTGCCCAACAGTAATTTCACGTAACATGCGGTCATTAATATCAACAACACGCCGCCAAGTTAGGGTTTCAGGATCAATATCAAGACGCGCAAAGCGAGAAATCTCTTCATCGGTCAAGTCGTTGGGATCAGTTTTATCAATACCCAATTTTTCAAGACGTTTGAGCATTGGCAAAGCAAATTTGCGGCTACCATCTTTAGCAGTAGGGCATAAGCGGCGGAAGAGAGCTTCATCACTCTGACGGGATTCGTGATACATACGTGTATCAATTGCCGCAGCCAAAAGGTTATTTGCCGCAGTAATAGCGTGAATATCACCTGTCAAGTGCAAGTTGAAATCTTCCATTGGCAAAACTTGGCTATAACCACCACCTGCTGCACCGCCCTTAATACCGAAAGTAGGTCCTTGTGAAGGTTGGCGAATTGCGGTGAAAACATTTTTGCCCAAATGTGCGCCTAATGCTTGGCTCAAACCAACCATTGTGGTCGATTTTCCTTCGCCAAGAGGGGTGGGTGTAATCGCGGTTACGTCAATATATTTACCATCTGGCACATCTTTAAGACGTTCAAGGATGCTCAAACGAACCTTAGCTTTCAAATTGCCGTAAGGCACCAATTCTTCAGTTAAAACACCTACTTCTTCAGCTAATTTATTAATATCTTTGATATTAGGCTGTTGCGCTTGGGCAATTGCAATATCCGTTGGGACTGGTTTCAAAAGCTCAAGGCTAACAGGGGTAAATTCAATCTTGCTATTTCTATACTTAGACATATTTTTTTGCTCCCAGATAATTTAGTTACGACACCCTATTTTATAAGATTTTCATTTTTCCCACAAGACGCAGTTGTCTGACAAATTTCCTCATTTCTCATCAGTCTGTCATAAGCCTAATCAACTTCAATTAAAGTACCTGAATTTTCACCTAATAAAACATCTTTTAGGTTTTCTTTTTTCATCCCTGAAAAAATTTGTACTGATAATTCAGGCATAATTTTAACAAGCGCAAGCATTTCTTGAACTTTGGATGCCATCCCCCCCGTCACATCTGTAGCATGGGATGCACCAATGCTCGCACGGATTTTTACATAAGATGCGGGCGAGACGTGCGTGACCCTTTGCTGGCGTGCCGGAAAATCAGCATAAATTCCATCTTCAACACCTGCTAGTAAAACACGTTGTGGGTGCAGTTCTTGTGCTAAATGCATAAATAAATCTTCAGTAGAGAGAATCGTGCCGCCTTGCCCTTCGTCAAAAACCACATCCCCATAAACAACTGGCATAATGCCACTAACCAGTGCATGCCTAATTGGAGACAAATCCCATCTAGAAACCTGGCCATTTTTGGCAATAACACTAGAAGATGGCGAAATCGCCATTGCTGATATTTTCGCTCTTCGCAAAGAACCCATCACGATTTTATTAAGCTCTCTGGCTTCATGCCAAACTTCTGAGAACCCATGCCAATAAGGTCTGAAGCCCTCACCACGAGGGGAAAACCCCGCCCGCGTCTTATATTTCTTCGCGGCAACATGACCAAAAGAACCAGAACCATGTCCAATGAGCAGAAGCAAGTTAGGGTCACGTTCGACCACATCTGCTATTTGGCAGCATAAAGCGTCCAAGACATCCATGCGTGGGGTACGCGCTTGCTCTTTATCCGTAATCAGCGATCCGCCTAACTTAAGAAATATTAGATTATTCATAGCATATTTTTACCACATTTATCACCCTCGTCATCTTTATCTGACTTGCGATATAATTTGAATATGGACATAAAAGCAGGTATTCAAACAGCCATATTTTTATCGGTCTTCGGTGCAGCAATTAGTATCTGGGTTGGTTTAAATCAAATCCGTACTGCGCGTGGGGTAACTTTTTATAGTTTAAGGCAAAAACAAATGTCACGAGGCTGGCGACTTTTGTGGACAGGCGTGGGTTTATTGGCCTTAGTTTTTGGGCTAAGTAAATTTGGCGAACCTGTTGCTTATAAATATTTTCCCCCAACGCCAACGATTGCGCCCACACCAACAATAACACTTACCCCCACCATCACCCTAACCCCAACTATTACACTGACACCCACGATTACTCAAACACCATCTACAACAGATACCCCTACGCCCACTTCCACGCCATTTATTCCTCCTGTCATTGAAGCCCTTTTTCAATCAGACGTTGTGCCAAATACAGATGCAGTTTTTAGTCCTTTGCAATTCTCTACAGTGATGGAAAATTATCAGGCTGTTAGCCCCGCGACTTATTTTATCAATCCTATTCAGGATATGTTTGCCGTTTACTCCTATAATAATATGCTCCCTGGTGTGCAGGTAACAGAGCTTTGGTATAGAGATGGGCAGTTAGTTCACTATAACACCTTCCCCTGGGATGGCACAACTGGCGGGCTTGGTTTCGCCGAATGTAATTTCACTCTCTGTGATGGCTGGGAGGCTGGTAATTATCAATTACAAGTTTTTGTTGGCTTCGAGTGGAAAGTGGTCGGTCTTTTCACTTTGGATGGTAACCCGCTAATTGCGACATCAACACCAACGCCTACACTGACACCTTCCCCTAATTAACAATAAAAAGGAAATTTTATGTCATCAAAAGCTTTTCAAGATTACTACCCTGAATACTTCGCACATTGCTATGGTTGTGGCAAATTAAATGAAGTTGGACACCAAATAAAAACTCATTGGGATGGAGATGAGAGCGTAACCTATTTCACCCCCAAGGACGAGCATATTGCTATCCCCGGCTACACCTATGGTGGTCTATTAGCTTCACTAATAGATTGTCACGGAACAGGCACAGCTGCAGCGGCAGCGTATCGTGCTGAAAATCGTGAGATGAATACAGAACCACCACATCGTTTTTTGACCGCATCTTTGCACGTAGATTATCTCAAGCCTACGCCACTCGGCATTGAATTAGAGATTCGCGGCAAAATAAAAGAAATCAAAAGTAGAAAAGTCGTTATTGAAGAATGGATTATCGCAAATGGCATAGTCACTGTGCGCGGAGAAGTTGTTGCAGTAGAAGTACCAGATAAAATGGTCTTAGATTTATTAGAAAAAGTTGAGTAGCAACACATATAATTAATAACGCAAACACTCGCTAAAAAGCGAGTGTTTGCGTTATTATGCCTTTACTGAATTTCTTGCAAAAAATGTGCCGCTAAACTTAAGAAAATGAAAAAACCTAAACTATCTGTTGCTGCTGTGACCAAAACAGATGAAGCAAGTGCGGGGTCTACACCAATTTTCTCTAAACCTAGAGGAATAAGCACGCCAATCATCGAACCAAAACTTAGATTCGCAACAAGAGCTAACCCCAAAACGAAGCTAAGATAAATATTGCCACGCCACAAATAAACGCCAAGCGCAACCACACTTCCAACAGCTACCCCTAGCAAAATGCCCATAAAAAATTGCCTAATAATAATTCGGCGTTGTGCTCGCGCACCTACATGCTCAGTAGCCAATGTACGTACCGCCATAGCTATATTTTGGCTGGCAGTATTGCCTCCCTGTCCTGCAACCACCGATTGAAATAAAGCTAAAACTGCCGCCTGCGCGATAATATGTTCATAATTACTAATCACCCATGCACCAAAAAGAGCCGTAAGTGTATTCAAATAAAGCCAAGGTAAACGTCCTTTTAGTTGCTCTTTAATTGGGCTATCGGGGTCAAGCTCGCTATCTGAAAGATTAGAGAGCCTATAAACATCTTCGGTTGCTTCCTCTTCGAGAACATCCACAATATCATCATGCGTAATAATACCTATCAGCAAGCCGGATTCATCCACAACTGGGATTGCGGCAAGGTCATAATGCGCCATTGTGCGCGCGCAGTCTTCTTGATCTACGCTCGCATTAACAGAAATCACATCCCTATCCATAATTTTTTCAATCACACTATTGGGATCAGCCAAAATTAGCACCCGCAAGCCTATAATGCCGACTAAATTTTCTTCATCATCTGCCACAAATAAATAATAGATTTCTTCTGAATCAGGATTCCATGCTCTGAGTGCTTCTGTTGCCTCACCTGCAGTCATCAGCGGATGTAGGGCAAGAAACTCTGAAGTCATCAATCCCCCAGCACTTTCATCTGGATAGAGGAGTAACGGGCGCACTTCATCAGCATCGTGCAGACGCGTGAGAAGAGCTTGACTCTGTTCATCAGACATATCGCCGAGAAGATCGGCAGCTTCATCTGGCTCCATCTCATCTACGATTTGGATAATGGTTTCTAAAGGCAAAGACTCGGCCAATTTCACAGCTTCTGGGTCATCTAAGTCTTCGAGAATATCAGCAGATATTTCGTTTTTAAGTTTAGGCAATAATTCTTTTTGTTCATCTTCTTCTAATTCATCAAAAAGAACTGCCTGGTCGGGACCACGCAAAGCTTCAATGATTTTTATGGCAGCATCAAAATCATCGCGCTCCAATGCATCTTGTAAGAGCGTTAAAAGTTTGTCTATATTAATGGACATGAGAATACCTCTTGATTTTCCCCCAGAGAGTTTTACCGTGTGCTAATTTCAAATCTGGCAAATCTTAAAGACCAGCCAAATTCCTGAGGGAGTTTAGGTGATTTTATGCGGACGCTCGTTGCGCCCGCTGGGACTGGGAATAGTTTCCATTTTTTTCCTTTAAATTCCTAAGATAATTATAAATATTGCTCTCTAATCTATATTATTATAAAGATTAGATATTGCGTCAAGGGAGGGGCTAAATTTCTTGCTCCGAAGAGAATCTAAAGCGCGGCAAAAGCTGACCTGTCTTCGCTTTATATTTAATATATTCATCCCCAAAATACCCTTCAAGAAACTCCTCTTCTTCTCGAATATAGGTTTTGAAAATAAGATAAAAAATAAAAGGTGTGAAAAAGAAAAGCCATGAAAGAGTAAAAAAAGACAAAGCAGGGATAATCAAAAATGTCCATGCCGCGTATATAGGGTTTCGTAAATAGCGGAAGACACCACCTGTCATCAAAATCCCTTCTTGAAATTCACGCAAGAGTTGCCTCACAGAGATAATGAGCAAAATAATGCCCATCGCTAGAAGAATGAATCCTAGCGCACGCAAGCCGAAAACAAGCTCGGAACGGATAAAGAAAAAGTTAGGGAAAAGAAGGCTCAGTCCAGCTGCAAATCCCGCGTAAATGCTTGTATAAAATGCTAGTTTCCCTCCAATTCCCAGAATTGAATATTTCATTTTTGTCATTTTTTCTAAAACCCTTTCTTTATAGCAGCGCAATTCTTCTTAAAGCAAAATGCTCATCATGGTAAAATTCTAAACTTATTTTACCCTTTTATATGGAGTTTCCAGATGAAGAAAGTAAATACTATTTTCAAAAATGCAATTGTCCTAACCATGGACGAAGAAATGCGCCAATTTGAACATGGCGCGGTAGCAGTGAGCGGAGAAAAAATTATAGCGGTGGGCAATGAAGACGAAATTTTAAACGAGTATGAAGCAGAAGAAATAATAGACGCGGGCGGAAAAGTTTTAATGCCTGGCTTAGTAAACGCACACACGCATGTCCCGATGACACTTTTGCGTGGGCTGGCAGACGATTTACGTTTAGATGTCTGGCTGATGGGCTATATGATGCCTGTTGAACGCGAATTTGTTACTCCCGATTTTGTACGTCTTGGAACACAATTAGCCTGTGCCGAGCTCATCAGAAGTGGTGTAACCACTTTTGCCGATATGTACTATTTTGAAGATGATATTGCTGAAGCGACTGCTGAAGCTGGTTTGCGCGCCCTTTGTGGAGAATCGGTGATGAAATTCCCAGCGCCTGATGCAGAGTCTTATGAAGACTCACTCGCTTATACACGCAAATTTATTCAAAAATGGAAAAATCATCCCCTCATCACCCCTGCTGTTGCGCCACACGCGCCATTTACTTGTACCCCCGAAATCTTACAAGCCTGTGCAGCACTCGCCGATGAATTTGATGTCCCACTTCATATTCACATTGCCGAAACTGCCTTTGAAGTTGAGAATATGCGTGAAGCAGAGGGTATCCCTGTTGTTCCTTATGTTAAAAAGCAAAATCTTTTCGATGCCAAAGTAATCGCCGCACATTGTGTGCATATTGATGTAGGCGAAATTCGTACCTTAGAACAAAGTGGCGCAGGCGTAGCCCATAATCCATCGTCGAATATGAAACTGGCTTCTGGATTTGCCCCCGTACAAAAGATGATTGATGAAGGCGTAAATGTGGGTATCGGAACAGATGGAACTGCCTCAAATAATGACTTAGATATGTTTGAGGAAATCCGCTTGGCCGCATTTATTGCAAAAGGACATAGTGGAGACCCCACTGCAGTTTCAGCAGATCTTGCCCTCACAATGGGTACCCGCCTCGGTGCAAAAGCGATTCATCTCTCGCATCAAACTGGGTCATTACAAGTCGGCTTAAGAGCAGATTTGATCTTGGTAGACCTTAACCAGCTCCATAATGCCCCCAACTTCCGACGTGACCCCAAAAATATATATGTTCAACTTGTTTACGCTGCCAAAGCCAACGATGTGACCGATGTAATGGTCAATGGCAAATTCCTCATGCGAGAGCGCGAATTACTTACGCTTGATGAAGCCGATTTAATGGAAAAAGCACAAGTTTACGCCGAAAAAATTGACGCATTCTTACTCGAACGCGAAGAATCACTCTTCTCGAAACTTATTGCCTTAGGTGGCTCATCAGAAGAAGAATCCTTCGAGGTACAAACAAAGGTCAAGTTGGAAAAGCAAGTAGATATAGAGTCTGTCCTCGCTAAATCTAATATAGAAATTCTTTATACGCGCCATTATCGAGAATATGATGTTTACTTCTCCTTCGATGATCCTTCACAAGGTCGCCTACGCTATAGAGAAGATGAATTTCTTAACGATAAAGGCGAAATGCAAAGAGTTCGTGGACGTTTAACTCTCATTGGGCAAGCAAGCAAAGAAGAATTTAAAGACGATGTGCTTCTTTCAAGAAGTCGTTACCTCTCCCCCGCTACCAATTCATTGCGTTTTTATCGAGAATACTTTAAGCCTCAATCAGAAGAAGTAATATTAAAAGAACGCCTACGTTGGCAAATAAAATTTGAAGGCACAGATTTTTATATCAATTTTGACCAATTTGACAAACCCGATTTAGGCAATTTCTTAGAAATTAAAACCCGTACCTGGAGCCGAAAAGACGCCAAGAAAAAAGCAAAACTTACGACAAAGCTCTTAGAAAAACTCAATCTTGGTAAAAGTGCCACAATTACAGACGATTATATTGAATTAGTTTAGCAAATTCTCAACCTTGAGGTCTCTAAAAATGCAAAAAAATCTTTCTGCTTTTTCAAAATTTTTCGCAATTATTTTTGCGATTCTTTTTGTACTCGCTTTAGTAACCACGCTATTCTTATATAATCTTGAACAAGATGCTTTTAATGCAGAAACCTATAAAAATGCCTTATATAGTGAAGGAATCTACGAACGTTTACCAGCGGTTTTAGGAGATCAATTAGTTCTCCTGATGGGTGTTGACCATTGTGCCGAAAATCCTGTCTCATGCGAAACAGAATATAGAAGCGCAGAGCTAGAAACTTGTCTCTTAGATGCCTTAGGGAGAGAATCATATCGTGCCCTCTCTAATAACGAACGCCCACTAAGCGAAGCAGAAAATGAACGTATAGCACCCTGTTACGAAGAACATGGCTACCCAAAAACAAATGAAGGAGAAAAAGAACTCCTAGCAACTCTCACAAAAAATCTAACTGCCAAAGATTGGGAAAACTTTATTCTAGCCATAATTCCACCCAAAGAACTAGAAACTATTAGCGAAGAAATCCTTGACGAAATCTTCGAATACCTCAATGGAAACTCAGATATAGCCCAAATTTCATTCAAGAAAATCAAGAAAAGATTAATGGGGGAAGGCGGCGTAGATGCAGTTATCATGCTTATCGAAGCACAACCTGCTTGTACCCCCGCAGATCTCCTAAAAATAGCAAGCCAAGAACTGGCTGTCTGTAGACCACCTGAAATAATTATGCCAGCTCTCAAGCCAATTATAGAGTTTCAATTAAAGATTGCGGCAGAAAGAATACCCGACCAAAAAATAATCTTAGAAAATAATAATGGCTCTCTATTTGAGGCTCAATCTATTCGCGTTCTTATGCGCTTAAGCCCTCTTCTGCCAATCGTGCTACTCTTCATGATTACCCTCTTAGTTGTGCGTGATTTACGCTCTTGGCTACGTTGGTGGGGCATTCCCCTGCTCATTAGTGGCATAATCGGGCTAATTATGAGTCTAATCACAGCCCCTCTTGTGCGCACCCTTCTTAGTGTTCCTCTTGTAAGTGGCGCCCCCATGGAAATCTCTAGCAGTGTCATAGAGCTTCTATATAACCTCGCTGAAAGTATCGTACATGGTCTCGTTGAAAATATCGTCCTATATGCACTCATTTTTACAGTTTTAGGATTAATAATGACAATAGCTTCTGCATTTATTAAAAAGACACAAGAATCAGCGGAGATAATTTGATGGATTCCCCCACTCTACACTTAATCAATGCTCATGCTTCAGTGCGCCGATACAAACCTGACCCTGTACCTGCTTCCCTTGTGGATGCAATTGTGCACGCCGGACAGCGCGCATCCACTTCATCGAATATGCAAACCTACAGCGTCATTGCTACGACAAATGAAGAAAAACGCCTTGCCCTTAGCAAAATAGCTGGGGGACAAAAACAAGTTGCCCAAGCACCACTTTTTCTCACTTGGTGCGCAGATCGCTTTAGATTAAATCATGTTTGTGAACTTCGTGGTTATACGCAGAATATCAGTACTCTCGAAAACTTTCTTGTCGCAGCTGTAGATGCAGCAATTGCCGCTCAAAATACCGCCCTTGCTGCCGAATCTCTAGGATTAGGAATTTGCTATATAGGCGGAATTCGTAGTAACCCTGACGCAATAATTAAATTGCTAAAACTCCCCAAAGGCGTATTCCCTATTACAGGCATGACCATAGGCTATCCTATAGAAGAAAAACGGCCTCGACCGCGACTTCCTCAGGAGGCAATTTTGCATTGGGAAGAATATAATCAAGACCAAGACAAAGCCCTCCTTACATACGATCAAGCCATGATAGAAACTGGTATATATAAAGATCGCCAAGTCCCTGTAGCAGGCAAAAAAAACGAAACAGAAGCCTATGGCTGGATGGAACATACTGCCAGACGTGTCTCTCAAGAAATCAGGTTAAATTTGCGCGCAGAAATAGAAAAACAAGGCTTTGGTTTGAAATAAAATTTTCTCGTTTATCAAGCCATCACTCGTATCTCTTCATATTCACTATGACGTTGAATATAAACATCAACAAAAGGACAAAGGGGAATAACCTTATAACCTTTTTCACGCGCATAATCTAAGCCTGCGCAAACAATGAGGCTTCCTATCCCATTTCCCTCTAATTCTTTTGGTACACCCGTATGCGTAAAGGTAATTATTCCTGCACGAAGGCGATAATCTAAAACGGGCATTTGACCGTCAATATGGATTTCAAAACGTGATGCTTCACTATTATGAATAACCTTAAGGGAATTTCTGTCAATTTTCATCGTATGCTCCTCTTATTTTCAACTATACTATAGATGTCTTAGCTCCCCAAATTCTTATGGAGAAAATATGTCTCTTAACCCATCTGCGCAAAAGGTAGAAGACACGCTCATTGCTCTTGATTATAACTATAAAGTCATTGAGTTTAAGGAAAGCACGCGCACAGCCGAAGAAGCGGCAGCACGAGTGGGCTGTGAAGTAGGACAAATTGTAAAATCATTGGTTTTTATGGGGAAAAAGACTGAGAAAGCAATCCTAATTTTGACCAGTGGAGCAAATCGAGTAGATATTAAACGCATCCATGCTCACGCTGAAGAAAAGATTGGACGCGCTACCCCAGATTATGTTCGCGCATATACCGGATTTGCTATCGGTGGCATCCCCCCACTAGGACATCTTCATCCCATTGAAACTTATATAGACGAAGATTTACTCCGTTTTGATGAAATTTGGGCAGCTGCGGGAACCCCTAACTCTGTTTTTAAAATGAACTCAAAAGATTTACCGAAAATGACTGGCGGGGAAATTATCTGCGTTAAATAAAGGAGATTTTATGAACAAAAAACTACTCGAAAAGTATGCAGAAGTAATTGTGAAAGTTGGGTTAAATTTGCAAGAGGGGCAACGGCTTTTTATTTCTGCAGGGATAAATACGGCACCCTTGGTGCGTGAGGTCACAGCAAAGGCTTATCAGAATGGTTGCCCATATGTTTTTGTTTATTGGAATGATGAAAATTTGAAAAAAATAAGACACGAATATGCTCCACGTGATTCTTTTGAAGAGTTTTCTAAGTGGCTGATGGAGGGTGTTTTAAAATGTGCGCAACGTGGAGATGCTTATCTTTCGGTAACTGGCACAGACCCCGACTTACTCGCAGGCTATGACCCCGAATTAATTGCTTTAGAATTGAAAACACGTGCTAAATATTTTAGACCTGCCCAAGAACTGATTGTAAATGGTAGTGTACAGTGGACAGTAGTGTGCCCTCCAACACCAAAATGGGCAGCAAAAATTTTCCCTGATAATTCTATAGCGGAGGCTGAGGAAAAACTTTGGGGTGTAATGGAAAAACTCTGTCGGTTAAATTATGATGACCCCGTGTCTATTTGGCAAAAGCATTTATCAGATTTAGGAAAACGACATACATATTTGACAGAAAAAGGATTTGAAACTTTGCATTTTTATGGAGCAGGAACCGATTTGAAAGTTGGTATGCCTAAAAACCATATCTGGAAAGGTGGAGGAAGCAAGACTTTGGGTGGTGTAGATTTTTCTGCCAACTTGCCCACTGAAGAGGTTTTCTCTGCCCCGCATCGTGAAAAAGTTGATGGTGTTGTACGCTCTACAAAACCACTCAATTATTATGGAAATTTAATTGAAAACTTTAGCTTAACCTTTAAAAATGGGTGCGTGGTAGATTTTAGCGCAGAAAAAGGCGAAGCCACTTTAGCGAAAATGATTGAAACTGATGAAAATGCAAATATGCTTGGTGAAGTAGCTCTTGTGCCACATCGTTCTCCAATTTCTGAATCTGGATTAATTTTCTATAATACACTCTATGATGAAAATGCTGCATGCCATTTAGCCTTTGGAAGCGCGTATCGTGCTTGCGTTGAAGGCGGCATAGAAATGTCTGCTGAAGAATTAGTCGAAGCTGGTATAAATGATAGTTTGATCCATGTCGATTTTATGATCGGTTCTAGTGATGTTGATATAGATGGTATTGATGCAGATGGCAGCATTACGCCTATTATGAGAAATGGAGAATGGGCTTTTACTGTTTAGGTTTTTTTCAACAAGCTCATAAGATTTCAAACTAGAAATCAAGGAAAATATAATGGCAAATACACGTACTGAAGAATTTAAATTTAGCGGTGATAAACTCATTGGAAAAGTTAAAGAACTCCTCCACGAGGGAAATATCCGCCGATTGATTATCAAAAATGAAGAAGGGAATACTTTAATAGATATTCCACTTACAGTTGGAATTTTCGGAACTTTAGTCGCGCCGCAATTAGCCGCACTGGGTGCAATTGCAGCACTGGTCTCAAAGGGGACGCTGGTTGTTGAAAAAGATGAAGAAGTATCTGCAGAATGAGAAGATTTTCTTTATAAAAGGGATATTTCTATTTAACATTCTTGTAATCTTATTCTCAATTACCGATTTTCTTGCACTACACGATATCGCGAAAGATTATCTGAGCAGAGAAGCATTAATGGTTGCAGAAATTGTAACTTCAGTGCCTGCATGGACGGCGACAAAGGGAGAATGGCTTATTCTCCAAGTTAGTTTTGGCATGCGTATTATTTTCTTGCTCCTAAATATCCTTTTAATTTATTCGCTTATTAAAAGATCTCCAACAAAAAAATAAGGAATAAATTTATTCTAATGCTCCATCCCTCTAACTCTACCTCGTAATTATAGAAAGAAAATGCGAAGCAGTCCTACGAAAACTATAAGACCACATAAATTTGAATAACTCTTGCTTATTCCTGTGTGGCAATATTGCTTTTTTATATATAGATTATTTTTTTACTCATCTAGCCTATAAAGGAAAAAGGTTATGAAAAAGAAGCTTTTATTAATTATCGGCAGCCTACTACTCACTAGTTTGGCATGTAATTTGAGCAGCACTCCCCCTGCTACAGAAGCACCTAGTGGAAATATCATAGCCACTTCTGTGGCCCTGACTGTCGAGGCGAGCGGACAAATACTCCCTGATGCTCCTTTACCAACACCACTTTCCACTATGCCCCCTACAATCCCGCCAACAGTTACTTTTACACCTACTATCGTGTTAAGTCCAACCCCCTCTGTCCCCATGGCAAGCGTGAGCGAAAATACAAATTGCAGAACTGGGCCAGGAAAAGTTTATGACTATACCGGCGCACTAACAAAAGGTGAAACTGCCGAAGTAGTTGGTAAGAATACAGCCAACAGCTATTGGATTATTAAAAACCCAGATCGTAATGGCACTTGTTGGTTATGGGGATATTATGCAACGGTCGCTGGTAACACAGCCAATCTCCAAGAATATGCTGTACCCCCTACCCCAACACCTGCGCCTCCTGCAGCTCCATCGAATATCGCGATTATATCCAAAACCTGCGTACCCGATTTAGCTCCCCATTTTGCGCTAACTCTTAATATATCTTGGGATGATAACTCTACGAACGAAAATATCTTTACTGTCTATCAAGATGGTTTGGATCTTTTTGCCGTTCCCGCCGATCAAAAAATTTCTGGCGATTTCACAGTGCTCGTCACAGATAGCGTTGCAAGCGAAATTGGCGTAACTGCATCCAACGCGACCGGCGAATCAGCACGCACAGTTCTTCAGGTAGTTTGCCCGTGAATAAGTTTAAAATAAGCTGGATATGGAGCCTCGTCCTTGCTCTAAGTTTGAGTGCCTGCAATTTGCCAACAGCTCCAGCATCTGAGGGCTTATCCCTCGAATCCCAGGCTGGCACTCTCGCCGCACAAACAGTTTCTGCAGCGAAAACAGAGGGCGCTAAAACGCGCATCCCAGCAAATACGCCCACCACTATGGCACCCCCGTCCAAAACAAGTGCGCCCCCCACTGCTTCGGCTACATCCACGACTGCACCGCATCCACTTAATCCGCCTAGCCTGAAAAAATATGATTTCTTCTGCTCATGGAATGGCACAAATACCGAGTTAAGTATCACTATCCAATGGCTAGATAGATCAGATAATGAATTGGGCTTCATCGTTCGGCGTGATGGCATCGAAATTGCCAACCTTTTGCCAAATACCGTACAATATACAGATAATATTTCTGTAAATACAGGACAACAAGTAGATTATGCAGTGGTGGCCTATAATAATGAAAGTGGAAGCTCAAAACCATTTACTCTTTCAGCAACTTGCGAATAACTTTCTCCCCCATTTCCAATACAGTAATTGAGTGCCTATTTCAAAGCTTCTCTTGCTTGCTTTGCTGCGCGCCCGCGTTTTTTACTATCTAAAATTCTTTTGCGAATACGAATAGATTCAGGCGTTACCTCAAGCAACTCATCATCGCCAAGATATTCGATGCATTCATCTAAACTCATTACGCGTGGTGGGGTCAAACGAATTTCCATATCTGCGCCAGAAGAACGCATATTCGTTAAGTGTTTTTTCTTGCAGACATTCAAATCTAAATCTTCACTACGAACACGTTCGCCAACTACCATGCCTTCATAAACTTGGACGCCAGGACCGATGAAGAAAAACCCACGATCTTCACCATTTTTAATGGCAAAGGCTGTTGTTTTTCCGGCCTCCCATGCAACCAATGAACCAGCCGAACGAGTTTCCATGGGACCTGCCATTTTTTCGTAGCCATGAAATTGGGTATTCATAATGCCAGTGCCATGTGTAGAAGTCAAAAATTGATAACGAAAACCGAGTAAACCGCGTGTTGGTACAATATAGCTAACATGTGTATTTCCATCGCCGCCATCCATCATTTCGGTCATGCGCCCACGACGCTTACCCAACATTTCAATCACAGAGCCAATGGTTTCGGGGCTACTTTCGATAAATACTTTTTCATAAGGCTCTAGTTTTACACCATCGTCACGTGTTCTGAAAATCACTTCTGGACGAGAGACTTGCAATTCATATCCCTCACGGCGCATGGTTTCAATAAGAATTGCTAAATGCAACTCTCCACGCCCTGAGACTGCAAAATTTTCGGCACTGTCTGTTTCGTCTACTCGGAGAGCAACATTGGTACGCAATTCTTCAAATAAACGTTCACGAATTCGGCGAGATGATCCCCAACGTCCTTCGCGCCCGGTAAAGGGTGAAGTATTTACACCAAAGGTCATTCTTACAGTCGGTTTTTCAACATTGATTGTGGGAAGCGCAACGGGATTCTCAGGGTCGGCCAGAGTCTCGCCAATAGAGATGCCTTCCAAGCCTGCTAACGAAACAATCTCGCCCGCACTTGCTTGCTCAATTTCAATTTTTTCGAGGCCCTCGTGCGTATATAAATAACGTGCACTTTCAGGCAGATTTTCTCCATCTGTTGTCAAGCGAGCTAATTTTTGTCCTGCTTGCATCTTCCCTGAAAAAATACGCCCGACAGCCGTCACACCACGATATTCGTCATAACCAAGTGTGGTAATGAGCATTTGTAAAGGTGCATCTGCATCCACAACGGGAGCAGGGATTTGCCGAAGAATTGTCTCAAATAAGGGTTGCAAGTTCGGGCTAAGGTCGACCGAAAATCCTGCCTGAGCCGAAGTCGCTTTTGCATAAACAACGGGGAAATCTGCTTGGTCGTCACTTGCACCTAAGTCCACAAAAAGGTCAAAGGTTTCGTTCAACACGCGTTCAACATCAGCATCTTTGCGATCCACTTTATTAATCACAACAACGGCTTTATGACCAAGTGTGAGCGCTTTTTTGAGCACAAAACGAGTCTGTGGCATAGGCCCTTCTGCAGCATCCACGAGGAGCAAAACGCCATCGACCATATTAAGCACGCGCTCTACTTCGCCACCAAAATCGGAGTGACCAGGCGTATCTACAATATTAATTTTGACATTTTCTTTGGTCTGTGGATCTGGGATTGTGATGGCCGTACTCTTAGAGAGAATGGTGATGCCGCGTTCGCGTTCAAGGTCATTCGAATCCATCACGCGTTCAGCGACGCGCTCATTATCACGGAAGGTATCTGCTTGGCGCAGAAGCCCATCGACAAGGGTAGTTTTGCCATGATCAACATGGGCAATAATGGCAATATTTCTTAGGTCTGTTCGGGTAGTTTTCATAGTTGCTCGATAATAGATATTGGATAATTCATTCTTCAACTCTCACAAGACGACAAAAAACCCCGGCGAGTGAGAGCCGAGGCAAATTTCAGCGTTCAAGTGAGCTGTAGTTTATCAGAGGGTGAAGGTTTTGGATAGGGGAAATTCAAATACTTCATGCTAAAATTGCCCCATGACTTACCGCACCGAATTTCACTGTCACACCATCTACTCAAAAGATTCGTTAGTCGCGCCCGCGCGACTGGTTGAAAGCTGCCATAAAAAAGGCATAGACCGTGTCATCATATCTGATCACAATTCGATTAAAGGCGCGCTTGAAGCGCAAAAAATTGCCCCTGAATTGGTGATTATTGGGGAAGAAATTATGACCACAAAGGGAGAAATTCTCGCCGCTTTCCTAAAAGAAGAAATTCCTGCCATGCTTTCCCCCCAAGAGGCCATTGCTCTCTTAAAAGAGCAAAGAGCTTTCATCAGTGTTTCGCATCCCTTCGACTTCACGCGTAGTGGATATTGGCAGGAAGCTGATTTACTTGAAATTTTGTCTGAAATTGACGCAATAGAAACCTTCAACGCACGCTGCCTCTTGCCACGTATGAATGCTCAAGCACAGGAATTTGCCGAAAGACACGGCATCGCGTCCACGGTGGGGTCGGACGCACATACGCTTTTTGAGCTGGGACACGCCACACTTACGCTACCCAAGTTCAACTCCGCGGAAGAGCTCCGGCAAGTTATCCGCCAAGGGGTGGCAAATACGCGCAAGACGGGCATCCATGCTAGAGCTGCATCTCGGTATGCTGTCCTCCGCAAAAAGCTACTTCGTGGTTAAATCCCGTAATATGCAAAAAAGACTAATTTTTCTGCTTGCACTCCTCCTGCTCGCCATCCCACATCCTGCCAGTGCACATCCGGCAGATATGTATTTTCATACCTTCACCCTCAATTTTTCACCTAACACCATGCAAATTACGTGGGAATTAGTGCCGGGGCCAATGATTACACATATTCTTTGGCAAGAAGCAGATTTGGATGGAGATGAGATGGTTTCAGAGGAGGAAGCCGAAAAATGGATTACCCCCCTCTTAGCTGATTTTTCATTAGAACTAGACGGAACGCCCCTGAAATTCGAGCTTGCTTCCGTCAAATGGGCAGATTCCCTAACCCAACTTCGTAGCGGTGAAGCCCCCATAATTATCGAACTCCATGCTGATTTTAGCGCGAGTGCTAGTGAATTACTTTTACTCAACAAATATAAGCCCGAAAATTCTCTATCTTGGTTTACCGTCAATGCCGATGAAGGGATAGAATTCTCCACTCCTGAACAAGATAATGGGATTCTAAAAATGTCATTTGGCACAGGAGAGGGTTTAAACAACTGGGAGAGCGGGCAACCATCTATCCCACCAGCTATTGAAGCATTAGGCTTAGGCGAAAGCGCCGAAATAGCGGTAGAAAACGCCGAAAACCAACAGGGAATTTTAGCCATCTTAGAAGGATTTTTACGCACGCCAAATATCTCACCCATGCTCTTTTTAGCGGCTTTTGCAATTGCGCTAATTTTAGGTGCCCTCCACGCGCTCAGCCCAGGGCATGGAAAAACAATTGTCGCCGCATATTTAGTTGGAACGCAAGGAAAAGCCTATCATGCTATTGCTTTAGGCGTCTTAGTTACACTTACACATACTGGCTCCGTTTTTGCATTGGGATTAGCGACACTCTCCCTTTCCAAATATATTATGCCCGACCAGCTTTTTCCCACCTTAGAGTTGATTTCAGGATTATTAATTGTCATTTTGGGTATTTTTCTGCTTTTGCCACGCGTAAAAAGTTTTTTAGCAGAAAAAAAACGCGAAAAAACACCTGCACAAGCAAAGAAAGTTGAAAAGGGCGAAAAAAGTACACGCCTTATTATTAGAGAAGAAATCCGTGAGCCAGGACCAGAGCATAATCACGATCCATCCCAGTTTGGCTATATACCACTCCCTAAAGGAGCCAAAGCAATCCGCGAGAACCCGCTCTCTGGCATTAGCTGGAAATCGCTTATCGCTCTCGGTATTAGCGGCGGGCTAGTGCCATGCCCCGATGCGATTGCGATTTTGTTGATTGCGGTCACAATTAATAAGATTGCTTTTGGACTAGGGCTAATCATCTCATTCAGCTTAGGATTAGCAATTGTTCTCATCCTAATCGGTATTGTCATGGTGCAGAGCAAGCAGATTTTTGCGCGTTTACAGTGGTTTAGCAAAATCTCTTTTATTGTGCCCGTTATTAGTGCATTGGCGGTCTTAGTCTTAGGCATAGCCCTAAGTATTAGTGCTGTCAAAAAATTCCCCACTAATTTTACATTCATTCAGAAAAATGAAAATCTCGAAAATTCCTATGTCACTTATTTAGCCATTGATGATGAATACCACAAGCAACTCTATCTTATCCCTGCATTGGGCGGTGAAGTTCAACAAATCACCAATGGCAATACCAGTGTGTGGAATTACAGCATATCCCCAACTGGTAATAGCCTCATCTACTCTGTCCCCGATGATGGCATAGGCTCAGAGCTTTGGTTCTGGGAAGTCGACTTAATCAGCCCAAAACGTATTTTACATTGCCCAGAAGAATCTTGCTCTGATGTGCTTTGGTCACCAAATCGCGAGCAAATTCTCTATAGTCGGCTCAATTTTGATGATGAACAAGCCTATCTTGGCATTCCATCATTATGGTGGCTTGATCTTCATAGTGGCGAAACTCAGCCTCTTTTTCAAGATTCACAACTCCCTGTTTATAATCCGCGCTGGTCTTTTGACGGAGACTGGCTCAGTTATACCTCTGCTAGCCCACAGGAAATTCAAATATATCATCTTGAAAGCGGTGCTAGACAAAGCATTTCAACTGAGATTGGCTCTGCGGTTATGTGGGCGCCCAACTCGTCCCAATTCCTGACTGCCGATTTGCAATTTATTAACGAAATGTATCTCAGTAAAATCTCTCTTTATGATGTCGAGAGCAAAAAACTCATGGCCTTCCCCACCGAAGAAATATATGACGATAATAATCCAAGTTGGTCGCCAGATGGAAAGAAAATCGCATTTTCGCGGGGAGAGTGGAATTTAGCCTCACCCAACAGCGGCGATCAGATTTGGCTAATGGATGCTGAAGGTATAGAGCAGCGTCCAATCACCGACCAAGTCAAAACCACGCACGGAAACGTAATTTGGTCTGAGGGGGGGCGTTATCTTTTATATCGTGTTTATGAGGTTAGTAATACAGAATCACCATCTCAAATCCGAATTTTTGATTTAGAGCTCAATGAAGAAATCACTCTCATTGCTCCTGGAGAAAATCCGCGTTGGTTTTTGCCGTAAAGTGATGTGAATAAACAAAAATTCTTGCTTGCATAGCCTGAATGAACATGCTATAATTTTGTCGTTCCCCTGATACTTTCACAATTTTAGACAGATTTACCAAGCGGCTTATTGCCTGCATGGTTAAGACCCCAATCCTATTTTGAAAACTACCCCATTTTATAGAAAAAATATTTAATAATGCCCATGTATTTTGGGGGGCATTCTTTTGCCTATTCCTAAATTAATTTTATGCATTTTTCACACAGGTCACATCATCAAACAAACCTGCTTTCTTGCTTAAAATTTATTCCTATTCAATCCAACTGAGAATCCCATGAAAACTATCCTTGAATTAGAAAAAATGCCCCTTCTTGAACTACGCACTATCGCGAAAGAATATAAAATTGCGCGTGCTAACCGTCTTAAAAAAGAGCGCCTTGTTCTTGAAGTTCGCCAAGCTGAGGCTGGAAGCGAAGGGCTTGATATTCGCGGCGGTATCCTTGAAATTATGAGCGAAGGGATTGGCTTCTTAAGAGCCGATAATTATCGCATTGGCGCGAAAGATATTTATGTTTCACAAGCGCAATTACGCAAATATGATTTACGAAACGGAGATATGGTGGTGGGGTTTGTACGCGAGCCACGCCAATCTGAACGTCATTACGGGCTAACAAAAGTTGAATCTGTTAATGGTATTGAACCAGAAAATGCACGCCACCGCCCCAAATTTGAAAGTTTGGTGCCCGTTTTTCCTGACCGCCGTTTTGACCTTGAGCATGAACCCCGCGAACTGGCAACCCGTCTGATCAACTTAATTTCCCCTATAGGGCGTGGTCAACGTGGTCTGATTGTCTCGCCTCCTAAAGCAGGTAAAACTACGATTTTAAAAAGCATAGCAAATGCAATTGCTACAAAAAATCCTGAAATAACCATGATGGTTGCTCTGATTGGCGAACGCCCAGAAGAAGTAACCGATATGGATCGCTCGGTTGATGCTGAGGTTATTGCGTCCACTTTTGATGAGCCAGTTACATCCCACGTTCGTACCGCAGAAATTGCGCTAGAGCGCGCTAAACGATTAGTAGAAGTGGGAAAAGATGTTGTAATTTTAATGGATTCAATCACCCGTCTCGCACGGGCTTATAACTTGGTTGTAAAACCTTCAGGAAGAACACTGTCTGGTGGTCTTGACCCCGCTGCTCTTTACCGACCTAAACGCTTCTTTGGTGCCGCTCGTAATATCGAAGATGGTGGCTCACTTACTATTATTGCCACCTGTCTTGTCGATACGGGTTCAAGACTCGATGATATGGTTTACGAAGAATTTAAAGGCACAGGAAATATGGAATTGCATCTCTCACGTCCCTTGCAAGAGAGACGCATCTTCCCCGCTCTTGATATAGACCGCTCCTCTACCCGCCGCGAAGATTTATTACTCGGACCCGATTTACTCAAACAAGTTTGGCTTATGCGACGCATGTATATTCAAATGACCACTTCTAAGCCACAAGGTGCAGGAATGTCACAGGGCATGGCCATGGAAGCCATTATTCAACAATTGCGTGCTGCCAAGACCAACGAAGACTTCTTAGCAGCCTTAACAAAAAACTAATAGCCACTATCTCTTTTACCTCTACTCCACAAAGGTATTGAGTTTGCAAACTCAATACCTTTGTGGTATTTTTTTATCATG
>JABGQV010000123.1 GCA_018648655.1 Anaerolineae bacterium | reverse complement strand
AAATTTTTGGGATTCTATCTTAACCTGTGGTCTAGTTTTCGGGGTTCATTATACTTAATCGATTCACACGAAGGCTTTGATACAGATGGCAAAGTAATCGATGCTGAAAAAGCGATTGAGACTATTAAGTCTTTACGTGAAAGCATGAGCCAACTCAAAGAATCTGCAGGTGAAAGCGGAAAATCTCTCCGTGAAGCCATTAAGGCTTATCGCGAGGCAAATCCACGCCCTGAAAAGAAACAGTAAATTAAGCACTTAAGATACGAGAAGGCGCGAGGGAAAAATCCTTTTTTAGATTTTTCTCTCGCGCTTTTCTCTTTGACCTTGCTTCTATTTTGTCTTAGAATAAACGCACTTATTCAAATTATTATTGCGAGGAAAAATGTCCCTGAAAAAAGAAGTTGTTCTTTCTGAAAAAGCTCCCGAAGCTATTGGCCCTTACTCTGCTGGCATGAAATTAGGCAATATGGTTTATACCGCTGGTCAGCTCCCTGTTGATCGTGCTACAGGCAAAATTGTAGAGGGGGGTATCGCCGCTGAAGCGCGTCAATCGCTCACGAACCTTAAATATGTTCTCGAAGCGGCTGGCTCTGGGCTAGGTTACGTCGTTAAGACCACATGTTTTCTCGCCGATATGGGAGAGTTCGCCGAATTCAATGCCGTTTATGCCGAGTTTTTCACCGACAATCCTCCTGCCCGATCTACGGTTGCCGTCAAGACTCTGCCACTTAATGTGCGTGTCGAGATCGAAGCCATTGCCTATATTCCATAATGTCTGAACTAATCCTCCTCGTTGACGACGAAGCATCTATTATTCAGCTCGCCCAACTTTATCTTGAGCGGGAGGGTTTTCGTATTGCCTCAGCGAGCGATGGAGAAGCGGCGCTAAAAGCAGTTTCTGCTCAGGCCCCAGCTCTTATCGTGCTGGATGTTATGCTTCCAAAATTGGACGGCTTTGAAGTATGTCGCCGTCTTCGTGCGGAGGATAATCCCGTTGCCATTCTTATGCTCACCGCGCGGGATGATGATATAGACAAAATTGTAGGATTAGAATTAGGCGCAGATGATTACCTCACCAAGCCTTTTAATCCCCGTGAATTAGTGGCTAGAGTAAAAGCGATATTACGCCGAGACGCGCGTGCCTCAAAGCTTGATTCTGTCATTATTCATCTTGCTAATTTGAGCATTGATGCTGCTAGCCGTGAAGTTCATATTGGTGAGAAGTCTATCGACTTGCGTGCCAAAGAATTTGATTTGCTTTATACCCTTGCCGAAAACCGTGGTCGTGTTCTCAGCCGCGAAAAACTCCTTGAGCTGGCATGGGGATTCGATTTCTATGGGCAAACTCGCACTGTGGATGTTCACGTTGCTCATTTGCGTAAAAAAATGGGCAATTGCAAAGTCAAAATAGAAACGGTCACGGGGATTGGCTATAAGTTGGTTGTTTAGGGAGTTTCCTTTCTCGGAGAATACCCCACCTTATAACTTAAATAAAAAATCTGGTCAGTTTCTATAACTGACCAGATTTTTCTTTTTATTTGTAGGAATTATTCTTCTTCTCTGCTTAACTTGCGTAGTTTATTTTTTATCTCGCGCCATTGAATTTTTGAAATCCCTAATTTCTGACGAATTCGATCTTGCTCCATGCCCAAATTATAGTCAGTGAGAGCGCTTGTCCAGCGACACATTTTAAAGGAAAGATGTTTCGTTATGCCAGCCTCATTGCTAAGATCTTCGAGTAGATATTCTAGCCTACGAGGGGACCAAGGGAAGAGCTGATCTATGGGTTCGTATTGGACGATATATTCGCGGTAAGCTTCAATCCACTCTTCAGTGAGGGGAATTTTGCGCTCTTTATAGCGATTGGCGGGGCTTGCGTAGCGTACAAAAAGATATGCTCCTTCAGGGGCGTCCAACTCAAGATGATTCAGATGAATGCCGAGCAATTCGCCTTTCTTAACGCCTGTTGTTAATAGTAAGGCAAGCAAGCAAAAATAACGGGCGTCCGCTTTCTCATCTGAGCGATGTTTATTGGCGGTATCCCAGACTAAGATTTTTTCTTTCTCAGTTAAAATAACTGGCAGAGGGGCGAGCACAGAGCGATTGGCAACCTTCTCAGCGGGATCGACAAGAAGGGCGCCAAATTGATGGAGCCAGCGAAAAAAGGATTTAATAGAAGTAATGCGGCGGGCCAATGTTTTTGGGCTGCAGGGAATACCACGTTCTTTTTCCATCCACTTGAAATAGTTATTGAGGTCTTCGGTGGTGATTGCGCCAAGTGTGCGGTCGGGGGGGAGATATTGAGTGAGGATGCGGACATCAGAGAGAAAGGCTTTGACGGTATTTGGTGAGCGCCCCTGATCGTTGAGGTAGCTTTCCCAAGCTTGAATGGCAGGGGCGAGCGGCATTTTTGCAGTTATATGAGCAGAGTTTTCTGTCATTTTTAGCTCCTAGTTATTGCGGATAGTCTATGCGTATAGTTTAATTGATAAGGAGATGGATGTCAAATTTTTCAATATTTTCTAGAGGGGAATTACTTAGGGTGCATTTAGCGCTTCGCGCATAATCTCTTTAATTAGATAGCGATTTGGCAATAAGACCATTGCGCCTGTATATGGCTCAACCCAATCATATGCAGGGCCATAGCCAATTGCGTAGCGGTTGATATTTTCGCTTTCAATTAATGTCTTTGCAGTGGGCAAAAGCTTGAGTGCGTCGCTTAGATTTAGGTCTGTGGAAACAGTATCTTTATATAGTTTGTAGAGTTCAGGCATACGCGTAATAATATCGAAGCTGAGTAATCTATAGCCAATTGCTTGAATAACTTCTTGGGCGCGGCGAAGACGATCTATGTCGCTGGTGGTGTAGCGTGAGCGGGCATACCATAAGGCGGTATCGCCATCCATATGCACAGTTCCTTTTTTGACCTGATACCAGCCAAGCCCTGTGCGTTGGTCAGAGAAATCTTCTTCTACAGCCACATTTATGCCATTGAGACTGTTGATAATCTCTATAAAACTTGAGAAGTTTACCATCACGTAATAATCAGGATAAACGCCAAAATTATATGCCATTGTCATCCCTAAGGTGTGAGGACTACGGGCCATTGCGGTGTTGATGCGTTGCATTGTCCATCCAGGGATGTAGACGTAGAGATCGCGCGGAAAGGAAGTCAGATTTATGGTCCCCGCGTTTTTGTCTATGGTAAGCAAAATAATGGTGTCTGTACGAAAATCGTTTGAGTTTGGGCGAATATCGGAGCCGAGCAAAAGGATATTTATCTGATCTGCGGGTTGAGAAAACATCCCAATGGGGTAAGGGATTGTGGATGAGAGGGGGTAATATGTTGGTGGTGGGTAATCATCCCAAGTATCACCTGCAAAATTTGACACCTTTTGAGAAGATGAAGCTAGACTGCTGGGGGTTGGTGATGGGTGGAGAGTATTGGTTGCCCAGGGTGTAAGTGTGGTTATATTTTGGGGAGATGGTGTTGTTATGGCAAAGGAAAAAACTAGACTCTGTGTATTTGTAACTGTCGGTGCACTATAGCTATAGTCTGGTTGAAAAGGGGTAGGAGTAACAGTGCTTTGAGGATTTGATGTGACTAAGATATAAGCTGGCTGACTTTGTGGAGGAGGTGCTGCTTGAGATTGCTGACAACTCAGCAAAACGATACTAAAAATCGTAAAAAAGAAAAAACGAATATGTAGAGACATATTCTAAGGAGTGTATGTTGAGCTTGGTGGTATTTCGGTTTCAGTGGGCGGTGGTGTGAGTGTAAGCGACGATGTCGGAAGGGGTGTTTCTGTCGGGGTTTCTGCGGTTGCTGTTTCAATTGCAGTGAAAGTAGCAATAGGTGTAGATAAGGTTGCACTAGCTGAAGGTGTCATTGTTGAAGAAGGTGTAGTGGTGAAAAGCGGGGTGCTTGTTGCCACATTAGGTACATATAATTTTTGCCCTACTTTAATTTGTGTGCCTCCTCCCATGCAGTTTGCGAGTTGCAGTTCAGCCGTGCTCACTCGATATTTTAAGCCCGTTCTAAATAAATTATCACCTGCTTCTACGATGTAGAAGACCCAGCCAGCAGGCGGGCCGCAGGGAATAAAAGTAGCGGTTTCGGTAGGTGGCACATAGAGGCGGGTATTCGGGATTAACGAATCTGCTATAAGACAATTCGCATTTTTTAATGTGGATGAGGTAATACCATGCCGTGCGGATAGATTTTCTAAGTTATCGCCGATTTGGATAATATAAGCGACCCATCCACTAGGAGGGGGGCAAGATGTTGGAGGGGGGAGGGTGGCAGTAGATGTTGGAGATAAGCTGGGGGTGATGCTGGGTAGTACGCCAGGGGTGGAGGTGGAAGATGTCCCCACTTCGTGCGTGGGGATACGTGTCTCCGTTACAGTGGGCGGAGGTTTGTTGATCGCGTCTTCTGCTAGAGCTGTCGAAAGTCCACCAAAAACAAGAGCAAGCGAAATCGTTGCAAAAAAGAGACTAACGCCAAGTTGCCGCAGGTTTTGCATATCTCCCCCTAGGGTCTGTCCACTGTATTGGTAGAAATAGGTAAGATTACGCTAAAAGTTGCTCCAACGCCTTCTTTTGATTCGACCCAAATACGTCCATTGTGGGCTTCTGTGAGTGTTTTTGCAATAGAGAGTCCTACGCCTGTATCACCAACGCCTTGAATAAGAACGTTTTCAGCGCGGTATAAGCGAGAGAAAACGCGTGATAAATCTTCTGCAGGAATTCCCCCGCCCGTATCAGAAACTTGCACGAGAATAAAATCTTGCCCATCTTCCTCATGGTTTTGAACATGTAGCGTAATTGTTCCATCAACAGGGGATGCAGCACCAGCATTTTGCAGTAAGTGAATTAGAATTTGCTGAATTGCGTCGTTGTCTGCGTGGATTGGGGGGAGAGTTTTGGGCAGTTCAAGGTGAATAGAGGTGTTTTTCTCTCGTGCTTGGTTGCTGGTATAGGCCATTGCGTTATCAATAATCATATTCAAATCAACAGGCTCAGCCTTGAGCTCAGTTAAGCCAAGTTCAAGAGTAGTGACTTGAATAATATCATCGATGAGATTGCCAATTCTTTCTATAGACGCTTTTATTCTGTCAACAAATTTACGCTGCAGTGCGCCTAATATACCTACAGATTCACCAAGAAGTAAATCTGTATATCCAACAATAGAGGACATTGGTTGGCGTAATTCTTGGGAGATTGATGCGATTACAGCTGCTTGTTCACGAGGGTCTTCTTTAGGTGGTCCGCTTTCTAGTTCTAAGATTCTTAAATTTGCTTTTGCTTGTTGATTTTGTAAGCGAGCAACTTCTTGAAGTGTGATTCTTAGTTCTTGTTCAGTATGATCTGCCCCCTCACTTTTGATCTCAACTATCTTTTCTTCTGCATTAGAGAAAGTGCGTGCGCTTAGGGCATCGTTTTCTTTTTGGAGTTTTGTGATTTCTCGCTGAGCCTCCTCCTGGAGAGCAAGCAGAGCTTCTATATTGTCGCTTTGGTCTTGATTCTTTGAAGAAGTTTTTTCGATCTCGTCAAGTTTATTTGCAATCGCATTTTTTTCATTTCTTAGGGACTCTATTTGTAGGCGGTATTCATCAGAAAGCTCGTCGCTTCTTTCTTTGTCACGCTTGATTTTATCTAATTTTTGGCCACGTTCGATAATAGATACCAGCGAAGATGAGATATTTGCCAAAAATGCTTGATCGTCAGCATTCCATAGCCGATTAGAATAAGGCGAGAGCAGTAAAATGCCGCCTATAGATTCTTTTCCGTCTTTGAGGATAGGGGTGCTGAGCAAGTGGCCTGGGTTCGCCAGATTAAGTAAGTCACCTAACCCTTGTAAATCTGGTGATGTACTGCTTTGTGGAAGGCGTAGAGGGCTGCCCCGTTGGAGGGCATTTGCCAACATTGGGACTGTTTCTTTGTTTAGACTAGAGCCTTCAAGATTTTCCTCACGAATCAAATCATATCCGCTAGCAATCACCATTTGATTGCTGTCTTCGCTGAGATAAATCAAAAAGCTTAAATCAGCGAGCATGGTCTGTGCAATTGCTCGCGTAATGGCATGGTTTATTTTGATTGCGTCTACTTCAGATGCTAATGCGAGTAAGGCGTGGAATGTTTTAGGGTCAGTGCTATAGCGACGTCTCTCGCGGGATGGATTATGATTATCACCTTCTCGTACAATTGTGGGAGTGTGATGACTTGCTAAAGGTGTAAAAGGGCCAGGAAAACGTTGAGGTAGTGTGAGTAAAATTGGGAATGCGGCTAAATAAAATATTCGTAAAATGCCGGGAAAATCGCCCTCGCCATAGCCAAGAATTAAATGCAGGCTATGTGCGATCAAAGCCAAAATCATAAAACTTAGCCCATGGTTCCAGCCATTCGGGCGACGAAGGGCCAAGCTGATGCCGACGGCTAGAATAAGGCCTATAGATAAAAATTGCCAAATACTATCTTGAAGGGTGGTATTATATGCGAGTGCTCCAGTCTGCGGAATCCACGAGACATAACTTAATGCCAAAGCAGTCAAAACGAGCAAACTCATCAGCGCATTCCCTGCATCGGCTGGGCGATTAGGTTCAGGGAAGAGCCATAGCCACCCAATCCAAATCAAGCTAAACAAAGTAATTGCGCGGTTTAAGGGCGGCAAAATTACAAGAGGATCTATTATGGCTTGCCAAGCTAGTGCACTAATCACAAAGAGACTTAGTTGCCCAAATAGCAAGACAGATAATCCGATAATCGTTCTCTTTAATTGTGGAAAACGACTAGAGCGCCAATGGCTAAAAGCAACCTGTAAAGCGCCTGCAATAGAAAATACCAATGCTAAATGATAAATCAGATTGCCGGGTGCTTCAGTTAATATAGATGTGAGTTGTGTGAGTAAATCGTTCATAAGGTCGGATGAGATTATACTTGCTTTTTGAGAAAAACTGAAACGAAGGCACGAATTTGCAATATAATGGTGATGAAAATCCCTAAAAGAACGGAGAGCAAGCATATATCCTCTCTCGAGACTGAGTTTTTATATGGCTAAGAAATTTATAATTATCATTTTTCTGCTATTATTGATCATTTCGCCACGCGTAATTGCAGGGTTAAACAACGAGAAGATTGCGCAACAGGCAGCTCATAGCGGAGAATTTGAAAAAGCTGCTGCAGAATATGAGATGGCAGCACTGCGTCTTTTTTGGCGAGGGGATTTATGGAGTGAGTTAGGTAGCGCAAAATTGCTTTCTGGACAAAAAGAAGACGCTCTTATTGCTTTTAGGATTGCTAAAGAAAAAGGTGCGCTTTCAGCTTTTGGGTGGGATTTCCTAGGGCTAGAAAATTGGCAAAAAGGCAATCTTGAAATGGCTCTTATAATTTGGCGAGAGGGGCTTGTCTTTCACCCTGATTTCGCTAAGTTTTATTCACGTTTAGCGGTTGCCTACCGCGAAAAGGGTGATTACGCCTCTGAAAAAGATGCGCTTATAAGATGGCTGAGACTGGAAGATGGTACCGAGAAGAAGGCGCCTTATCATTATAGATTAGGATTGCTTTTCTTTTTGGATTCACCTGAAAAAGCTTTGGGTGAGCTAAGTTCTGCGTTACGAGCCGATAGTGAGTTTGCCCCCGTTGTGGATACTTTGCGTACATCTCTTAACTTGGCATTGCTAGAGAGCGATCCTGCCTTGAGCAACATCCTGCTTGGGCGTGGTCTTGCTTTGGCGGAAGAATGGGAGCTCGCGGCAGAAATTTTTACTAGGGTTACCCAAGATTACCCCACGAACGCATCCGCTTGGGCTTGGCTGGGAGAGGCAAAAGAGCATCTCGACGAAAATGCGTTATCAGATTTGGATAGAGCTCTTAATCTCAACCCTAATTCTGCTTTAGTTCACTCTTTGCGCGGTCTTTATTGGCAGCGCAGAGGAGATTTTGTAGAGGCCATAAAAGAATTTCGAGCTGCGGTGAAATTAGAGCCAGAGAATCCAAATCTCTATACTGCACTAGGAGAGGTTTATGCTCATTCTGGTGATTCTCTTCTTGCGCTTGAGGCATATGAGCAGGCTACTTCCCTTGCGCCTGATAACCCTTTTTATTGGCAATTATTAGCTCTTTTTTCAACACAATATCTTGTAGAATTAGAAGAGATAGGCTTGGCCGCGGCGAAAAAGGCAGTTGCTTTAAGCCCGACAGATGCGGAGTTCGTAGATACGCTTGGACAGGTTTACTTCCGCTTAGAAGAAGATGAAGAAGCTGAAAAACAGTTTTTATTTGCTCTTGTCTTAGACCCTAGTTTTGGGGCAGCACATCTTCATTTGGGTATATTCCACTTGAAGCATAATCATTTAGATTTGGCATATCAATCTCTTTTGCAAGCGCGCGATTTTTCACATGGGACTTTGATTGAAGAGCAAGCCCTGCGTCTTTTAAGCGAATATTTTAAAAAATAAATTCTTGAATGGTAGAAAAATAATGAAAAAAAAAATTCTTTTTATAGTTTTTTCTTTTGCTATATTGCTTGTTGCTTGTCGCCCTGAGCCCATACCTATATCTGGGGATATTCTTTTTTCTGATGACTTTTCGACACAGGAAAATGGATGGACGAGACTCATCAATGAGGGCGGTCTGATGGGCTATGACGCCGCAGGCTTTAGGTTCTTTATTAGAGAAGAAGGGGTGGATTATTGGACAACGCCAGGACTAAGTTTGAGCAACACTCGCGTAGAGGTAGATGTCTTGCAATATGCTGGCCCTGTTGAGAATAGGATGGGGATAATTTGTAGGCACCAAAATGATCAAAACTTCTATTTCTTTGTGATCAGTGCAGATGGTTATTATGCAATCGGAAAAAATAAGGATGGAAGGTCAACGCTTCTCGAGCAGAATGCAATGCAGTACTCAGGTGCAATTAAAAAGGGTGTTGTTATCAATCACCTAAGAGCTGAGTGCCAGGGAAGCACTTTGAGCTTTTTTGTTAATGATGTGCCCGTTGCTTTAGTTGTAGATGAAGATTTCTCGTCAGGAGATGTCGGGTTATTGGCTGGAACTTTTGATAGAGGAGATTTGGATATTCTTTTCGATAATTTTGTGGTGACGCAGCCCTAAGTATTCGGGGAGCTGATAAACAAAAAGGATGGGTTTCTTTAAAGAAACTCATCCTTTTTGTTTTGAAAAGAGAAAGCTGGCTTATTGTCCTTCAGGAAGACTGAGTATACTGAAGGGAGAGGATATACTTAGATTTATTAAGGTTTTTTGACCAGGAAATTATCGAAGTTGATTTCAGTGCCCGCGACATCAAAGGTACCAGCCATAAGGCCTACATTGCCACTGATGAAAGCGGTATCTGATGCCGTAGCTACTTCTTGACCATTGACGTATAAGGTTTGCCAATTGCCTAAGCATTCGGCACGGAGGTGATTGCTTGCATTCCCTTGTTTAATGGCATCGGTAGGTTGCATTTGCTCCGAGGAGATATACTCTTGGCTTCCTTCTGTTACCTTGCCTATTACGGCATATCCATCACTGCTAATATTGAAAAAGTAAAAACTTGGTGCATCTGCTGTGCCTGAGTATCGACAAATAAGGCCAAAATTATTATCATCTTCGCCACCGACTTTGATGCTGTCAACTTCTACGCTTATGTCTCCAACAAAATGTTTGTCGGGGTTAGCCCAAACATCATAAGATGGGATTTTAACAAGCATTCGATAAACGCCGTTATTATAATCAGTGAGGCCGTCCTCCCAGTCTGCGCTGTCCCAGCCACTGCTAGAATCTGAAAAGTCATCTTGGAATAAGATATTGCTATCTTCTACAGGTACAGGTGCTTCTTCTGTAGTAGCTGCGTCTGAGAAAACGCTACAGGCTAGGGTTGTAAATAATAAAATAAATAGTAGGGGGAGTAATGTTTTTTTCATTCTTTATTCCTTTTCTAAGCGGGTAAGATTACTGAGTATACACACCTATAAGACAAAATACAATTCTGATTTTGCCCCTTAGGAGATATGGGGGAATATATGCGGCCTTATCTTTTATTTGTCTTCAGCTAACTGTTTTTTGAGAGGGCACTGGTGTTATTTTTCGCTAACCATCTTTAAAAACACCTCAGCAACTTTTGGGTCAAAGCGTGTGCCACTTTCGTTTTCTATATAGTCCAATACAGTTTTCTTTTCCCACGCTTCACGGTAGTGGCGATCTGAGAGGAGTGCGTCCCACACATCGACTACAGCGAAGATACGTGCTGCCAGGGGTATCTCTTCACCTTCTAGGCCGAGCGGATATCCATTCCCATCCCAGCGTTCGTGGTGGGAATAAGGAATATCTAATGCGGATGTAAGGTATGGGATTTTTGAAATCATGTCGTGGGCAAATTGAGGATGTTTCTTCATAATTTTCCACTCGTCTTTGGTGAGAGGGCCCATTTTGCGAAGAATTTTATCTGGAATGCCCATTTTTCCAATATCGTGGAGTAGCGAACCACGATGTATATGAATAAGTTCTTCTTCTGAAACTCCAATTTCACGTGCGAGCTTTAGAGTAAGCTCAGTGACATTAATTGTGTGGTCTTGTGTGTCTTCATCTCGTAACTCGAGAGCTTTTCCCCAGCCCTCTAGGGTTGTATCATAGGCATGAGAAAGTTCTTTATTGCTGAGCTCCAAGTTTTTTAGGAGATAATTATTATCAATGGCTATTGCCGCTTGCCCAGCAAGAGCCTGGAGAAAATCCTCCCATTCAGGGGATACAGGTAGATGCTCTCTATGAAAAACTTCTAGTACTCCAACAACATCTCCTTTGGCTATTAAAGGAGCACAATAGTAGGTGCGGAAACCTTCTTTATCAAACCATTTGCTACGACTGCACTTTTTGTTTTTTCGGGGTAATATGATATTTTGCATTCTACGTTCTGAAATAGCGTTATTCGGCAATCCTTTTCCTGCTTGAAGAAAAGTATTAGAGAAACTATTTGTTTTGAAGCCTTTGCCAATAAAATATTTTAAATTTTTAGATGAAGGCTCTGCTAATAAAATGCTTGCTGCATCTACGCCCAATTGCAAGACCGTATGATTGATAAGAAGTTGAAGCGTTGTTTGCAGATCAAAATTCGCACTAATTGCAGTATCTATATTGCGCAATGTCGTGAGGCGTTTCAATTGTTTTTCTGTGTGCTGGTGAAGACGAGCGCGTTGTATAGCACTTCCTGTCATTTCTGCAAAAGTAGTCAGAAGACGCAAATCATCTTGGTTAAATTCACGCGGATTTTCTGCCATAATTGCTATAACGCCGATAATCGAAGCTGTTGAATGAATTGGCACCCATGCTCCGGCCCAGTCTTTAGGGAAATCTTCTTTTTCATTAGGCTTGATACGAGAATCGTCTTTTAGATTTTGGGTAGTGTAGGTGTTGCCGCTTTGAAATATATAACCGATTAGCCCAACATCATTCTTTTGACGAGTGGGTTTGGTCTCAGTAATCCAGCCGCAACCAAGTGCGCGGTAAATTTCTTTGGTTTTGGGATCGTTAAGCCATATAGCACAGACATCTAGATTGAGTGAATGCTTAATCTCATTCATTAAAACAGACAAAATCCCCTTGGAGTTTTCTGCACCTCGCAAATCTGTAGATATTTGATTGATTGCCTCTAATTCCTCAAGACGATTATTTAGTTCTTCAAATTGTTTGGCACTATGTACGGCGCCAGCAGCCTGAGTTGCGAAAAGAGACATGATCCGCTCGTCAGCCTCAGTGAAGTTGTGGGTGCTTGGAGAAAGTTCGTAAAAATTCATTACACCAATTAAATTCCCCGCGTAGAGCATGGGAACACCCAAAACAGAAGTAAGGCTAGTGTCGTGATATTGTGGAGACTTCCCACTCCAAGTATGGTAGTCGTCAACGCGAAACACCTCTAGCGTTTCGGCAACATGCCCCGCCATCCCTTCACCTTTTACCATGACCGTTCTTTCAATTTTTTGAGCATAGTCTTTTGGTAGGCCATAAGTGATGGCGGGGCTGAGTGCTTCTGTTTTTTTATTATATAAATAAATATCCCCGCATGATACTCCCAAAAGAAGCACAGCACGCTCAAGAGTAGTTTTCAGAAGGTCTCCCATTTCCTGTGGAGCAATAAGGTCTTGAGTGACTCTGTATATTTCTGCAAATTCTTTGCCACGCTGGCCTGTTTCATGAAAAAGGCGAGCATTCTCTATTGCAATTGCTGCTTGGTAGGCAAAAACCTGAGCTGTCTGAGCACTTTCTTCTGTAAAATGATATTTTTCCTTACTGTCAACTGCTAGCATCCCAACAATTTTATCTCGAATAATCAATGGGACACCCATCCAAGAATGGATGTGGTTGTGTGGTGGTAGCCGAAAAGGAGGATGTGCTTTTTGTGCGTTACCTAAAATGAGGATTTTCTTTTCTTTTACCACACGTGTGTTGGGGTTGCCTCCGTTAAGAGAAAAGCGCATCCCTTTAACCTCATCAGGATGCTGCCACCCATGTCCGCTAAAAATTACAAGCTCGTTATTTTCCAGAATCTGAACACTAGCACTATCATAAGGCAAAAGGCGTGAAAGCTGCTTTAGTATTCGTTCAACGGCCTCGCTTAGATTAAGGGAAGCTGTCACAGCAAGTGCAGATTCCCTTAAAGTGTCAGATTCTTCTCGGCGTTCTTTCTCTGCTTTAAAAAGAGCTGCGTTTTGAATGGCAATAGCGGCATGGTTGGCAAAAGATTTTACTAGCCGTGCATCGTCTTCTGAAAAGTGATTGAGTTTCCCACTATCTAAAGTGAGAATACCAATTACATCGTCTCGAGCTATGAGTGGAACCCCCATCCACGACTGAATTGAAGGCATCTCAAGAAATGCAGGATATTCTTTTGACGCATTTTTTAAAATCAGAGGAAGACGCCTCTGTATCACCTTTGTATTTGGATTGTTGCTGGGGTAAGGGAAATGTCTGTCTTTTTCTTGCTCAAGTACCAATATGCCACGCCCGCCTACTATTTCTAAATAATCTCCTTTAAGTAGCTGTACAGAAGCACTGTCAAAAGAAATTACCTGAGATAATTCTTTGAGAATAAGATTTATGGCTTCCTCTTGGTTTAGCATGGTTGTTAGAACAGCTGTAGAGCCCTGTAAATTCTCAGAAATTTGGCGTCTCTTTTTCTCTGTCTCAAAAAGGCGAATTTTTTCAAGAGCTGTAACTGTCTGCCCGGCTATAACCAATAATAAGCGTTCGTGGTCTGGGGTGAAAAAATCTTCTTTGGAGCTTTCAGCGTTAATAACGCCTAGCACTTCTTTGCCTATTTTGAGAGGTACACATAATTCAGCGCGCGTAGAGGAGGAAAATTCTTGATATCCGCGAAATTCCCGAACATTTCCTATACAAAGAGACTTGCCCGTTGATGCCACTCTTCCCGTTATTCCTCTTGAAAGTGGACTAGGCTTAAAAACTTCTTCTACAGAAATCCCTTGATAAGAGGGGTGGGGTTGTAGCATTTGCGTCTCTTTATCCAGTAAGAGAATACCGAAATTGTCTGGGTATAGAGTGTTGCCAATAATATTAGTAATCTGGCGGAGTAATTTTTTCTTATCTGTTGCCTGAGTGCTAGCAAATGCGGTTGCTTGTAGGATATTTAATTCATTAAGTTGGCGCTGAAGAGCAGCCTCTGTATTTTTTTGCTTAGTAATTTCTCTGGCAAGGGTTATGACAACTTCTTCACCAAAATAATCTCCCTTATATATACGCACTTCTTTCGGAAAGATTTCTCCATCGCCTCTTTTTCCCCAGAATTCAAATTCTTGTGCTTCTCCGCTAAATGCCTTGTCTATTTTTTTTGCAATATCATCTAGGTTGTTTTTTTGGGGTGCAGAAAGAAAAGCAGGTGTTTTGCCAATGAAATCATCTATAGGAATGTCATAAAGTTTTGCCGCTCCTTTATTTACATTTAGAAAACGACCTTCTTTATCCTGAATATATATAGCGTCATCAATGCTGTTGAATAGGTTTTCATAGCTTGCCTCGCTAATCCCTAAAGAGCTTTGGGCATGCTTGAGTGCGCTGATATCTTGTGTGGCGACAAGAATTTTCTCCCAATTTTTTTCGTAGCCAGGTAAAAATTTCCATTCTATAGTGTGATGGATTTTTTCCCCATCTAGTGTATAAGTAATCGCTTCTGAAAAGAAAGAATTTTCGTTTCGTATAAAAGCCAATACGCCTTCCTTAAATGTGTTGAGAGATTCCTTTCCAAATATTTGGCCAAGACCTTCGAGAAGCTTTTTCTTGCTTGGTGCTTTATGCAGCTTAAGCGTTGCTTTATTGACGTTATTAATTTTAACTAAATTCGAGCAATGAACAAGAGCTTCGGGGTTTTCTTCAAAATACTTTTCGAAATTTGATACCCCTTTTTCTTTTAGCTGGCTAAGATAAAGTTTGATTTCAGAAAAATCCTCTTCCCATAGTGGTATTGGTGCGTCTTCAAAAAGACTGCGATGGTAGGCTTCGCTTTGGAGTAATGTTTTCTCAGCGTCTTTTTGTTTTCTTAAGTCTCGTATAATAAGGAGGATTTCTTTGCCCGCTATAATAGGACTAGAGTGAATTTCTACAGGAATTTTTTTGCCTACTTTGCTTAGAATATCTATTTCGTATATGTATACATCTACTTTTCCAGCTTTTCTCTGACCTCGACGTCTTTCTAAGTCGTTATTATAACTAGCAGGCACAAAATCAATAACGCTTTTCCCTAAGCTTTCTTCTTGAGTATAGCCAGCAACTTTTGTCCAGGCAGGATTGACGTAGATGATTGTTCCGCTAATATCTTGTGTCATGATAATGTCGCGAGAGCTTTCTGCTAATATGCGGTAATAGCTATCGTTTTGAGGTATGCTCTTTTTTTTGCTCATTTTATTCCTGACAAGAGTTCAGTAGTTTTTTATATTTGCGAGGTGTGGTGTTGATAGAGATATCCCACTTTCTTGCAATGGTGTAAGTTCATTGAGGAAAGCAGTGCTGTAAATAAATATGTTCTAGATACTGCCCTCTGATATTTTTAAAAGTTATTGTACCTTAGTCTTTAAGCTCGCTTAATGCCCAAAGGTATGATATTAAATGCAAAAAAGATGAGCTACTGCTCATCTTTCTTTTTTCGTTAGAGGCGACGACGGGACTCGAACCCGTGCTACAGGTTTTGCAGACCCGTGCCTTACCAACTTGGCTACGTCGCCAGGGATTGTGGTGAGCGGGCGAAGAGATTCGAACTCTCGACCTTCTCCTTGGCAAGGAGACGTTCTACCACTGAACTACACCCGCAATACTATGGCCTTTACTTCTTTTGACCAAGTGCCGAGAGACAGAATCGAACTGACGACACCGCGATTTTCAGTCGCGTGCTCTACCAACTGAGCTATCTCGGCGAGAACATTCATTTGTTAAGCGGATGGTATTCTACCCGCACTTATAATGCTTGTCAAGAAAAAAATCTGTTCAAAATTGGCATCGATTCTGCCTTGACGCTACACTCGCTTAAGGTAAAATTGCTTTCGCATCGTACGGGGCGATGGCGGAATTGGCAGACGCAACGGACTTAAAATCCGTCGGTATTTATACCTTGTGGGTTCGACCCCCACTCGCCCTACCAGAACTCCCGCTTCATTTGAAGCGGGAGTTTCTTTTTATGTGATAAAGTTTTATGAAAACGACTAGAATAAGGAAAAATATGCCTCGTATTGAGCAAGGCTTGACTAATGACCGTTACGTCTGTATTCCTCGGACTTTGATTTTTTTGACGCGAAGTGATTCTGTTTTACTCCTTAAGGGCGCGTCGACAAAACGGATTTGGGCAAATAGATATAATGGTGTCGGCGGTCATGTTGAACAGGGTGAGGATGTACTTTCTTCCGCAAAGCGAGAATTAGAAGAAGAAACTGGTTTGAATGCAAATTTACGTCTTGTTGGCACACTTCAAGTTGACGTGGAAATAAACACTGGGGTTTCTGTGTATATTTTTGTGGGGGAGTGTTCTAGCGGTGAACCACGTGCTTCAGAAGAGGGTGTGCTTGAGTGGATTCCTTTTCAGCGTCTAACAGAATATCCTCTTGTAGAAGATGTTGCGATTCTTTTAGAGAAAATCCGTGTGATGAATGAGAAAACACCTCCTTTTTCTGCTTTTTCTTTTTATGATGAAAACGAGAAATTACAAGTTCATTTTGGCTAGCAAAAAGCCTCCAAAGAGTCTTGAAATTCTTGGAGGCTTTTTAGAAAATGTTAAAAAATGTTTTTCAGGATGTTATTTCAAAAACAGTGATAAGCCAATCAAAAATCATTTGCGTAAAACCTTCGGGTGGGTTTTGATATAGCTGATCCCCGTGCGCATCGCCAGCATAAATAAATATTTGGTAATTTTCACCTGAAGCACCTTCACAAGTGTCTAGGGAATAGCTATCACCCTCAGATGCTACACAGGTGACGATTTTCTTCTCGTCATTTAGTCTTTGAATTTCATCTTCATAAGAATGAGTTAAATAGCTGCCGGGGGAAAGTGAAAGCGCACCAAGACAACCATCAGCACAGGCATCTACAACACCATCTGCACCGATGCTAGAGCCAATCCCTGCAATGCGGTTTGGGTCTATGCCCTCGAGCGTTGATGCTCTTTCGTAGGCTCCTTGCGCATCAAATAAGCCTTTCTCTTGGCTAAAAGCGCCACTGCTTTCTCCAAAGCCCCGAAAGTCAAAGCTAAAAACAGCAAAAGAGACACCCTTAGGCATAAGAGGGTAAATAACGCTTTGGTGTGTAGGAGATTGCATCCCGCTAGTATTCCCGCTCCGGTTTTGGAGCCAGTCAATCATCCCATTCTTTTGCCAATCGGTCTGATCGCCGCCTGCCCAATGCATCAAGAGGATAATTGGAGCATCAGGAATAGATGCGGGATAATAATATCCAACCAAATCGATGCCGTCTGTGGCCTTGAACTCTATACGTTGCCCTTCGGCAGATTGTGGCTCAAAATCAGGCTCTGGAATGGCTGTTGGTTCTGGTTTGGCGGCGGGAGGTTCTTCTGCGCTCTCGGGTTCAGCTGACGCATCTTCAGCTTGGGCTTCGGCAGGGGCGGGCCCTACATCTGTTTGCGGGAGTTCTACAGCAGGTGTGTTCCCTCCGCATGCGGCAAGTGAGAGTGCGACTAAAAAAACAGCAATGTAGAGAAATGATTTTTTCATTTCAGCCTCCTTGATTTATTGACTATTGAATTCATTATACGGAAATTGCTTATCACTTGCAAACGAGCATCTTGGTTTGGGAAACCTTTATTTGTATGACGTTGTGAAGTGTTTTTTGAACTGAGAAAATAATACAGCCAGCAAAATGACCACGCATCCCGCAATCTGAATAGGGAGGAGATTTTGCCCTAGTATTATCCAAGCAAAAAGTGCAGCAAAAACAGATTCGAGGCTCAGAATTAACCCAGCAGAAGTCGATGGGATATAGTTTTGACTCCAAACTTGCAGGGTGTAGCCAATACCAACCGCTAGAAGGCCTCGATAAATAGCCGCAAGAATTATAGGTGGGACGAGAAATTGAGCAGGCTCTTCGAGAACTAACCCGAGGAATAATGTGATAACGCCAGTGATAAGAAATTGACCAGAGGCAAAAGAGATCGGTTCATATTTTGTAGCAAACTTACCTAAAATAACCACGTGCATTCCCCAGAATACTGCCCCAAGTATTTCTAGGCCATCGCCTAATTGAATTTGAAAACCAATCCCTGCAGTGGAGAGCAGATAAGCACCAATAATTGCCATCCCAACAGAGAGTGCATCTACCCAATGAGGGCGTTCTCGAAAGGAGAGCCACAAAATAAAGGGAATGAAAACAATATAGAGGCTAGTAAGGAAGCCGGCATTGGCAATTTGGGTATAGAAAATCCCAACTTGTTGAAGTGTAGAAGCGAAAAAAAGAACTATGCCAGCGACGAACATCCACTTCCATTGCTCACGCGGAATTTTGTGTTTGCGTGGGGCAAAGGGGAGCAAGACCAGCCCACCGAGAAGAAAGCTTGCACTGTTAAAAAGATAAGCAAAATGATATTGTGCGGCGATATCTTGGGTGATGAAACTAGCCCCCCATATGAGGGCTACGAGAAATAGAGCGGCATTGGCTTTAAATCGCATTTTATACCTTTGAGAACGAAGAATAAGTTCGTGTATTTTATCGCTTTATTAGAAAAAAAGTGGTTTTTTTGTAGGTACATATAAAACTATAGAAAATTTCACTCATCTATATTTTCCTTTTCAGGTATGATTGCCTTATGAGACTAATATTTAGTATCCTCCCCCTCTTTTTTCTTTTGGTATCTTGCAATTTGCCTGAATCTCAGCCTTTAGAAGACCCGTTTGAGATTGCGACAGAAATTGCCTTAACTGGATTGCCTACTAGAGTGCAGCCTGCGCCTATCCCTACCTTTGCCTTTTCTCCTAGCTCTACGCCTGATCCCGCTGTCCCTACTGGGAAAATCGCCTATGTTTGTCAAGTATTCAAAGTTCAATATGGAGACCAAATTTGTATCATGGATGCCGATGGAGGCAATCAGAGCCGTTTAACCACCGAAGATTATACGCGCCATTTTTATCCCTCGATATCTCCAGATGGTGAGAGCGTAATTTATGCCCAATTTGGCGGTGAGAATATCTATGATATTTACGAAATCACCCTCGATGGCCAAGTATCCCAACGTACAAATGGGATGGGGATATTGACCGCACCAGAAATTTCGCCTGATGGCAGCCAAATTGCATTTACGCATGGTGCACCTCTTGAAGCGCATGCGATTTGGATTATGAATAGAGACGGAAGCAACCCACAAGAAATTTTTAAATCAGGTTGGGATCCAACATGGTCGCCTAATGGTAAAGAGATTCTCTTTGCTTCTGATTTTAACGGCACCGTACAGATGTATGTCGTTAACGCAGAGGGTGGAGAACCTCGCCAAGTCAATGTGATGGATTATTTGCGTGGCCGTACAGATTGGTCAGGGCGTGGCGAAATAGTCACGTATTCAGGAAAATCTTGGCATCGTGAACTATACTTAATGAATGCTGATGGTTCAAATCTGCATCAGATTACCCCTAGTGGCGGGAATAGCCAAGGTCCCAGCTTTTCACCAGATGGAAACTGGGTCACATTCACAGCCTATTTTGACCATTATGGTGAAGATCATGGCTGTGAAATTTATATTATACGCACAGACGGCACAGACCTGCGTCGTCTAACGAATAATGATTTTTGCGATTGGCAGCCGCGCTGGGGGCCCTGAGCTATCCAAAAATATTAGGAAAAGAGTTTTTATCAAAGCAAAAAATCATCGATTGGTAATTATAAAATGACAACGTGGAAAATAAAATTAAAAGAAGAATTTGCAATGGCACAAGATGCATTGAATGTCAATAATCAGGGAAAAATGCGTGTTTGTGCACGGCGTGCTGCCGGGATTTCTATACGAGAATATTTACTTAAGCGTGAGATTACTCCTCCCAGCATTAGTGCCTACGATTTATTAAAATTTTTAGATGAAATGGACGGCACATCTCCTGACCTTAGGCTTGCCTCTGCTCACCTGCGTTTGCGTGTAACCGAAGAGTTCCGCCTCCCCTTAGACGTAGACTTGCTTGCCGAAGCAAAAAAGATTTGCGCCACCCTAACCCCAGGCTGGGAAGATTAAATAAAAGAGGGACCATTTTTATAAAAATGGTCCCTCTTTTATTTAAGTGTATGGGGGATGTCTATGCAATACTTCGCTTACCTTTACTAAAGAAATAAAACAAGGCTCTTGCTATTGTTAAAGCTACCATTGTTGCTGATACTACAGTGCCAATAGTGATGATTGATAATTCCCAACTGCCAATACGTTTAGCAATCCGGTTTGGCTCCAAATTGCCAATTCGTTCCTGGAGTCGTTTCATCACATCAGTAGGAGGGCTCATTGATTTCAAAGTATCAGTGAGCGAGCTTTCTAATTCAGCAAGCTCTTTTGTAGCCTTCAGAAAATTTCTTTCTATTCGTTTATTCATTCTCTTGCTCCACGGGGTATAGCACAAGGCCGAGTGTGCCTGGTCCAAAATTAGTTGCTAGCGAAAGAGAGAGATCCGTTAGCACAGCATCTTTTGTGTTAAATATTTTTTTTGCTTCTTCAAGAATTGCTTCGCCAGACTTAAGGTCACGTGCATGAACTACACCTAAATAAACTTCTTCTTCTCCATAGGCATTTTGCCCCATTTCAAGAACGCGGTCTAAGGCCTTTCTTCGTGTTCGTACCTTGCCAACCATGTCTATAACTCCATCTTTTAGTAGAGCAATTGGCTTGACATTTAGCATAGAAGCTAGCGCAGCGGATAGTGTGCCAACTCTGCCGCTCATACGTGCGTATTCGAGTGTATCAAGGGTCAAAATAATCTGAGTTCTTTCTTTAATCCTGTTGAGGTAAGCAAGAATTTCTTTTGGCGTTTTTCCATATTCTTCCATTTTTCGTGCTTCACGGCACATAAAGCCTAGCCCAAGTGAGCCGCCTGCTGAATCGAAAGGAATGATATTAAAGCTATCTTTAAGTTGTTTTGCCGCAATTACAGAAGAAGCATAGGTGCCTGATAATTTGCTGGTGACATGAATAGACAAAATTGTATCGCCTTTTTTTGCAATTTTTTTATAAAATTCTGCAAATTGATGCGGAGAAGGTTGTGATGTTTTAGGGATAATTTTGGTTTTTTCAACCATTTTATAAAAACTGTCAAAGTCTAAGTCAATAAATTGAAGATAGCTTTTTTCGCCAAATTGGATATTGATTGGGATAGTGTGAATTTTATATTCATCAGCCCACGCTAGGGGCATATCTGCAGCGCCGTCTGTGACAATATGAAACATGAACTATTATTCTCCTTCAATTTCTACTTTCAAGTCGTCTACATCATCACGCAAAGCTAGCAAAGTGCGATGGTAGAGACTTTTGACCGCGCCTTCGCTGCGGTTCATGATTTTTCCAATTTCTATATTTGAATAACCTTCAACAAATTTAAGAATAAGCAATTGTTGCCGATCCGGTGGCAAAGTGCGAATTAATCGGAGCAAGGCATCTTGTTTCTCCGTGCGTATCATTGTTGTTTCAGGGTGTTCATGCTTTGCAGGAAGCACCATTTTTTCTGTAATAGATATTTCTTTTTTTCGGCTTCGATCACGATGCCAATTGGCAACAAGATTGTGAGCAATTCTATAGAGCCAAGCTGAAAAAGGAACGCCACGATCTTGATAATTGGGGATATGTTTCATCGCTCTCTGAAAAACGCGCGCGGTTAAATCCTCTGCGTCGTGGACATTGCCTGTTCTATAATAGATATAATTGAAAATTCGATCTACATAGGTTTCGTAGAGAAGACCAAAGGCCTCCTCGCTCCCCTGCGAAGCTTGCTTTAACGTTTCTTTTTCATCTACTTTTTTCTTTTTAATTTCAGGCACCGGCTATTCCTATGACTTCTACCAGCGGGGATATTTATAACAACCCCGCCGGATTTTATAAGTTTCACTAAGGTTTTTGAGTATAACATGCTATCGATAGTGCTTATAGAAGAGGGTGTGAATTTAATTTCCTGAGTAGCTTTTGTTGAGAGCTTGTTTTTTTGTTGTGAAGACATTCGCTATAAGGTAAGATAATATATAGAAAATCATAGTTTTTTTCAGGAAAGGGTTGGCTTTTTTATGACTATAAAACATAAATATTTTCTCTTTTTGGTGCCGTTTCTTTTGTTTATGTTGGCAGGAATGGGGCCTACGCAGCTGGTTCGTGTAGGCGTTTATGATAACCCCCCGCTTTCTTTTGTAGATGAGGAAGGTATTGCACAGGGATTTGTTGTGGACTTGCTTCGAGAGATAGCAAAAGAAGAAGGCTGGGAGCTGGAATATATTCCCTGCGAATGGGATGATTGTTTAGGCAAGCTAGAAGATGGGGAGAATGATCTTTTAGGGCCCATCGCCTTTTCTGAAGAGCGGTTTAAACGCTTCGATTTTTCAGATGAAACACTGATTACAAACTGGGGTCAAGTTTATGTTAGGAGCAATGCGCCTGATACATCTATCCTCGACCTAGATGGAAAAAAAATAGCAGCAGTTGAAAAAGATATTCATACTGTCGAGCTTAAATCCTATCTTTTAAGTTTTGGTTTTTCTGTAGACTTTGTCTATGTCGAGAGTTATGACGAAGTGATGCAGATGATAAATGATAAAGAAGTTTTTGGAGGTATAGTAAATCATTTATATGCTATGCAATATGGGGGAGATTATGATGCTATTCAGAGTGCGATTATTTTCAATCCTATTGAAGTTCGCTTTGCTGCCCGCAAGGGAAGCTATAGTGATTTACTTTCTGCCTTAGATGTACAGCTTTCGTTGATGAAGGCAGATCAAAAATCTTCGTATTATCAGGCATTAAATCTTTGGCTTCATAATCCTGTTGGATGGATAATGCCGCTTTGGGCAAAGTGGTTATCCGCCTCCCTTTTTGTTGTGATTTTGAGTCTTGTTTTCGGAGCATTTTTCTTGCGCTCTCAAGTACGTAAACGAACCACAGCATTAGCAGAATCAGAATTTAAGCACCGTTCACTGGTGGATAATGCTTTGGTGGGATTTTATATTACACAGGAAAACACTATTCGCTTTGCGAGTGCGGGACTTGCAAAATTATTTGGGTACGATTCTGCCGAAATTTTGATTGGAAGGAATGTGCGGGAGTTGGTTGCACCACAAAGCTGGGATAAGGTAGATGAGAATATTCAAAAACGAGAAGCGAGCACAACAAAAATTAGTAGTTATAGGTTTCAGGGACTAAGAAAAGATGGGGATATTGTGGATATTGAGGTCTTAGGTGCTCGGATACAGTATGAAGGGAAAACAGCTATTCAAGGTGTTTTGTTGGATATTACAGGGAAGGTGCGTGCAGAAGAGCGTTTTGAGCGTTTATCTGAAGCATCTCTTGAAGCCATTTTTATTTCGGAAAAAGGGATTTGTTTAGAAGCGAACCTTGCCTCTGAAAAACTCTTTGGTTATTCTCAAAAAGAAGTTGTTGGTATGGCTGCAACAGATATTTTTGCTATAGAAGATAGAGATATTGTTATTCATCATATCCTTTCTGGTTATGATAAACCTTATCGGGTAACAGCTTTGCGGAAAGATGGGACCACTTTTGATGCTGAAATTAATGGGCGAATAATGCGTTATGAAGGGCGTGCAGTGCGAGTAACATCCATTCGTGACATTAGAGAACAAGTGCAGGTTGAAGCTGCGTTGCTAGAGAGTGAAAAAAAATATCGCCATATATTTGAGAATGCAACCGAAGGTATTTTCCAATCAACATTGGATGGGCGTTTTTTGAGAGCGAATCCTGCCGCAGCTAAAATATACGGCTATGAAAGCCCAGAAGACATGACTAATGAAATCACAAATATTAGTAAGCAAATATATGTTAATAGTAGTAGTCGCAATGATTTCTTAGATGATTTACAGGGTAGTTTTGAGGCATTAACTTTTCGGAAAGAAAACTATCGCAAAGATGGTAGTGTTATCTGGGTGCAGACAAAAGCGCAAGCAGTTTATGATGATAATGGAGAAATTCTTTATATCGAAGGTTTCCTTGAAGACATTACTGAGCAAGTAAAAGCAGAAGAATTATTGCAAAAAAGTGAAGAGAGATACCGGATATTCTTTGAAAATAATGATGCTATCATTATTTTGGTTAATCCCAAAAATGGAGAGATTGTTTTTGTTAATGATGCGGCTCTAGATTTTTATGGCTATGCTAAAGAAAAAATTATCGGGATGAATATAAACGAAATCAATACGCTGTCTTCGGAAAAAATAAAAACAAAAATGGCAGATGCAATAAAGAGAAAGAAAAATTATTTTAATTTTCAGCATATGCTTTCCTCTGGAGAAATTCGTGATGTTGAAATCTATGAAACGAAATTAGAACTTAATGAGCAAGAATTATTTTCATTAATCATCCATGATATTACTGAGCGAAAAGAAGCAGAAGAAAAATTGCGAAAAAGCAAAGAACGTTTTGAGAATGTTATAGCTCAAGCGCCTATTCCAATGGCTATTACCCTTAATGATGGGAGTATTGAGTATATTAATCGTGAATTTGTTAAGGTCTTTGGGTATACCCTCGACGATTTTTCTGAGCCAAAGCGGTGGTGGCATGCGATATACCCAGACGAAAAATATCGCGCCCATGCTAAAAAAGAATGGGAAAAAGGAATTCTTGAATACGCTGAAGCTGATGAGCCAATCAAAAAACAAATAAGAAAAGTTGCTCGCAAAGATGGTGATGTGCGCATTGTTGAATTGGATATGACGCCTCTGGGAGATATCTCCATTATCGCCATGAACGATATTACTGAGTTCAGTAACGCGCAAAGAGAATTAAAAATAAATATAGACCAGCTTATTAGTCAAAATCGTATTAGCACAGCCCTCTCTACCTCGCTTAATCTTGAGAATGTACTAGAAATCATTCTCAAAGAGGCCGCACTTTCTATCCAATTTGATGCCGCTGCGGTATTTCTAAAGGAAGAAAATGGAGATGTAACCGTTTCTAAAGTTACAGAGGATGCACAGAAAATAACAGGAAAAACCTTTCTCATAGAAGATACTGGTCTACAGAATGTTGGGTCAAAGCCTTTTATTTTGGATGATGCATCTTCAAGCCCTCTTTTCTCAAAATGGGATAATCAAGATACAGAAATTCGTGGCTGGATGGTGCTCCCGCTAATTGTACGTGAAAATGTGCTTGGGTATTTGACCTTTGACAGCTACCAACCTCAAGCATTTTCTTCTGAAGACGCGTCCATTGCGCAGTCCTTTGCCCCGCATGCCGCACAAGCTATATATAATGCACGTTTGCACGAAAAAATTCAGCAAAACCTTCAAAAATTAGAAACACTTAATACCGTCACTACGGCTTTATCGACATCTTTAGATCTTGAGAATGTTTTGGCTCTCATTCTTGAGCAGTTGAGAAGCGTAGTATTGCTTGATAGTGCTACTATTTTCTTGTTAGAAGAAAATAGCCAATTAGCTGTCGTGGCAGACTATGGGTTTTCACCACCTATTAAGGGATTCTCCAATGCAGTTATAGATAAACTTTTTGAAAAAGTTCAAGAAAGCAAAAAACCGCTTATTATTGATAATCCACATGAACATCCGCATTTTAAAAACTTGGGAGAATCGCATAATTTAAAAAGTTGGGTAGGTATTCCTCTGATACAGCGCGATTTATTGATTGGATTCTTAACACTTGATAGCGGCCAAGAAAAGGCTTATTCACCAAAAGAGCTTGAAGCCTTAAAGCCTTTTGTGGCCCAAGCAGCACAAGCAATCACTAATGCACGATTATACGAACAGGTTATTGCAGATACAAATGAGGTAGAAAAGCGTGTTCAAGAGCGTACAGAAGAATTACAAAAATTTGTTAGTCTCACCGCTGATCGTGAAATCCGGATGGCAGAGTTGAAAAAAGTCATTGCTAAATTACGTACTCAGCTTATAGAAAATGATCAAGTTCCAATTGCGGACGACCCACTTCGTCAACCAAAGCAATAATCACTAAATCGAAAATATGAAAAAAAATAATAAAATTGTAGAAAAAAAGCGAATAGATGATAGACACACCTTTAAGGAGCTTGTTGATCTTGAGCAATTAGAAAGAGTATTTACGCTTTTTTCGGAGGCGACTGGTTTTGCCGTGGGCTTAGTAACACATCCTGAAGAAGAGCTTCTTGTTCACGCTGGTTGGAGAGCAGTTTGCACAGCCTTTCATCGAGCACATCCTCTTTCTGTAAAAAAATGCGAAGCTAGTGATCTTGCGCTTACTGGGGGCTTGGGAGAACCAGGAGAAATTAATATCGGTCATTGTCAGAATAATATGGTGAATGGTTCAACCCCTGTTTTTCTTCAAGACGAGCATGTAGCTAATTTATTTGCTGGCCAAGTTTTTTTGAAAAAGCCAAATAAGGAGCGTTTCAAAGAACAGGGGGAAGAGTATGGTTACGATGTAGAAACCTATCTTGATGCACTTGAAAATGTATCTGTAACGAGCGAAGAAAAACTTGCAAATGCTCTGAAGTTTTTGGGTGAAATGACGGTTGTTTTGGTTGAAGAAAGTTTAAGAAATTTAGAGAATAATGCAACCATTCAAAGAGCTGAAAAAAGCGAAAAACGCTATCGTGATTTATTTGACAGTGTTCCTGTGGGTATTTATCGTTCTACACCAGATGGGCGCTTTTTAGATGGAAACTTTGCCCTATTAGGAATATTAGGTTATCCAAATAACGAGATAATGCTGTCTGCAAATATTCAAAACTTATATCTTGAGATTGAAGACCGCAAAAAAGAGTTAAGTTTTATAGAAGAGAAAGGTGAAGTTGTTGATTATATTATGCAGCTTAAGCGTTATGACGAGGAAGAAATTTGGGTAAAAGATAGCTCGAAGGCTGTACGTGACGGTAAGGGGAAAACCCTTCATTTTTATGGGCGCTTAGAAGATATTACAGAGCAAGTTGATGCTGAAAAAGCTTTGCGAAAAAGTGAGGCGAATTTACGGGCTTTCATGGACAATGCGTCTGGATTTGGCGTTTATAGTACGAGAGTTGAGCATGGAGAAGGTCAAGTCGTGAGCTTCACCTTTGCCAGCCCCTCATTAGATGAAATTATGGGGATTGACAACTTGACAACAGAACCTGATTTATTTCAATATATTCATAAGGATGATTTAGAGCGTGTAGAAAAGGCGAATAAGATTTCTAGAGAACGAGGGAAAGCTTTTAATCAAGTTTTTCGCGCTTATCATCCCCGAAAAAAAGAGTGGCGGTGGTTTCATATCATTTCTTCTGCTGTTATAAATGATAATGGTAGTTATAGGTATTTCAATGGATTGGTTTTAGATATTACAAAGCAAAAAGGAGTTGAAATAGCACTAAAGGAAGAAGAAGCAAAATATCGCTCCTTGATTGAGCAATCCAATGATGTGATTTATCTTTTATATGAAGATTCTTTTGAAATGGTTAATCCGAAATTTGAGGAAGTTTTTGGGATTCGAGCAGAAGAAGCTTGCTCGCTAGACTTTGATTTTATGACTTTGGTTGCCCCTGAGAGTCAGGCATTAATACGGGACAGAAGTCAAAAAGTACTGCTAGGGGAGAATACGCCTTTGCGCTATGAATTCACGGCCTTAAGAAAAGATGGCGTAGAAATTGAGATGGATGTAGCTGTTTCTTATATCGCCTATAAAGACGGAATTGCTACTCAAGGAATTTTGCGTGATATTACTAAGCGTAAAGAAGCAGAAAAAGCTTTGAAAAAGAGTAATGCTCAGCTAAAAAATAGTTTAAAAGAAATTGAAGAATTGCAAGCTGAACTTCGCTACCAAGCCATTCGTGACCCGCTAACAGGATTGTTCAATCGTCGTTATTTGGAAGAAGCTTTTAACAATACCTTCGCCAATTATGGCGAAGCAAGCGGCAGTTTGGCAGAGTGA
>JABGQV010000122.1 GCA_018648655.1 Anaerolineae bacterium | reverse complement strand
AGGAACCAACTCCATCTCTAATTCCTATACGCCCGACCCCCTGAACGCTTACGAATTATCTTCACTCGCGCGCAAATAATTCACGGCAGAGAGAATATCATCTGTAAAAGTGCCCACTGTGGCAGGGTGCCTCATCAAAGTGCTAGAGCCATGGTTACGTGCATCAAAGACGAGTAAGTTATATCCTTGCGGATGCAATTTACGGATATAAGGCATCATCCGCTGCACATTTCTGCTCCAGCCATGTGTGAGAATTAACGTTGGCGCAGAAGCTTTAGTGGGAATCCACCAACCGTAAAGAGAGCCACCATCTGTTGTAGGAATTTGAATTTCTTCAAAATCAATCTCATATTTTGCAGGTGTATCGCGATGAACACGTACTTTATAAGCGTACATTTTATCAATACCGCGATCTAGAAGAAGGGCAAAGATGACGATAGCAACGGTAATCCAGAGAAGGGTCATTAAAGTTTATTTCCTTTATTTTTAGACGTATCATAGTGAAAGATTTTTTAGAAAGATGATAGTAATTTAATACCCTTCACTATCTTGCACGATCACACCCAATAAGCTCACGATCTGGATTGCTTGCTCGGGTGAAATTATGATTCCATTCACACTTTTGGATTCGATCTGCATCCCGTTTAAGGTGGAACCACGCACATCAATACCCTGAAGATTGGTATTTTGGAAATCAGTTTGACTTAAGTCGCAATAATCGAAGGTGATATTTTCAAGGTCAGCACCTTCGAAGGTCACGTTTGGGAGCATAGATTTTTCAAAGCGGATATGCTTGGCTTTCGTTGATAGAAAAACAGCGCCTTCAAGATTGCATTCTCTAAAAAGGACATCATCCATTTCAGAAGAAAGCATTTGTGCCCCCAAAAGTCGACAGCTTATAAACTCAACTCTACGCAAGCGGCAGGCCTCCAAAAAGGTGACAGAAATATCACAGTTTTCAAAACGCACATCTCGTAAATGGAGTTTGGGCAGCCGTGCACTTGTTAATATGACACGCTGAAAAAGGCTCTCCTCAAAGAGGATATTTTTTGCTATCTCTTCGCTTAAGTCGCAGGATGTTATTTGATTCTCTGCGTATTCATCGTAGTCTGCTAGAGAAGAGATACTAAGTTTTTGCAGAGAAGCAGGTATATTAGGAGATTGAAGAATGTGCTTTTTCTTTGGCATTGCGTAAAGCCTATTCTAATAACCCTCGCATGAAATCAAGAAAAACTTGCAAATCATTGAAATTACTCGCAATCCCAACCGATATTCTCACAGCACCTGATTCTTGCTCGTCAAAACAGAGCGCAAAATCGTCGAAACTGAGACGTTGTTTATTGCGCGGTTGTGTAAAGCAGGCAACCAACTCAGTTTCTTCGAGCTCTAGGGCAATTTCGCCTGCGCCGGGGTTACAAAAACAGCCCGTGCGTAGAGAAATATTGAGTTTATTGGCTGCATCTTCAATATAGCGATGGTCAAAGGCAATCCCGTCTTTATTATAGAGATTTAGGGCAATTGTTCCGCCGCGCATTTCTGTATCAAGTGTGCCGTAAATTTTGGCGAGAGGTGTACCTGTGCTATGTTTCATTTCAGAGAGATTAGATAGTAGCCAGCCTGTCAGGCATACTACGCGCTCGTGAATCGCTTCATAGCCGACCTCAGCGAAATGACGCAGACCAATTTCTATAGCGGGGATATTTAGGTAATCTACTGTGCCGTCTTCAAAAGCAGCGTGTCCTTCTGCCATATAATGTGTGCTGGCTTGCACAGAGGCAACTGTAATTGTCCCGCCCGCAAACCAAGGACGTTGAAGCGTAGATAATGCTTCTCGGCGGGCAATTAACGCACCCAAGCCTGTTGGGTAACCAAAAAGTTTATAAAATGACATCACGACAAAATCGGGGGTGTATCGGCTTAAATCCAATTGATTGGTGGGGATGAAGGCCGCTGCATCCAAGAGAACATCCCAGCCATAGGATTTCGCTTCTGCGATCCATTCGAGGGGATGTTGAATTCCCGAAAAATTAGATTGTGCAGGATAAGAAAAAAGGTGACGCGCCTGACCCGGGGCTTGCTTCCATTCATTTTGCAGTTGTTGGTGAGAAAGACGCAAGTCGGGCAACTCGACTGGCAAATAGGTGACTTCGGCTCCCTTTGCATGGGCATATTCTCGCAAACCGTTAACTGAATTATGGTTATCAAAAGCGAGCAAATAACGTGAGTTTTCATCAAAAGGATATGATTCTCCCACTAATTTGAGCGCACCACTAGCATTTGCTGTGAAAATGACTTCGTATTCGGCAGGGTCGGCATTGAAGAATTCGAGGACGTAGGCGCGGGCAGAATCAACCAATTTGCTGGCAGCCATTGAAGTAGGGTTAGATGAGTGGGGATTGCCATAGACATCGTTGAGCAAAAATTCTTGATGTTTAAGAATTTGCGATTCGGCGTAGAGCCCGCCCCCCGTATAGTCGAGATAGACATGGTTTAGGCGGTCAAGCCGCGCATAATCTTTAGCGCGGAGGTCGTCTAATTTGGTGGTTTTGGCGTAAGCAGGATAGGCAGAGAGAAATTTTTCAAATTCTTTTGAGGGCATATGGGGTTCCTTTGGGGAGGGAAAAACAAGCTAGAAAACAGTCATTTTTTATGCAGTCGTTATTAGAATAATTGCAATCAGCGCAAGAATAATCCCGATCCACTGTGATAGTTGTAATTTTTCTTTTAAGATAAACCAAGCGAGGAAAACGGTCACGCCGGGATAGAGAGAGCTAAGCACGGCAGAGATGTCGAGCCGCCCAGCTTGGGCAGCGAGGATATAAAAAAGATTCCCGCCGACATCGAAAAACCCATTGAGAGTAAGCAGATGCCAACTACCTGATTTTATACGAAAACTCTCTTGCTTGAAGAGTAAATAGAGCGCGATACTTATCATTCCTGAAAAGCGAGCGGCAATGAGAGGGCCAATGACCAGTGTTTTGCTGGCTTCGTTCATGAAAACAAAATAAAGCCCAAAGGCGGTGCCAGCGAGAAGAGGTAGAAGAAGATGATTCCCTTTTTTATGCTCAGTTTCATCTTTTTCTCTTGAAATCAAGACTACAGCGAAGAGAGCCAATCCAAAAGCAAGGTATACGATGGGCTGTGGCAATCCTTCTACAACGCTACCAACAACAACGGGGATTATGGCGCCTATCAGTGCAGATAGCGGCGCGACGATGCTAATCCGCCCCACTCGCATGGCTTCAAAAAGGGCAAGCAAGCCAATTGTACCGATTAGCCCAGCAGTGATACTCCACTTTAGGGTATGGCTATCAGGGAAAGGTTCGTTGACAAAAGGAATCGCGAGAAAGGCAAATATCAATCCAATCGCTTCTCCATACATGACAGCACGGTACGCGCCCATTTTTCGAGAGGCGAGCCCACCTGCAAAATCCCCTATGCCCCAAGAAAGGGCGGAAGTAAGGCCTAATATAGCAGCAATCATTTAGATTTTCCCCGACAACTTCGCTCTCTCAATTACCAATCGTGCAGATTTGACCAAGGGCATATCAATCATTTTGCCTTCAAAGTCTATAGCCCCTGCTCCTTCTTCTTCAGCAGATTCAAAAGCAGATAATAGACGTTGGGCATAATCAATTTCTGCATCGGAGGGAGAAAAGGCTTCTTGCGTGGGAGCAACTTGGTTGGGATGAATAATCTGCTTGCCCGTAAATCCCATTTGCGCGCCGAGCAGGGCATCAATTTTTAAGCTGACAGTATCTTTGAAATTGACAAAAACAACATCAATGGCTTGCAAATTATTTGCAGCAGCATGCATCACGATTTTGCTACGCGCGTAAAGTATTTCTTGTCCACCGCGCGTACGTGTTGCGCCAATGCTGGCGGCATAATCTTCTGCGCCAAAGATAAGCGCATCTAAGCGGGGGTGGGTCGCGATTTCTTTGAGATTGATAAAGCCTTTCGCGCTCTCTATAACCGCTAAAATACGGATCCGGTTAAGTTCCCAGCCTTCTGCGAGTTCCATTTCTTCGATTTTTTCACTGAGCCATTGAAGTTGCTCAAAGGATTCCACCTTGGGCAAAACCACACCATCGGGATGATTGCCTAAAGTTTCTGCAAGGTCATCTTCTTCTAAACCTGTACCAACTCCATTAATGCGAATAAGTTTTTCAGAATTCCCAAAGTCAAAATCTTTAAGGGCAATCGCTATAGTTTTACGTGCCTTTTCTTTGCGATTGTAGGCAGTGCCATCTTCCATATCCATGCAAATGGTATCTGCGCCCAAAGAGAGGGCTTTTTCTATTTTAGGACGAGAATCGCCGGGGGTGTAGAGGAGTGCACGCCTTAGTTTCATAAGAGCTGACCTTTAGAGAATTTTATTTGTTTTTTCTGGCTAATTTTAGCATAGAGAAAACAAATATCATTTGCTTTTATTCATCGGTGCTTGAAATCAAATTTCCCTTTTGCCAATATAGGAAATCGATAAATTTCGCAACGAGTATGCTTTTTTTTGCTCTACGATGATAATAAAATAATTGCACCGAGTGCCAAGCCTACACCAAGTAATTGTTTTAATGTGAGCACTTCATGCAAAAAAAGTGTACTTAACCCCAAGGTGATGAGTGGATAGAGTGCGGTCATCGAAACAACGACTACGCTACGCCCACGAGTGATGGCAGAATAAAAGAAAAAAGTTGCTGATGCGGCAAATACGCCTGAAAGTACTGCATAAAAAATACCAATCGGCTTGCCTTTTGGCTGAAAACCCAAGAAAAGCGCGGCAATGACAACAACGAGAACGGAGCCAATGGAGTGATAGATAACAGCATCAGTATCACTTAAAAAAGATGTTGCGAGTTTTGAGAAAAAGCCCCATAATCCCCACAGAAGCATGGCAGCGAAAGTGAATAAAAGCCAAATATTATTCATTTAAATTATAAAACTTTTCCATATAATTCGATTTCTGCATCGTCATTGGGGATTTTGAGCATGCGCTCGTATTTCATCCCTAATTTTTTCAGTAGCAGAACTGATTTTAAATTTCCTTTTAATACGAATGCAGCGATACGTTTTAGGCCGAGGCTTTCTTTCCCGTAGTCAATCATCGCAGAAGCTGCTTCATAGGCATAACCCTTTCTCCTAAAATTTGGCAGAAAGGCAAAGCCAATATCATAATCGTCTAAATATTCCCGTTTTAATAGCCCGCAAGTGCCGATGGGGCTTCCATCTTTGAGTTTGACAAGGAGCATCCCATATCCAGATTCTTGCATAGTTTGTTGCAATTTATTCACGATATAGTCACGTGCATCGTCAAGAGTCCTGATTCTTCGATCTCCAATGAATTCTATCCATGCAGGATCATTTAGCATTTCCATAATAAAGGGTGCATCATCTAGAGAAAACTCAACAAGAATTAGGCGTTTTGTTTCAAGATTTTTCATTTTAAAAATAAGAGGGCATTATCTGGGGCCCGTGCGACCAAATTGCCGCTCGAGCATATCTACTGAGAGATGAATCATGGTTGGCCTATCGTGTGGGCAGGTACGTGGAGATTCGCAATTCTCAAGGTCACGCAGAGGCGTTTCTTGCTCAGCGTGGGTGTGCTCACCCTTGACTGTGGCTTATGTGAAAAACAGTCTGTAGTTTTTATTTTACGCGGTCTTTTAAGTCTACAAGTTCTGCTTTCTGTTCTCATTTTCGATGCTGTCTAAAATAAAATAGCATGCAACATACAAACTTGCATTGACAGGGAGCATTGTACGCTCAATTGATGTTCCTATATGCCAAGATAAATTGTGCGGCGTAAGAAAATATATACTTATCATTCCCAGATAATAAAAACTTGCTGCAATCAGTGTGGGATAACTTTCTTTGGGTAGATACGTGCTCCAAATGGCAGAGGCGAAAAAAAGGAAGCCCAATAGCAATAATGCAACTTCTAATTCTTTGTATGATGCACTAAATATTAATCTATATGATCCATCAGATAATCGTTCTAGAAATTGTTGTATTGTAGCAGGTGTTCCAATTGCTAAATCATTTAGAATCCCCCATTTCTTTCTGTAAAAATACCATGTAAAAAATGGTGATATTGCAAGTAATCCAACAAGGAACTGTTTCCAGTTAGAGAGAGTGAATATTTTTTTGATATTTAGTTTTTTTAGAGAGATAAGGAGTAATGCACTTGCAGAGAAAATAGCGAGAAAAGCGAGTATCCCCTCGTTTTTTAGATATAGAACAATTGCTAAACTGCCCATGCTTGATAATAGATCTATCTTAGAGAAAGATCTTAAATATCTTCCTAAGAAGAGCACTGTTATTGCGAAATATAATGCAAGAAACCCATCCATATAGCCATTCCAGAGAAGTCGATTAAAGCTAAATGGAATAAGCATGATTAGTATAAAAAAACTGAATGTTCGGCGCGCAAAGCTGAAAAGCCAAATTTGGGCTGGGACAAGTATTATGAAAAGTGAAATTTTAGGAAGATAACCATTCCAAAAACCAGCTACGCTAGCTATCTGTGCCGCAAGTATCGGAAGCATTTTGGGATAATCAGGATGAGAAAATATTACAGAGGAATGTTGCCACCCAGCTGCTTGTCCAATACTATCTGCAACAAAAATCATTTTGGCATGAAAGAACCAGATAGAACGTGCATCCCATGCTTTTAGAGGAAACATCAATATGGGGCCAAGAAAAAGTAAATTGATAAATACTACACTTATCCATAAATTCCATGAATTTTGATTGTAGCTAACAGTTTTATATTTATGAAATGCATATATAGCAAAGTGACTTATCCCAAATAATGAAATGATAGTTCCGACAATCATGCTGTTTTGTAAGGTTTGAAACCAAAGAGCAATTCCATAATTTATCACAAGCCCACTCGCAATAGCCAAGGGGATTCCCTCAATTAACCGAATTTCCTCTTCTTTTTTATTCAAGTTTTTTGCTAGAATAAAACTAACTATAATCCAGCCTAAGCCAAATAAATAAATCAATCCAAAACTTATCAGTAATATGAGTTTTATAGTATTAAGGACAATATACAAGTTCGATACCCTCTCTTTGATTAATAGAAACGCAATCAGAATTCTGATTTTTTTCTTCAACTAATTTGAAAACAAAAAGGGATGAATCCTCTCTTTTTATAGGCCAAGCTGCCTCTGTAATACGTTGCATGATTAGAGCATCTTCTGCTAACGCACTTGATAGCCTATAATCGGAAATCTCATGGTATCTTAGTAAAAAAAGCATTTTCCGAACATTATCTGGCAACACTTCTTCGCCTGTATCTGGACTAAAGACATTTCTCAAGAGAACCTTAGGATTTCCTACAGCGCCCAAGTTTTTTTCCTTTAGAACTTCAATGGTATTTATTGTTGATGTTTGGAACAAAGTAATACTCAATATAGACACTGCTAAAAGTAAAAAAGATCTTTGCCGAAAAAACAACTGAAAAAAGAAAAAAACAGTAAGAAAAACAGCATAGAACCTATTCATTACTGAGTATTGAGCATAGCCCCAGCTAAGAATCAATAGAATACTTATTATTTTTTTTGAAAAAACAGTTCCTTTTTTTATCTTCACAATCTCTTCTATCCTTTTAAAGAATATCGCATGATAGTCGTATAATTCATGAACCCTAAATTATTAAGTACAAAAACCATAACATTACAAAAAATGGGATTTTACTAAATCATTTGAGATAATATGAAAACTTCCTTGTTAGGAAATTAGAGGGCATTATCTTTTTTTCTGTGTACAGAAAACCATTATCTCGGCCCTGTCCGACCAAACTGCCGCTCAAGCATATCTACAGAGAGATGAATCATAGTTGGTCTACCGTGTGGGCAGGTACGCGGGGATTCGCAATTTTCAAGGTCACGTAAGAGAGATTCTTGTTCGGTCTTTGTTAGCGTTTGCCCGCCCTTCACTGCCATCCTTTTACAGACACGGGCGGCAATTTTATCCTCGATATTTTCTTGCAAGGGCGTTTCATCGGCTTCAAAGTCTTCTACCAAGACACGCAATGCGGCGGCAGGGTCTGAGCCTGTAAAAAGGGTCGGGATGGCGCGAATTTGGAAAGCATTGGGCCCAAAATTTTCTACTTCAAAGCCAAATTTGGCTAAGATAGGAAGTTGCTCGTTTAATATCGTAGTCTGTTCGGGGGGGAATTGGGCAGTAACAGGCGCTAGCAATTTTTGAGATGAAATTTCATTTGCTTCTCGTTGTGCTAGAAGACGCTCAAATAAGACGCGTTCGTGCGCGGCATGTTGATCTATGAGATAGAGTCCATCGGGGCCTTCGGCGATGATATAAACTTGCCCAATTTGCCCAACCAAGCGCATTAGGGGAATATTGGGGATGGCACTCTGTTTTTCTTCGGTATCTTGCTCTTTGGGGGCAAATAAGTTTTGGTCACGTGCGTCCCGAGAAAATCCCCATGCGGGGTCAGCCCCACTTCGTTTATCTTCTCCGCCCCAGAGCGCAGGCGGAGCAATCCCCATCTGCGGGACGGGGGTATAGGCTAAAATCGCCTTGCGCACCGAACGTTGCACAAAACTAAATATGCCGCTAGGGTCTGAAAAACGGACTTCGGCTTTGGTGGGGTGTACATTTACATCCACAAAGGCGGGGTTGAGTTCGAGAAATAGTGCGGCGAGTGGATAGCGCCCGACCATGAGCAGGGTATGATAGGCTTTGATGAGTGCGGTAGAGAGGGCAATATCTTGCACCCAGCGACCATTGATAAAAAAGGTGATTTCTCGTCGATTAGAGCGAGTGAGCGATGTAGGGCTGATAAAACCGGTAAGGGAAAGGCTATCTTCGGCAGCATTTACGCTAAGTAATTGTTTCGCCACATCTACGCCGTATAGCGTAGCAAGAATGGCGCGACGGTCATTATTGCCGCTGGTTTGCAAAGTGTTTTTCCCGTTTTGGATGAGTTTAAAGCGCACATTGGGATAAGCAAGCGCATAACGGGTAAGAAGCGCATCTATACGGCGACGTTCGGTCATGTCCATTTTCAGGAATTTGAGTCGCGCAGGGACATTATAAAAAAGATTTTCGACGCGAAGTACCGTGCCGCGCGGTGCCCCAACTTGTTGAGGGGCAGTGGATATCCCGCCTTCAACAAGCATCCGTGTAGCCACATCGTCAGCCTCTGTACGAGATGTGAGCGTTAGCCGAGCAACCGACCCAATGGAAGCAAGTGCTTCGCCACGAAATCCGAGTGTCCCGATATTAAAAAGCTGGTCGGCAGAATGAAGTTTGCTTGTAGAGTGACGTTCGACAGCGAGCGACACTTCATCGGCAGGGATTCCGTGTCCGTTGTCGGCAATTTCGATCAGTTTCTTCCCCGCTTCTTCAATACTGATGCTAATTTCTGTTGCGCCGGCATCGAGGGCATTTTCGACCAATTCTTTAACCACAGATGCAGGTCTTTCGACCACTTCACCGGCGGCTATTTGGGATGCTAGTTCGGGGGGGAGAATTTTTATGGGCATAGGGCTATTATATACCAGAGATAAGCTGAGATGGGCGGAGTTTTTTGGAATTAAACAATTCCCCAACATAATCTAAACAACTTCTGAACATCTTTTTTCTATACTGTGCATAGTTCAATCCCTAAAAACTATAGACCGGAGAAAATTATGTCTACAAAACGAAAAAAACTACTCACTGCCATCGCCCTAACGCTTATTATTGCCTTAGGCGCGTTTTTGCGTCTTTACCAACTTGGCGCATATAGCATTGGGAATACCTATTATGCCGCCACTGTCAAATCTATGCTCACTTCACCGAGTAATTTTTTCTTTGGCTCCTTTGAGCCGGGTGGGTCAGTCACTGTAGATAAACCCCCACTCGGGTTTTGGGTACAAGCCATCTCAGCTGGGCTATTTGGCGTGAGCGGGTTTTCTCTCGCACTCCCTAATGCCTTAGCTGGTATTGGCTCAATTGGCCTCATCTATTATCTCCTCAAAGAACAGGTTTCTAGAGGGGCGGGCTTAGTCGCTGCGCTCACCCTCGCTGTTATCCCCGTTACCATCTCTACTGAGCGCAATAACACCATAGATGGTTTGCTCGTTTTTGTCCTTCTCCTCGCAACATGGGCAGTACTCAAATCTGTGCAGAGCGGTAAATTCCGCTATCTTTTGCTCGGCGCCTTTATCGTTGGGCTGGGCTTCAATATCAAAATGCTCCAAGCTTATATGGTCATCCCTGCCCTTTATGCACTTTATTTCTTCGGCGCAAAGCAAGGCTGGTGGACGAAAATATGGCACCTTGGTATCTCTACTTTGCTTCTTTTTGCCGTTTCGCTTTCGTGGGCAATCGCGGTCGATCTTGTCCCCGAAGAAAATCGCCCCTTTATTGGTAGTAGCGAAGATAATACCGTTCTCGAGCTTATCATCGGTCATAATGGTCTCTCTCGCTTGGGTTTGAACGACAATTCAAAAAAGAATCGGGATGGTGGAACCCAACCGCAGCCTCCCGCAGATGATGGTCAGCACGCCCAAGCATCTACCGTGTCCAATCAGTCTCCGAATCAGACTCCTGTGAACGTGGGTGCTGCGCCTAATCAAGTTCCTGAAGAAGCACTGAATGCCTGCCAAAACCTCGCGGTGGGTGATGCTTGCACAGTCGAACTCCCCCGCAGAGATATAGAAGGAACTTGCCAAACTTTTCAACAAACTGACGATTTAGTTTGTTCCCCCAACAACCGTCCTGCTCCCATCGATGGCCAAGTTGCAGGCAATCCTCCTGTTGATGGTCAACCCACAGGCGGACGACCAAATGGTGGTGGTGCATTCAATACAAGTGAAACTGGTCAAGCTGGTATAGATAGGCTTTTTTCAGAGCCCCTCGTTACCGAAGCCTCTTGGATTTTGCCTCTTGCCTTGTTTAGCATTTTGCTAACGAGTGTCACTCTTGTCATGACGAGCAGAACGAAACAATCTCCCGCAGCGAACGCGGAGATTGCCACGTTGCAAGTGCACGCTCCTCGCAAAGACAAATGGCTCTCCCTCACTCTCTGGTCTCTCTGGCTCCTTCCCATCATGGCATATTTCTCCTTCACAACAGGATTATTCCACCGCTATTACCTCATTATGTTAGGACCAGCTCTCGCAGCTTTGACAGGATTAGCCTTCTGGTCAGTTTCTCAGCTTTTCAAACGTAATCGCTGGACAGGATTTGGCGCAATCCTTTTGCTTATGATTACTACACTTGGCTTTCAAGCCTCTATGTTGAGCGAATATGATACAGCAAGCTGGGCACTCCCTCTTGCTATCGCTGGCTCATTAATTGGATTAGCCATCCTTCTTATAGCGAATGGTGCAAAGAAATCTCCTGCTCTATTGAATAATGCGGCACTTGCCATAATTCTTCTCTCTATGCTCATTGCACCATTCACTTGGGCTGCTATGGTCACCATGAGTGATACGGCTAATGTAGCATTGCCTACAGCAACGCTTAATGACTCCCAACCGACGACATTCATGACCCCTGATAACACCGTCATGTCTGAGAATGAAGTTGCAATTATGGACTATTTACTCGCGAATACTGACCCTAATGGCTATCTACTTGCTACTGTCAATGCTCGCTCTGCTGCGCCCTATATTCTCGAAACGGGGCGCCCTGTTCTCACCTTTGGCGGTTTCAGTGGGGGCGACCAAGTGATTGATGCAGAAGGTGTCGCTGAGATGGTTTCTAGTGGTGAACTTCGCTATATCTTATACAGCGATAAGATTAACAATAGCCATCGCGACATCGCTGCTTGGGTAATGGCATCCTGTGTCCCCACGGAAGTGCCGGGTGTAGAAGTTCGGGCGCAGAAAACTGCTCAGGGGCAGAATACGCAAAATGCGCGGATGGGTCCTCCATCCGAGAACGAGGTGCTATATGACTGCGTTCAATAATACCGTCGTAGGGGCGCAGTATACTGCGCCCCTACGAAAAACATTTACACAAATTGCCAAATTTATGACCGTTGGCGTGCTGAATACCGCCATAGATGCTGGAGCATATCTGATTTTGACTCGTTGGCTGGGATTCGGCTCTGCACTTGTGCTCGCAAAAGGCATCGCTTACGTAATCGGGATGGTGAATAGCTTCTTCTGGAATCGCTCGTGGACATTCGGCGATAACGGCAATATCTGGCGCGCGGCCGGATTATTCACCCTCACCCATATCTTCGCCCTCGCCATCAATGCCGGCGCAATGGCTTTTGTGCTTGAAATAATGAAAATGCCCGAAATTATCGCTTTGGGCGCGGCAACTGGGGCATCTTTTGTTTGGAATTTTGTATTGAATAAATTGGTGGTTTTCAAGTAGAGATTGTTCTTATAAAACATTCTCTGATGTATAGATAGACTAGTTACGTATTTTGTATAGCCAAGATGCAAATAAGCGAGTCATCATAGGCATAATCAAATACGTCATGAGAGTAACTGTGACCATGACCGTTATTGCCATCTGAAATATGCCTTGCAAGTTCAAGACTTCAAGTAAAGGGTTTAGTATAAAATTCACAAGATTAATGGTTGGGAACAGTGCCAGAAAGGTAACTATAGCCATTTTATAACGAGGCGGTGGAGTTTCTAATGGTGCTTTTGGCAGTGTGAACCAATACTCCAAACCTGTTAGCTTTTGTATTTGAACTTCTCCTTCAGTGAAGTCAATTGCCTTTTCAATCCACTTGGCTCTAATTAAAGAATCTTCCCATTTTTTCAAATTCTTGTAATGATCAAATCTGATAATTACCACATAATCTGAAATATTATGGTTTGGAGGACGAATAATTTTTGTTCCAAGATGCCCATTAAATTTATGTGCTTCTTGAGAAATTCCCGAAGCCCATCTTTCAAACTCTTGCTCTCGTCCTAATTTGACTCTTCGAGAAACGACGACGGTTACCGATTCTTCATTAGCTCTTTGGCTTTTAGGAATAGTCATATATTTGTCTCTTATATTGCTAATTCAAGGGCTTTCTATACCCTAGTTGTGACTAGTAGATAAATAGTGTGAAAAAAAGGCAGACGAAAGAAAGTCTGCCTTGAAATCTGTTTATTCCAGAAAATATTCTTAATATTTAAGATGGATAGCGTTCTACGCTCGCCACATCCCTCGATTTGGGCTTGGGTGCCGATTAATGAATATGTCAGACGCTCCATTCTTGGTCTACTATAAGAATATCTTCGACAAGAACCTGACTTTTTGTATCATTGATAAGCTGTACATCTCCTTCGAAAACTACATTTTTCCCGAACTTAATATTTCCTTTAATATCCAGACTTCTACAATTGAGCAATGACGGAGTTCCTATAGGGAAACGGGCTTCCATATCACTAATCAATCGATAATATCTTGAATCTAAGGTAATTACAGGAGGGGGCAAATGGCGTTCTGGATTAAGGATAATCCGAAAATCAGAAGTCAAAATATACGCATCAGAGCGAACCGCGAGCAACTCGTTTGTCGTCTTTACGGGGTTGAAGCGATTCCGTAATATGCGCACGGGTTGAGCCCCTTTAAAGGCAGAAATAGCTGCTCCTTGCGCTGTTTCCAAATTATAAATTGGCGTAGAGTCACTCTTTGTTGGATCAACCGTTTTTTCGTTACGGATCATTGGCAATTTCAGATTATTTTCATTTTTCAGCATCTCTTTTTTAAGAGTCAACAAATTGATCCAAATGCTATTTGTACTAAAGTAATCAAAGCGTTCAGTATCTTGATGAATATCTATCTCTTCGGGAGGGCATTGAGCAATTTCCCATAAAAGAAGTTGTCCATTGTGATAACGAACGGGAAAACCACCCTTTTTATCCATTTCGGTACGCTCAGCAACCTCCATTAAAAAGGGCGCTTGCGTTTTAACCATATATCCTAGAATCTTCGTATCTATTACAGCCCCTAAATTATCAGAGTTAGAAATAAAGGCATATTTAAAGCCCGATTCTAAAAGTTGGTCAAGCATACCGCTTGTCACCAAAGCTGGGTATATATTGCCATGACCAGGAGGGGCCCATTCTAACTCTGGGTTTTGATCCCAAGTGACTGGCGTTAAGTCAGATTGTTTTACTTTAGGGACTTTATGCTGTAAAAAAGATAAATCTATTTCGCTCTTCCACAGTTTGGGATACTTTTTAAGGAGAGCTAAAGTATCGTCTTCAGTTGCAAAGCTATTCATCAATACAAGGGGAATATCTAGTTCCAATGCTTGTTGGGCAATAATATCCAGAAAAGAATACTCCTCTTTTATCTGTAGCAAGGATTTAGCTTTATCTAAGCCCATACTTGTCCCTAAACCACCATTTAGCTTGATGATTAGCGCACTAGATAAAGCTGCTTGACCAATATCAGCTATCGTTTCTGAAATGCTTTCTACATCGGGAATATCCTCAATAGCTTGGATATCGGCGGCATGTACAAACCCCGTCTCTCCTTCAAGAAGCTGAGAATAATAGTACTTAAAGCTTTTGATAGCGAGTTCTGGCATCTTTTCATCTCGCATCCGTTTTTCAAAAGGGGCAAATTTCTTGTCGATATTTGTACTCATACGGATTCCTTAAGTGATTAAGTTTTCGTTTCCAGGTCGGTAATATTATTTTAATTTCTTCTCTGCTCTGCCGTCTTAGCTTTCTCCGAAGATGGAAGTTGCGTAGCTATAAAGCCCTCTTCGCGGGGATTCCCTCTCGCCGAGGGTATTGAGATGGGGTTGCACTTATTTTGTCTACCAATATTAGATAACGTTCTTCGACCACGCTTGGCAAAGTCACGGGGATTATTTGCTGTAATTCTCCACCCAATATCTGTAGGGCGTTTTCTGCATCTTGGGTTTCGGCGCGGCCACGTTCACCTTTTTGAGCGAGCATTTTCCCACCAACTTTGACTAGGGGCAAAAGATATTCGCTAAGAACTGGCAAATTTGCAACTGCGCGGGCTATTGCCCAATCGTAGCTTTCACGGTGTTCGGGGTCTTGCCCTATTTTTTCTGCGCGGGTTGTGACGACAGTCACGTCTTTAAGTGCCAAAATTTCGACCATCATTTGGCAAAACTTTGCTTTCTTGGCTACAGACTCGACTAGCGTTAGTTTCATTTCGGGATAGATTATTTTCAGTGGGATGCCAGGGAAACCAGCACCCACGCCGATATCAATGAGCGTTTTCGGGGCTTCATCTCCCCAAGCAAGTGCGCAGGAGAAAGAATCCAAGAAATGTTTGGTGCGAATTCCCTCTGCATCCCGTATGGCCGTTAGGCTGATTTTTTTATTCCACTCGATTAGCTCTCGTTCGAAAATAATGAGCGCGTCAATTTGCGTTTCGGTGAGTTGAATGTTGAAAAGTTTTTTTGTGTTTTCGGCAAGTTTTTGCATGGGGGCATTATAACAAAAAAGCCCTTCCCCCAGAGTGGGAGAAGGGCTTGGATAGGATAGGGCAGCCTACTCTACTTTTTCTTTTACTATTTTCTTTTCTCGGCGTTTGCGCAGAATGGCGCGGATACCAAGAAATACAAGGTAGAAAGGCAGGAAAAGTGTTACTAAGACAGGTAGAAGGAAGATAAAGAAATTGATTAGGAAGCGCACGAAGCCTTGCAAATAATCAATCAGATTTTGCACAGCTTTGCTGGCAGTTTCACCTAGCTCCCAGCCACCAATTTCGATGGGTTTGGATTTTTCAGTGGCGATAACACTGATGCTGATTGAAGACATGGCAGCCGAGCGTTCATAATAATTAATTTGGCCTGTGAGCACTTCGATATCGCTCTGGATAAACTGAAGCTGGGAATAAACCGCAAGCGTCTCTTCGGTGGTTGTGGCTTGCGACATGATTTCGAGCATCTTCTCTTCGGCGGCTTTTTTTGCTTTTAACCGTGATTGAAGATCGACGAATTGATCAGTTACATCCTCACCTGATACATTTTCGTAATTTACTTCTTCTGTATTTTCTTTGATTTTCTCGAGAGCGGCATCTAAATTTTGGGAAGGAACACGAATAGTGATATTTCCTTCAGGGACTCGGGCACCACTATTAGCATAACTCTGATAAGTATTAGAGGAAACAACATGTCCGCCCATAGAACGGGCTAAAGCAGAAATAACAGCCAATTTTGCTTCAGGATTGTCAACGGTAATGCTCAAATCAGCATTTTTGATAACAAGGCGTTCTTGTTGTGCTCCCTCAACCGTTGATTCAGATGTTTTTCGCGAAGTGGAATTATCTATTGATTCTACTTCGACCATTTCCATGGCTGGTGCAGCGGCAAAACCTTCTTCCATTATTGCATAATCGGCAGAAGGTGCGGCAGCACTGGCACAACCAGAGAGCAAGATAAGAATGATAATAGAGGTAATTAGATAGCGTTTCATGATTTTTCTCCTTTTTAAAAGACCTCGGATATTAAACCTTAGACGTAAGTTCTAGAAAAAAAGTTCCCGTTGAATATCGAGCTACCAGCCCTCTTCTAATCTTAGTGCATGTCTTTCAGGTAAATTAGCTTCTCTAATGCGTGCCTGCACAGACTTTATATCGTATTCAACACGGTGAGGCTCCCAAATTTTTGTTTCAGTATCAAAAATAGCATAAGCCGCACGCGGATCACGGTCACGAGGTTGTCCAACAGAACCGGGGTTGAGAATGACGCGCCCTTGTAGTTCAATTGGCTCCCCTGCATTTGGGATATCGAGCAAAACGCGGTCGGTTTCTTCTTCGTACCAAAAAATACTTGGCACATGTGTATGCCCAACAAAACAAAAATCAGTTTTGAACTCAAGGAAATTCACCCGCGCGGTGAGTGTATTGATCATATACTCCCAAATTGGGTCACGGGGGCTGCCGTGAGCAAGCGTTACTGTTTCATGAGGCTCTATAACTTGTTGCAGAGTATTCAGAAAATCCATGCTGCTAGCAGAAAGAACGCGTTGTTGCCAAAGCATAGAGAGCCGAGCATCACCATTAAAAGCTTCAGTTGGCATTTGACCCATTGCTGCAATATCATGGTTTCCTGGCACACAAACCAAGTTTTTTTGTTCGCTGAGCAATTCTACACAAGCGTTCGGGTCGGGGCCGTAACCAACAATATCTCCCAAACACCAAAGAGCCTCAAAATCACCAGCATTATCTAGTACAGCTTCAAATGCTGTGTAATTTGCATGAATATCAGAGACGACTAAAACGCGCATTTATTTCTCCGTTTTTGCGATTGATAAAAGTCCTGTGTTAAATACTTTTTCTTTGTTTAGCATAGAAGCTACACGTTTAAGAATAGTTTTAGAAATTTTATATTTACTTTGCAATGAAAGTTTTTCTTTTTGACCATCAGCATAAAGAAGTATAACGCGATTGTTTTCTACATTAAAACCAGCATCTTTTGCCGAAATATCATTTGCCACAATTAAATCTAGTTTTTTGGATTTAAGTTTCTCAGCCGCATTAGATAGTAAATCACGACTTTCTGCTGCAAATCCTACCACAAGAGAGGGGCGAGACGCGCCCGACTTTTGGCTTGAGAGATGTTTAAGAATATCGGGTGCCGGCTCGAGCGTGATTTGGGGTATCCCATCCCTTTTTTTGAGCTTTTTCTCAGCAATTTTTGCGGGTCTAAAATCGGCAACAGCGGCTGCCATAATTAGCACATCTGCATCAGCAGATTCGGTGAGGACAGCATTGAGCATCTCTTCGGCAGATTCTGCTAAAAGAAAACTTACCCCAACGGGTGCTTTTAATGCAGTAGGGGTAGAAATAAGTGTCACTTCTGCGCCTGCATCTATGGCAGCTTGGGCAAGGGCGTAGCCCTGTTTTCCTGAAGAGCGATTGGTGATAAAGCGAACGGGGTCTATTGCTTCTTGTGTCCCACCAGCAGTGATGATGATTTTTTTGCCAGCCAAATCACCACTTTTCCCTAAAATTTTTCGGGTCTGCCCAATAATTTCATTGGGCTCCACCATACGCCCTAAGCCCTCTAGGCCAGATGCCATTCTGCCTTGTGCGGGACCAGCAAAGAGAATATCGCGTTCTTTTAATAACCGTACATTCTCTTGTGTGGCGGGGTTTTCATACATGCCAATATCCATTGCAGGGGCAATGAGTATTGGGCATTGCGCAGCAAGAGCGGTGATAGAGAGTAAGTCATTTGCCTGTCCCTGTGCGAGTTTTGCTATCGTATTTGCGGTGATGGGGGCAATGAGGAGTAGATCTGCTGCGTGGCCTAGACCAACATGTAAAATATGCGATTCGCCGCCCCATAGCTCACTATCGGTATAGACTTTTCGCCCAGTTAGGGATTGGAAAGTTAAGGGCGAAATAAACTGCTCAGCGGCACGTGTCAAGATAACGTCCACGTGTGCACCGGCTTGCGTCATCGTAGAGGCAAGTTCTGCTGCTTTATATGCCGCGATTGATCCCGTTACGCCGAGTAAAATCCGCTTATCTTTAAGTATAGACATGTAGAGATTATAAACGATGATATAAGTGGATTACTTTGAAATCAAAAATACTGTATTTTAGAGAAAAAAATAATGCTAACCTGATATAATCTACACATAATGACCGAAGGAAAACTACTTAACGACCGTTATCAATTGCTTGAAGCCCAAGGTAAGGGCGGCATGGCAACTGTTTATCGCGCTAGAGATAAAATGCTCGAGCGCGATGTTGCGATTAAATTGCTCAGAGACGATTATTCTGAAGATGAAGAATTTCGGGCCAAGTTTCATCAAGAAGCACGAGCGGCGGCGAATCTTTCTCACCCTAATATTGTCACTGTGCATGATTTTGGGTTCGATGTAGGCAAGCTCTTTATTGTGATGGAGTTTGTAGATGGTCCTGATTTGAAGTCTCTTATCAAAAGGCAGGGGCGTGTTTCGGTTAAAGATGCGCTTGCGGTGATGGTGCAGGCTTGTGCGGGAATTGGTTATGCACATCGTGCCGGCTTAGTGCATTGCGATGTGAAGCCGCATAATTTCTTGGTCTCCCCCGACCGCCGCTTAAAGGTAACCGACTTCGGAATTGCACGTGCACTCTCTTCAATTAAACATGATGAATATAGCGATGTCGTTTGGGGGTCGCCTCAGTATTTTGCACCAGAGCAAGCCACAGGCGGTGCGCCTTCTCCCGCTTCTGATGTTTATTCATTAGGCGTTATTTTATATGAATTGCTCACAGGCACACTCCCTTTTGTGGCACCTACGCCCGAAGAGCTTGCTCGCCTACATATGAAAGAGACACCCGTACTTTTGAGCGAATATATCCCTGATGTGCCGCCTGCCTTAGAACAAATTGTTGCAAAGGTGCTCTCAAAAGAGCCTTCTCGTCGTTATAGAACCGCCGACCAATTTGGGCGGGTTTTAGAGAATTTCGGGACACGTAAGTCAGAGCCTCTGTCACAACCCATTTCTGTTCCCGTGCAAGCTCCACCCGTTAGCGTTCCCGTGCCTGAACCAGAGCTTGATACCCTATATCAACATATTCCTGTAAAAAAAGAAGAAGTGTCACAACCGCTTTCTTATAGTGCTCCCCCAGCTCAGAATACAGTTAATGATATAGATTTAAGAAGTGTGGCTTTAGGTCTTCTCGCATTAATTATGGGGGGGGGGTTGATTCCATTTTGGATGTGGATTTATTATATTTATAATCCGCCTTTGAGGTGAAAGCTTGGTAGGGCTATAGGCGTTAGGTATTTTAAACCAAAAAATCACGACGAAAGTCGTGATTTTTGAGAAAACAAATTTTAAAACTTAAGCAGATTTGCCCAAAGCTTTGATACACTTAGTACAGAGAGTCTTCTTGACCTTTTGACCACTTTCGTAAAGTGTCACTTTTTGCAAATTAGGTTTGAATTTTCGTTTAGTCGCCTTCATAGAGAAGGAACGACTATTACCAAAAGTTGTTTTCTTATCGCAGTGAGCGCAGACAGCCATTTTTAGCTCCTTTCAACATAAAATAATAGCATCATTTTGGGCTTTTTACCCAAGCGAGGCATTCTACCACAAAGCGTATCCATCTACAAGAGAAATTGTTATATAAATAGACTTAAAGCATCAGACCTAAAACCTAAGAAAAAAGAGTAGCATTATTTAAGGGATTTTGTAGGGAGATTGAGTTGTAAAATTCCCTAAGCTCGCCTTATAATTCGGGTCTATAGTTTAATGTCTGTCAAAAAAGGAAAAAACTAATGAGTAAAGAAGAAACCACACTAGGCAGTATTCATGTTTCACCGAATGCCGTTGCTACAATTGCATATCACGCCACTTTGCGATCCTATGGCGTAGTTGGGTTGGCATCAAAAAATCTGGCCTCTGGGCTAGCACAAACCATCACCCGTGACCCAAACCGTGGTGTATCGGTTAATTATAATGACGACAAAATAGATATAGATATTTATGTCATTGTTCAGCACGGTACGCGCATTGCATCTGTTGCTACAAGTGTTGCGAACACTGTCCGCTTTAATGTTGAAAAAGCGTTAGGCGTACGTGTAAATAGTATTGATGTGCACGTAGCAGGTCTGCGTGTTGGAGACGAGAATTAAAATAAACAGGTAATCAGGAAAAAAATAGGCTAAGCCTTAATTCCTGCTCCCTAAATCTTTAAATTGGAGCAATTATGACCGAAGAGCAAAACGCTGCGCGCACAAAAAGAGTAGAAGAAATGAACGCCCTTCCCTTCGATGGGCAAGCCTATAAACATTTGGTTGAAGCTGGGCTAACTTGGCTTCGTACCAACCAAGATACTGTAAATGCCCTTAATGTTTTCCCCGTTCCCGATGGTGATACAGGCACAAATATGGTGCTCACAATGCAATCTGCTTATGATGAGATTGCCGATCTTGGCCATCATAAAGTGACCCATATGGCGGATGCCTTTGCGCAAGGTGCGCTAATGGGCGCACGTGGTAACTCCGGCGTTATCTTATCCCAAATTTGGCGCGGAATTGCGCGTGGCCTGAAAGATGCTGAGGTTTTAACCGGTAGCAATTTAGCTGAAGCATTTTCACAAGCCCGTGATACTGCCTATAGAGGAGTAGTCCGTCCTGTTGAAGGCACTATTCTTACTGTTTCAAAAGATATCGCAATCGCTGCCGAAAAATCGCATGAAGAAGGCGATGATCCCATAGCCCTTTTAGAAAAAATAGTTAAAGCCGCAGATGAATCTGTGGAGCATACGCCCGAACTTTTACCCGTTCTTAAAGATGCTGGTGTTGTTGATTCTGGTGGTATGGGGCTATATCTTATCCTTGAAGGGATGCTTAAGTTCATCTACGATGAGCCGCTTGATAAGGCTACAATGTCTGTTCAACCAATGGCGGCTCTTGAAATGGAAGAAGCGATGCACGCCGTTGAAGAGGGGCAAGATTTTGAAGTAGTAGTCGATTTTTACCCAGAAGGTGAATTAGAGTTAAAGCCATTTTATGCGGCACTTGAAGAAATGGGCACATCTATTCAAATTGGTGAAGGGGATGGAATGTATAGGATGCATATCCATGTCCCCTTAGAAAATCGTTATTTGCCAATTGATTACATCATGGAGTTGGGCACTGTCACCGATGTTGCTATGGAAAATCTCGTTGCGCAAATGGATAAACTTAATAAAAACACTGATTACGATAGACTCGAGCTTACAAATATCGATCCAGATGAAATCGCGATTGTGACGGTTTCTCCTGGCCCTGGCATATCCCGTATTTTTGCTAGCTTGGGCGTAGCCGCTATTGTTGAGGGTGGCCAGACGATGAATCCCAGCACGAAAGAGTTATTAGCCGCTTTCGAGAATTTGCCAACAGATAAGGTCATCATCCTGCCTAATAATAAAAATATTGTTTTGGCAGCCCAGGCAGCCAGTGAAGTGACTGTAAAAGATGTTCATGTTGTGCCGTGTAAAACTGTGCCACAGGGATTAGCCGCGATGCTTATGCATAACCCCACTGGTGATTTGGCAACGGTTGCCAAAAAAATGGTAAAAAGCCTTGACGATGTTCGTACAGGTGAAGTGACGACAGCTTCACGCACAGTTGAAATTGACGGTGTGAATGTAAAAGAAGGTCAGGTAATTGCTTTATTAGATGGCAAATTAGTTTTAGCAGCATCTAATGTTGAAGAAGCTTGCCTAAGCTTGCTTGAAAAAGCCAATATGGACGATTATGAATTGGTTACGCTCTATATGGGCGGTGAGTATCCGCGCCAAGAGGCAAACCGTGTGGGTGATGTAATTCAAGAGAAGTATCCTGACCATGAAATTGAGATGCTCGATGGCGGTCAGCCACATTATCAATTGATTATTTCTATTGAGTAAATATGGGGTAAGGTATAACTAAAAAATACTCTCGCGACTATTAAGGTAGTTGCGAGAGTATTTTTATAAAGAGGAAAAATGACTTTTGAAACTATCATTGCAATTCTTTTGGGTTATGCTTTCGGGTGTATTCAGCCATCTTATTTTCTGAGCAAAACCATTCGCAAAACAGATATTCGTGAGCATGGCTCAGGTAACGCAGGCGCTTCAAATACAACAGCTATTATGGGATGGAAATATGGCATTATTGTCGCTCTTATTGATATTCTCAAAGGGTTTTTTGCTCTTTCACTTATAAAATGGATTTATCCCGATAGCCCTAACTTGGCTTATTTGGCGGGCATTATGGCTATTGTGGGACATATTTTTCCTTTTTATATGAGATTTCAAGGGGGAAAAGGCCTAGCAACACTGATAGGCATGGCCTTTGGCATAAATTGGAAGTTGGGCATGATTTTTGGCTCATTAGTCATTTTTCCTGCTTTAATAACCGATTATATTGTGGCAGGGTCATTTTCAGCATTTATTGCGCTTCCGATTGCCACGTATCTTTTGGAATATCCGATATTTTTGGTTGGTATTGCAACGTTGCTTCTTGGGCTTATTGTTTATTTACATCGTGCCAATATCCAGCGAATTTTTAAAAAAGAAGAGTTGAAAGTTAGCACAGTAATAAAAAGAAGGTGAATATTTAACTATGAAAATAGGATTACTTACCGACAGCATTGCTGATATTCCTGCCAATTTGCTAAATAAATATAAAATTGAAGTTGTTCCTGCAATTATCGTCATTGATGGGAAAAGCTATATTGATGGCGTAGATATTACTCGTGAAGAATTTTATACACGAATGCCATTTTTTAAATCTCCTGCCACCACAGCAGCGCCCTCGGCAGGGGAATTTATGACGCGGTATAAAAAACTCTTTAGCGCAGGAGCAGAGAAAGTTTTTTCAATCCATGCCGCATCTCAACTAAGTGGTATTTATAATGCGGCACGTCTTGCAGCAGAAACTTTTGGAGACAAAATTAAACTTATAGATAGCGGGCAACTCAGCCTTGGTATTGGCTTTCAAGTTTTGGAAGCAGCTGATTTTATAGCAGAGGGTGCTAGTGTTGAAAAAATATCTAAAATGCTTTCTGCTTTCCAAGAACATATCAAATTAAGAGCCACTCTTAATAGCCTTGAATATCTGCGGCGCAGTGGACGCGTCTCGTGGACAAAAGCACGTGTCGCGGAGTTACTAAACCTTAAGCCGATGATAGGATTAGCTTATGGAAAAGTAGAAAATCTTGGTTCAGTTCGAACAACACGATTGGCAAACCGCCGCTTAAAAGAAATGCTCGAAAAAGTTAGTTCAATAAAAAGATTGGCTATTTTGCATACCAATGCCGAAGAACGCGCGCATCAGTTTTTAGCAGAATTTGCCCCGCCAAAAATAATAGAGCCTTTGGTGGTTAATATCACCCCTGTTATTGGCGCGCATTTAGGGCCAAATGGGATTGGATTTACAGTGGTGAAAAACTAAAAGAAAAAGCGAAGAATCTTTCACTTATCCCTTTCAAACTTCGCCGCACCCACTCTCAAGCCCGTGATAAAATACACCCTATGTACCCTTCAATAGAAAAACTACAAAAATATGTCCGTTTAGAAGCAAAAAATGGTTACGACAATAAAGCCGTTATTGGTGGTCTAGCAAGTATGCTCGAAACTTGGGAGTCTGATGCACGCAATGATGGTATTGCTGAAGAAATTATCCAAGCCGTTACAGGCAGATTACGTGATTATGAAGGCCTTAGCGCAGAATCAAGAAGAGTAACTCTCTTTGGGATAGGGAATAGACTTAAGAGAGAATATCCAGAATTGGGGGATGAAAAAACGCCTCCTACACAATCTGAGCCTGCTCCCGCGCAGGAGACAGAATCTGTGCCTGAAGAGGATGCCGTCGAAGAAAGCACCCCAGCTGAAGAAATAGTGCCCGTAGAAGCAGAAACTGAAGTTCAACAAGAAACTGTTGAAAAGAAAGAGCAAGTTCATCGTCCGGCACGTCCCCGCTCCGAATCTGTCCCTGGAGCATCCACCAGTAAAACGCCTATCGCATTAAATGCTGCTTTAACCGTCCTCCAAGGTGTTGGCCCCCGTAATTCAACCACACTTGAAAATCTGGGCCTCTTCACGCTACGCGATATGCTCTATAACTTCCCGCGTCGTTATGATGATTATAGCCAGCTAAAACCGATTAAGTCACTTTGGTACGGAGAACAAGTAACTGTAATCGGCTCTGTACAAAACGTGACTGGTCGCCCGATTCGTGGTGGAAAATCGCATATTACGGATGTTATTATCAATGACGGAACGGGTTCGTTACGTTTGACATGGTTTAATCAGCCTTGGCTTACAAACCGATTTAGACAGGGGATAAGCATTTCGGTTTCTGGCAAAATTGACCAATATCTAGGACGGCTAGTAATGAAAAGCCCTGATTGGGAATTGGTAGAAACCGAGAATTTGCACACAAACCGTATTGTGCCAATTTATGCACTAACAAAGAAAATCACCCAAAAATGGCTCCGAACACAAATGAAACAAGTCATTGCTTATTGGGCTCCTCAGATTACAGACCATCTTCCAGAAAGTGTGCGCTTGGCTGCGAAATTGCCGGGTTTGAATACTGCTTTAGAAAATGTACATTTTCCCAAAACACAAGCGCATTTGAAATTAGCACGTGAGCGCTTAGCCTTTGATGAGATTTTCTTTTTGCAAATGGGCGTTTTACGCCAAAAACGCGATTGGCAATCAGTTATGGGGCATATTTTTGATGTGCCAGAAGAATGGCTTAAATCACGTAAGGATGCTTTGCCTTTTACCTTAACAAATGCACAAGAAAAAGCCGTATCAGATATAGTGATGGACTTTGGCTCTGGCAGACCCATGAACCGTTTGCTCCAAGGCGATGTTGGCTCTGGTAAAACAGTAGTTGCAGCGATGGCCATAGAAATTATTGCACATGCTGGTGCGCAAAGTGCCTTGATGGCGCCCACGAGTATTCTGGCTGAGCAACATTATCGTAGTTTAAGCACAATGCTTACAGCAGGCGAAGGCGGAATAGAAGAAGATGAAATCCGCTTGCTGATAGGCGATACACCTGAAGCGAGAAAAGAAGAAATACGTGAAGGTTTGCTTAATGGAAGCATAAAGGTAATTATTGGTACTCATGCCTTAATTCAGGATTCTATAGAATTTAAAAACTTAGAGCTGGCTATCGTAGATGAGCAACATCGTTTTGGCGTAGACCAACGAGTTGCTCTTCGTGAAAAAGGCGCAAATTTGCATCTAATGGTGATGACAGCTACCCCAATTCCGCGTTCTTTGGCCCTTACTGTTCATGGGGATTTAGATATTTCTGTAATGGATGAATTGCCTGCTGGCAGAGAACCCATCGAGACGCATGTGCTTCGACCGCAAGAGAGAGAACGTGCTTATACGATGATCCGATCTCAGGTTTTAGACGGAAAACAAGCCTTTATCATCTATCCGCTCGTTGAAGAGAGCGAAAAAATAGAAGCTCGCGCAGCTGTTAAAGAACACGAATCCCTGCAAGCTGAGGTTTTCCATAAGCTAAATGTTGGTCTTTTGCATGGACGCATGAAGCCAGCTGAAAAAGATGAAGTGATGGAGAAATTCCGTGCCAAAGAATACGATATTTTGGTAGCCACCACTGTAGTCGAAGTGGGTGTGGATGTCCCCAACGCCACCGTTATGCTCATCGAAGGCGCAGATCGTTTCGGATTAGCCCAACTCCATCAATTGCGTGGACGTGTGGGACGTGGTATAGATAAATCTTATTGTTTGCTTATCCCCACCAGTAACGATGATACCGAAAATGAACGCCTTCTCGCGATGGCCGAAAGCAATGATGGATTTGTTCTTGCTGAAAAAGATTTGCAACAACGTGGCCCTGGTGAGTTTTTAGGGGTGCGCCAATCTGGTTATAGCACAGGCCTTCGTATGGCGAGCCTAACAGATATTGAACTTATTGAAAAAGCCCGTGAGCGTGCGCAAGCCATTTTTGCGCTAGATGCAAATCTTGAAAAAGAAGAGCATAAATTGCTCGGTGAAGCTCTCGATCATTTCTGGGGCGATGTCAAAGGGGAAGCAAGCTAATGGTACGCGCATTTTTCCCTGGTAGCTTTGATCCCATTCATTATGGGCATGTAGATATTGCAAAAAGAGCTGTTCGTCTTTTTGATGAGCTGATTATTGCGGTTTACGATAAACCGTTAAAAAATCTTCTTTTTTCTCCTGAAGAGCGCATTGCTTTGGCAACAGAAGCTTTTGCAGGAAACCCAAAAATCCGTGTAACTGGCTATAATAAACTCACTGTTGATGCCTGTAGAGAAATTGACGCTCAAGTCATTGTCCGTGGTTTACGCGTTTTTTCTGATTTCGAGTTTGAATTTCGCATGGCGCTCGCCAATCATCGCCTTGCTACCGATATTGAAAGCATTGCCTTGATCACCCATGAAGAACATACTTTTATTTCATCAACGACAGTCAAAGAAATTGCCATGCTCGATGGAGATGTCTCTAGCATGGTTCCTCCGCATGTCTTTCTGGCCTTAAAAGACAAAATTGCTGGAATGGAAGAATTTACTGTAGCGAATATACCGCGAGATTAAGTAGCTATAGTTGGATATCCCCGCTTCACACGTGTCTGAGGCTTGGTAGCTCTTAAAATAATATTTACCTGACCTAAGCTTTAATCTTGCTCCCCTGCCTCATTTGTCACCCTTGCGACCCTTGCACGCCTTAAGATAGAATAAAGATGTTCCCATCATAACGGAGAAAAAACATGGACATCCTACACCTAATAGATCGGTTAGAAGAACTCTTCAACGAAAGCCGCGCCCTTCCCTTCACACATAATGTCATAGTAGACGAAGATCGTATGCTCGATATTATTGACCAAATGCGTATCGCCATCCCAGATGAAGTGAAAAAAGCACAACAAATGCTGAATCAAAGTGATCGTATTTTGGCCCAAGCAGAAGAGAAAGCAAATCGCACCACCGTGCTGGCAGAAGAAAAAGCAAATGAAATGACATCTGAAGATGTTCTTATCGAAAAAGCCAAACTGCGAGCTGATAATGTTCTTGAGCAAGCCCGTGCCGATGCTGCCGCAACACGCATGGATGCTGATAACTACGTCGTTGAGACCTTATCTGGTGTAGAAGATGAACTAAGTCGTTTGCTCAACCAAGTCCATAATGGGATTCGAGAATTGCAAAAGGGATAAGCTTTCAAAGAAACTTCTAAAAAGAAAAAAGAGCAGATTTTTTGAACTGCACCCCAAAAGGTGGACAGGTAATAAAAAGAGCCTAGTGAGTTAGT
>JABGQV010000118.1 GCA_018648655.1 Anaerolineae bacterium | reverse complement strand
GACACTACTTCTTTTTCTTTAGCTACAATCTCAGGTTGACGGTATAGATACCAGGAACTTGCCGTGATCATTGTAACGACAATTATAAAAAACCCATATACGATCGGTGCCTGGAAATCAAAGTAATCCAAATGGAAGAGAAAGATTACAAGGGCCAAGGGCACGAGATAAACAAACAGCATCCACAATAACAGCCGCACTCTTTCATAGGCAGGCTTCTGCAACGCCATCAAACCAGCCACTGTAAAAGCCCATGCCGCCGAAGCCAACATGCGCCCAGCCAAAGGTGGCAAATCCCATGAAAAAGTTCGAGGATCATCAACCCACCAACCAAAACTGCCTATAAAACCGCCCACCATCGTCAAAACCAACAAGAGCAGAAGCCCTTGCCCTTGTCTTGAAAGACTATCAGCTCTTGGCGCAATCCAGCGTCGATAGCCCACAAAAAGACCTATAAACAAAGCCAAGATTTGAAGCATTAAATCAAACATAATATCCTCCATAGTGTGGGGAAGCAAAATCAAAGCAACAAATCTATTATACACACAATGCGGACAATTAAGACAAACTCAGGCGTATTATTTTTTTTCCATCTTTTCCAAAATCCCCACCAAATGCTCAGCAAGTTCAGCTCGGTCAAAATGCTCTTCCACATAACGCCTGCCCGCCAAGCCCATTTCTCGGCTACGCACAAGGCTATTCGCCAATTCACGCATAGCATTTGCCAACATACGCGCATCGCCCGGCTCAGTGAAAATTCCGCATCTAGCCGCATCTACTACTTCTCGGATCACACCATCAATAGCCAACACTATCGGTCTCCCCGCCGCCATATAGTCGAAAACTTTATTTGGATAGGTCGCCTTATACCACTCAATCGGCTTCAAAATCGCAAGACAGGCATCTGATGCTGCGAGCGCATCTGCCATGCCACTTTTGGGGACAGAGGTGATGAAGCTTATATTCTCTAATGCCATTTTTTCTGCTTGCGCTTGCAAATTCGCTTTTTCTTTACCATCCCCAAGTAACACAATCTGAATATTTTTCTCTTCTCTCAAATTCTCTGCTGCATCCAAAACCACGCCAAGGTCGTTCGACATGCCGTGCGCGCCTGCGTAGAGAATTACAAATTTGTCATTTAAGTTGTGGGATTGTCGGAAGGTTTCTCCTCGTTGAGCAGGAGCGAACATTCCAGCATCTACCCCATTAGGAACAAGTTCGACACGCTTCGCTCCCAAGCCCTGAACGTGCGTGATATACCCGGGGCTGTTGACCATGACCCGATCAGCAGCACGGTATAAAAATCGTTCCAGCCACTCTGAGATGCGTATCAAAAAGCTGTTCTTCAGCACCCCAACTGATATAGCGAAAGCAGGCCACAGGTCACGGACTTCAAAAAGGAAGGGAATCCGCTTCAAACGCGCTAATGCCCAAGCTGTGATCCCCTGAAAAATTGGCGGGGAGGTTCCCCATATCAAATCTATATCTTTAACTTTTAATCCCTCTATAAAAGAAGAGGCCATAAAGGAAAGAAAAGCAAAGACGCGGTGCACAAAAGATTTGTGGTGCGCCTGATAAACATAGGCGCGAATAATTGAGATGCCTTTTTCTTTTTCTTCGGTAGCTAAGCTTTTACCCGTGATATAACTTACAGAAGAGGCAATAATGGTGACACGATGTCCGCGCTGAACGAGATAACGTGCAAGTTCATGATGACGCGTGCCACCTGGTTCGTTAACCGTGGCAAAGGCTTGGTGGATGAGTAAAATATGCATTTTTTTAGAATTTTCTTTTGATATGATACACTCGCTTGGTATCATACAAATCTGATTAGGAAGAAATTATGGAAGATATTTTCATTATTGGCTCTGGTGGCCATGCTAAAGTAATTATTGGTATTGTTGAAAAAGAAGGTAAATATAATATCCTTGGCTTGCTAAATGCGCAACCAAATATAGGTGAGAAAATTTTAGGATATGAGGTTTTGGGCAAAGATACCGATTTAGGTAAATTCGTCAAAATCCACGCTATAAAAGGCGTTATTATCGCGGTCGGAGATAATTTTACCCGTTCTAAGGTCGTTGAGCGTATTAAAAAAGAGAATTCTGAGCTTTCTTTCTTCTCTGCTATACATCCAGCTAGTGCAATTTCATCAGATGTAATTATTGGGCAGGGAACAGTGATTATGGCGGGCGTTTCTGTTAATGTGACTTCATCCATTGGTGAGTTTTGCATCTTGAATACCAACTCTTCACTAGACCATGATTCTGAAATGGACGATTTTGCTAGTCTCGCTCCGGGTGTTACTGTAGGAGGAGAATGTGAGATCGGTGAATATAGTGCGATAAATATCGGGGCAATATTATTGCCGCGCATCAAAATTGGGGAACACAGCGTGATTGGGGCTGGGTCGCTGATTAATAAGCCGGTTGCTTCCTTTGAGGTTGTCTACGGCAGCCCTGCAAAGAAGATTCGTGAACGCAAAGAGGGAGAAAAATATCTCTAAAGTGGTGAGAATGCAAACTCAGAGATGAATTTTACAGAATCAGAAGCAGTCACTTCGAGAGCTAACGAAAGCGCAGGGATTTTAACACCATAAGTCGGCGAGTACCATCCGCGTGTGGGGGAGATTTCGGTTGAGCCGTAGAGGATTTTACCTGCACGGGCAATTGAGAGTTGAGAATTGAGAATTGGGAATTGGGAGATGTTGATTTTCACCAAAGCGTGAGGAGATTGCAAACCAAACTCTACTCTCGCCTCTCTATTCTCTAATTCATATTCCAAATCGGGGAGAAGCCAGTGAAGACGATAAGTATTTGGTAAGTCAGTATCCGAAATCAGCTTATCTACCACGTGCCAAATATTTTCTTCAAAACTAACTGCGCGACGATGTGTGAAACCCATTTTTTTATAGCCATCATGCTCTGCAGCTATATAATTATTAGATTGCTCAACTATACGACCATGCGACCAATCAAGGTACATGAACTTACTCGCACGAGTCATTTGGTCTTGTCCATTGACAGTAACCGTATTATGAAATTCAGTTGCTGAGAGGGGATTATCCCAGGGCTTTTCAGCATTATAAAGATAGGTTCCCGAATCTAGCGCGATATTTTCTCCCTGCCACCAAAGATCAAGGTGAAGTTGGTCGGCATGTGCAAGGCGGAGGTTCCCACCTGCAACGCGAAGATGTGCCCATGTGTCAGTTGAAGGTTTTAAGGTTGGAAGGTTGGAAGAGGCAAGTGGCAAGTTAGCAAGTTTACGAGGGGCCAGCCAGAGACTCATTTCATCTATAAGGAAAGGTTCTTCGTTGAGGAAAGCCCGTGAAGCCGCATTAACGACCGGGCGAAAATCTCGAAAGTCTCTAGTAGATAGAGAGAAAAGATATGCACCATCATTTGCACCAAGATTGAGAGCATTACCAGAAATGGAATCGGTCAACTCAGCCAACCAACGCGTTGCTAGTGCAAGATTTTCTTGAGATTTTTTGCTCATCCACGAAGTACTCAAAGAAGTATTAAGTTCTGCTTTTTCTTCGTGGACTTCGTGTTCCTTTGTGGTTATAGCACTTACCCATAAAGCCAATTGCAAGACCAAACGATGATAATTAACACTACGCTGAATATATTCCCCATTTTCGTCAATCTGATTTTCAAAGCTCCAATTCAACCATTTAATACCCAGTTCCCGCCACTTTTTTGCTTGGGGATGTTCGGGTAGAGCTAAGGCCGCTGTATATAATCCTGCTGCTTCGCTAGTGAGATGATTATTATTCTGCGAACGTGCATAAAGTAGCGTAGATGGGATACGAGTTGCATGTTCCGCAACTGATCGTGCTAATCTAGTTTTTCGTTCTTTCGTTGTTTCGCTCGCATCAGCAAAAACTTGCGCCGCCCAAATAAAAGCCATCAAACGAATAGCAACTTCTTGCCCATTCATCCAATGTGGTCCCATATTGACAGGGTTGCCCACGTCGAAAATCTCGAAATATCGCCAGAAGGCTTGGGCATATTTCTCATCGCCGCTGATACGATAGGCACGCCCAAGAGTGAACGCCCAGCCAAAGCGGGCGGGTTCCCAGAGCAGCTTAAGGTCTAAGGTTGGAGGAGGAAGGTTTAGAGCAGGAGTTTGGTATTCGGTATTCGGTATTTTTGCTTTCCCCATCTCGTAATCTGTCCAGTGGAAGAGGGGATGATTGAAGTCTAGTTTTATGTCGGAGAGTTCACTGCCGAAGATGCGAAAATTCCCGTCCAAGATGTGATTGGCTTCGGCGAGGAGGGTTTTTATGCCATCGTCGCTTAGGATAGAGAGAAGCTCTTCGCGAGAAGGAAGGTTGAAGAGAAATTGGGAGTTAGAAATTGGGATTTGAGAATTAGGGGCGCGCTTGAAGTATCCCGTCTTTAAGCCAAGTTTATATAAAGCAAAGAAGGCGACTTGGGTGAAGCCAAGTTGATGAATTATCTTACCAACTCTTTGAGTACGGGATATAAAAGACATATCAGGCTTGGGAACTATCAATCAACTGCCTAATAGCAGGCATCAAGGGCGGGCTGATATTCTCTGGCAAAGCATCAAGAGGGAAATACTGATATCCGCTATGTTCTTCGGGGTTTATATTCATTTTTCCGCGCAAATCACGCGTTAGATAAACAATGGAGATATTATGAACTTCATCACCATTGGGGTATTTATAATACATCCCCTCCCCAGAGAATACGCCAAAAAGAGTCATCTCACCAACTTCGAAACCCGTTTCTTCTTGAGTTTCGCGTCGGGCAGCTTCTTCGACTTTTTCACCTAACTCGATTCCGCCGCCGGGTACACCCCACATGAGATTATCAGTACGCATTAGCATCAGCAAACGATTTTGTTCATTCAAAGCGAAAACTGTCGCGCCAACTAGTAAAATCGGTGCGTGTCCAAGATGTTGTCGAAGGGTTTGGATATATTCCATCAGCTAATCTTGACAGATTCTTTTTTGCGCAAAGACTCGACTGCTGCAAAACTGGCTTTTGTTACACCAATCAACTGCTCGTAGGGGATAGGCGGTGTACCAGTTTTAACAGCCTCAATCAACGCACCCATCTCATCCTTCCAGCCTTTATCTTGGCTTAAGCGGTTTTTACTCATTTTACGTTTGCCATTATGTATCATCTCCAGCGAACGATAATCATTTAATGTAGCCACTTTACCACCACAAAAAACTTCAACGCGTTCTTTTGGCACCGATTTATCGCCATTGGCGAGATAATCGACTACACCAATCGAGCCATCGGGGAAGGTAAAGGTCATACTGACATTATCTTCACGATATTTGCCATTATCAGGCAAGGCGTGTGTACTGACGGCGATTGGTGCTTCACCAACCAAGAAAGTTAGAAAATCAATAAAATGGCAACCTTCGCCGATGATGCGTCCACCACCTTCTTCGGGATCATGAATCCAGTGATTCAGGGGGAGATAACCCGCGTTAATACGATAATGAATATGAAGCGGCTCTACTTGGTCGGCATAAAAAGCAGAAAGTTCTTGCGCTAAGGGGGCAAATCTACGATTGAAACCAACTGTGATGAGTGAATCATGACGCATGAGAGCTTCTTCTACTTTTTTCAGTTGCTCAGCGTTCACAGCTAAAGGTTTTTCAACAAAAACGTGTTTGCCCGCTTCCAATGCTTTTATGAGCAAGTCTGCGTGCTGGTCATGACGCGTTAAAACTGCCACAGTATTTGTATTTTCGTCATTAATAATTTCATCTGCATTAGATGTAGCGTAGCTAAAAGCAAATTTCTTTGCCGAGTGTTGCGCTTTTAATCCGCCAGCAGACGCGATACCAACCAACTCAATATCAGTCTTTTTGAGAGCAGGTAAGAGAGTGGCGTTTGCGAATAATCCTGCGCCAATAACCCCCAATTTGACAGTGGACGATAAAGGATTGACAGTAGGAAAATCAATCCTACTCCCTGATTTCCAATACTCTGCTTCCGGATAGGTCAATAGAACCCCAATAAAAGGCTCTTCTTTTTTACCCGTAATCACTTCGTAGGCTTCAGTTGCTTCTTCAATCGCAAAACGATGTGTAATCAAACTTGCCACTTCTAACTTGCCGTTCGCCAACAACTCAACCACTGCTTCGAGATTGCGCCCTTCTGTCCAGCGCACATAGCCGATGGGATAATCCACACCGCCCTCTTCATAAAGAGAATCGTAGCGTCCCGGGCCATAAGAACGGGAATTAATAAAAGATAGCTCTTTTGCGAAATAAATCTTACGCGGGATCTCTAAACCCACCGCGCCTGTGGCGACAACTTTTGCGCGGTCACGCGCGATTTCACCTGCTAGCTGGACTGGATCATTAGATTCTGCGTCAGCGCAAATCAACACCGAGTCTGCCCCTCGATTAGCAGTAAATGCTTGGGTCGCATCCACTGCTTGGGCGCGCACGCAAGCATCAAACCCGAGCGTTTCCGCCAGTTCCACTCGTTTGGGGTCGATATCAATGCCGATAATTTTGCATCCTGCTGCAGCCGCTAACTGCATCGTAATCAATCCCAATAAACCAACACCGATCACTGCGACAGTCTCTCCTAGCTTCGGCTCTGCCAGACGGAATCCATGCAAAGCGATTGCACCGAGCGTGGTAAACGCCGCCTGCTCAAAACCGAGATTATCAGGAAGAGGCGCAAGCAAATTGCGCGGCACAATAGCGTATTCAGCGTGGGAAGCGTAGCCCCCCCCCGCGCAAGCCACCCGCTGACCAACGTGGAAGCCATCCATATTTTCGCCAAGTTCAACAATTGTGCCAGCCGAAGAATAGCCCAGGGCCATCGGCTCATCGAGTTTGTTGAAAGCGGCTTGGGCGGTGTTGAGGAGCCCTTCACGGCGGGCTTTGTCGATAACTTGCTTGACAAGGTCGGGGCGAGATTGAGCTTTGCCGATAAGTGATTTTTCGGCAAACTCAACCACCATCCGCTCTGTGCCAGCAGAGACAAGGGATGCAGCGGTTTTGATTAGTGCCGTCCCCGCGCGAGGCGTAGGGATGGGAACTTCGGCGATGAGAGCTTGTCCAGTTTTCAAATTTTGAAGGAGTTGTTTCATTTTTTTCTCGATTTTAGGTTTAGGTTAAAAGGCTTAAAAGTTGAATTCTTGCGCTGAAGATTATAACAAACTCCCAGCATTAAAGAAAAAGAGCGCATCCGATGGATGCGCTCTCCTATATCAATTTTATCTATGTCTAGCTTATGATAAAGCTTCAATCAACTCAGCTTTTTTCATTTTCGAATAGCCCGTAAGCTCACGTTTCTTAGCTTCTTCTTTCAACTCAGCAACGGTCATATCTTCAATAGCTTTTGTTTCAGTTTTTTCTTCAGCGGCTTCTTCTACTGCTGGAGTTTCTTCTGCAACTGCTTCTTCTACTACTGGGGCTTCTTCAACAACTGGCTCATCAGCAGGAGCTTCTACAACGCCACCACTAACTTCTTGCAAAGCTTCAGCAAGAGCTTTCATGTCTTTATCAACATAAGCAGCAGAATCTACTTTTCGCATACTCAAGCCAATTCGGCGACGTTCTGCTTCAATGCGGATAATGCGCAAACTAACGACATCACCTTCGTTAAGCTCCTCTTTGGGGTGCTCAACACGTTGGTCGCTAATCTCAGAGACGTGAATTAAACCTTCAACATCATCATCAATCCGAGCAAATGCACCAAATTTTGTCAGGCGAGTAATTTTGCCTTCAATCAATTGGCCAACAGAGAATTTTGCGATGCGAGAAGTCCATGGATCATCTTGCAATTGGCGTAAAGAAAGACCAATACGATTTTTCTCATCGTCAATGCTAATTACCTTAACTTCAGCTGCCTGTCCAACAGTGAGCACTTCACTAGGATGTTTTACACGTTCCCAAGAAATCTCAGAAAGATGAACAAGACCATCAGCGCCATTAATATTTACAAAGGCACCGAAATTAGCCAAGCTGGTTACACGACCAGTATAAGAACCACCGATTTCAAGTTCAGAAATAACGCGTTCTTTAACTGCTTGGCGTGATTCATTGCTTGCGGCACGTTCAGAAAGAATTAGACGACGACGTTCTTTATCAACTTCGATAACACGAACGACAATAGGTTCACCTTGCATTCTAGCCCAACGCTGTTCAGGTGTTGCGCCAACTGCTTTGCTTCGGCGTACAGCACTAACTTGTGAAGCAGGGATAAAACCACGCAAACCTTCTACGTCGACAAGTAAGCCACCTTTGTTGAAGCCGCTAACCTTACCTTCGTAAGAGCTCTCTTCTTCAAGCATTTCAGCAACAATTTTCCATGCTCGCATCTCAATAGCGCGAGTATAAGAAAGAATCACATTACCATGCTTATCTTCTGGGTTAAGAACATACGCGTCGATTTCTTGTCCAACCTCAAGTGATTTAATCACCTCAGGAGACATATCATCTAAAGCGCGTCCGGCAATAACACCTTCGGATTTTGCACCTATGCTTACTAAAATTTGGCTGGGACCAATACTGGCGATTATGCCTGTACGAATCTCGCCCCGCTGCGGCAAGTCAACTTTGTATTCTTCTGCATCCAGAAGCTCTGCCATGCTTGGCATATCTTCTTCATCATCATCCTCTTGTACATCAGCGTCGTCTACAACGACCTCTTCTTGTACTTCGGCGGCTACATTTTCTTCTTGCTCTTGGCTTTCTTCTACTTCTTTTTCCTGCCCTTCTAAGGCATCGTTCTCTGACATCATTCAACAGCTCCAACTTACAAAATTTTGTAGGGCGGATTATACAGGCTAAGCTAGAACTTGACAAGCCTTCTACAGGGTTTATAATGCCATTTATGATAACTACTTACCCATTTACCGCCATTGTCGGGCAAAAGCGTATGAAGCGCGCCCTTATTCTCAACGCTGTTGATATTCGCATTGGTGGAGTTTTAATTCGAGGGGAGCGTGGCACTGCTAAATCAACAGCTGCGCGCGCCCTTGCTGCCCTTTTACCAGATGTTAATGTAGTGGAAGATTGTCGATTCGGATGCGACCCAGCCAGTGAAACTATCTTTTGTACAGAATGTCGGGAACGCAGCCATGATTTGAGCTTGCTACCCACTAAAGAACGCCCTATTTCCTTTGTCAACTTGCCCGTATCCGCCACCGAAGACCGCGTGGTAGGAACCTTAGACATCGAAAAAGCTATCCAAGAAGGTGAACGGCATTTTGAAGCCGGCATCCTCGCCTCGGCCAATCGTGGTTTGCTCTATATAGATGAAGTCAACCTCCTAGACGATCACGTTGTAGATGTTCTTCTCGATTCTGCTGCAATGGGCATAAATATTGTTGAGCGAGAAGGTATCTCCTTCTCTCACCCTGCACGATTTATTCTTGTGGGCACAATGAATCCCGAAGAAGGCGATTTGCGCCCACAGCTTCTTGATCGATTTGCGCTTTCTGTAAATATAGTGGGCATTAACGATGCACGCGAAAGAGTGGCAATTATGAAACGCCACCTCGCCTTTGAAGAAGACGCGGAGGCTTTCCACGCCCAATGGCAGGCAGATGAAGATGAACTCTCAGCAAGAATCACACACGCACGTACCTTAGTCAATCAAGTAACCTACTCCAATCAAGATTTGCTATCCATCGCTGCACTAACATCATCCCTTAATGTAGATGGTCACCGCGCAGATTTAGTCATTCTAAAAACAGCCCGCGCCCAAGCCGCCTTCGACGGTCGTACCGCTATCAACGATATGGATATCGCTCTGGCTGCCGAACTGGCGCTGCCTCATCGTGTAAATAGCACACCTTTCGGTCAAGAAGGGATGACACCCACCCAACTCCAAGAGAAAATTGAAGAGTTGCGCGAGCAAACAGTGCCTGCTGATGAACAAGAAGAAAAAACGGATGGTCAAGGTGGCGAGGAAAAAAAAACTTAAAAATTGAAGATGGTGAAGAAGAAGAAGGCACACCTCAGGGGGAACCTGAGGCCGCGCCAAATGCTGATGCTCTTGCCAATACAGATGCAAATTGGTGGGAAGGGGGAAAGAAAGTAGCACCAGGTGAAGAATTTAAAACCCGCTCTCTCAATACCCCTCTCGATAAACTCTCCCGTCGTCAATCTGGACGGCGGTCTACAACACGTACCGAACGAAAACAAGGGCGCTATATCCGTGCTACCCCAGCAAATGGTAAAACAAACGATATTGCCTTTGATGCAACCTTACGCGCCGCAGCTCCTTTTCAGAAAGAACGTAAAGAAGAACGAAAAAAAGTTGCCTTTTCCATTAAGAAAAGTGATTTTCAAAAAAAAATCCGCGTTAAAAAATCGGCTAATTTCGTCTTGTTTTTGGTTGATGCCAGTTGGTCTATGGCTGTGGCTGAAAGAATGAACGCAACAAAAGGCGCCATTTTATCTTTGCTAACAGATGCCTATCAACGTCGTGATAGAGTGGGATTAATTGTTTTCCAAAAAGACCGCGCCACGCTCGTTTTATCACCTACAAATTCTGTGCAATTGGCACAACGTGCGCTAGTTAATATTCCAGTTGGTGGAAAAACGCCCCTTTCTGCGGGATTGCTAATGTCTGCAGAAATTCTAAAACGAGAGAGTTATACACACCCAGATATTGAACCTCTCCTCATCGTGATGACAGACGGAGCAGGAAATGTGGCCATCGGCAAAGAACAAAGCCCCAATGACGAAGCTTATGGCATAGCAGATAAAATCGCTAAAAATGATATTCGTAGCATTGTAGTCAATATGGAGCACGAGGCCTTCGACCAAGGGCTGGCGCGGCTGCTGGCAGATCATCTCGATGCACCTTGTTTTACTTTAGATGAATTGAAAGCTGAGAACCTCTATAGAACGGTGAAACGGGGGATGGTGGGATGATTATGCTTAATGAAAAGTTTTAACGCGATTTACACAAAAAGGACGAAAAGTGCGAATACGTTAAAGTTCTTTCACGTTTATAAACCTTCGTGAACTTCGCGTGCTTCGTAGTTAAGCTTGTCAAAAATCAACTATAATTCTCCTTATGACTTCCCAAAAAGAACTTGAAATCCTCCGAGAATCCCTCCGCCAGCATAATTACCGCTACCACGTCCTCGACGCGCCCATCATTAGCGACGGGGAATATGACCGTTTGCTGCATGAGCTCAAAGCTATCGAAGCTGAGCATCCTGAATGGATTACGCCCGATTCGCCAAGTCAGAGGGCTGGTGCGCCACCAGCATCTAAATTTGATAAAGTGCCTCACCCCGCACCAATACTCTCGCTCGCAAATGCCTTTGGCGCAGAGGATACTCGCGCCTGGTTTGAGCGCATCTGCAAATTAGATGAGCGCGTAAAGGAAGCAACTTTCACCGTTGAGCCAAAACTCGATGGGCTAACAGTTGTCCTTCATTATAGTGATGGCATCTTTGTCCAAGGCGCAACACGCGGAGACGGGGAAGTTGGTGAGGATATTACGGCTAATTTGCGGACGATAAAAGCAATTCCATTGAAAATCCCTATAGAAAGCAGCAAAAAGAGAGAAAGGAGTAGTCAACCCTCTCTATTTTTTCAAGACCAATTCCCTATCCCTAATCACCTCGTCGTCCGCGGTGAAGTTTTTATAACACATGAAGAGTTCAACAGGCTAAATGAACGTCAAGAAGAAGCAGGCGCAAAAACCTATCTTAATCCGCGCAATACTGCCGCAGGCGCATTGCGGCAACTCGATTCCAGAGTCACTGCTACACGACCACTAACCTTATTCATCTATCAGATTGTCCACGCCGAGGGCGGAGAAGTGCCTAACTCACAATGGGAGCGGCTTGAATATCTCAAAGAACTCGGTTTCCCCGTAAACCCAGATTCACGTCATTTTAAGAGACTTGATGAAACCATCCAATTTGTAGAAGGCTGGGAAGATGACCGCCTGCAACTGCCCTACGAAGCCGATGGAATCGTCATCAAAATTGACGACCGCATTCTCTCCGATTCTCTTGGCATTGTCGGCAAAGACCCGCGCGGCTCTATTGCCTATAAATTCCCCTCGCTGGAGGTTACGACCACGCTCAATGATATCCAAGTCGAGGTCGGGCGCACCGGCGTTCTCACACCAAAAGCCATGCTTGAACCAGTCGAAATTAACGGCGTTATTGTTCGCAATGCCACCCTGCATAATTTCGATTTTATTGCCGAGAAGGACATCCGCATCGGCGATCGGGTGCTGCTCAAGCGGGCAGGTGAGGTGATTCCCTATATCATCGCGTCCATAGCGGAAGCACGTTCGGGTCAAGAACGTCCCATCACGCCTCCATCAAATTGCCCCGCTTGTCACGAGCCAGTCGAAAAAATCCAAGACGAAGTCGCCTATTATTGCGTCAACGCCGCCTGCCCTGCCCAGCTTATCCGCAATATCGAGCATTTCGTCTCCCGCACCGCGATGGATATCGTGGGCATGGGCGGCAAAATTGTGGCGCAACTTGTGCAGGCAGGTTTGCTCGGCGATGTAGCAGATTTATATACTCTACAAAAAGAAGATTTGCTAAAACTCGAAGGTTTCAAAGAGAAAAAAGCGACCAACTTGCTCACATCTATTGAAGCATCAAAAGAGCAATCTTTAGAACGATTATTGACAGGATTAGGTATCCGTGGCGTGGGCGAAGCTGTGGCGAGAGATTTAGTAGAATATTTTGGAGATTTGGATAGTCTGCTCTCTGCCACCCAAGCAGATTTGGAAGCAATCGAGGGAATCGGCCCCAATATCGCCTTAACAATCGTGGATTGGGGCTTGAGCGCCCATAATGAACAGATTCTTGAAAAATTACGTGATGCTGATCTAAATCTTGCTGTAGGAAAGCAACATGCTGCTCCCCAAGAACAAGCATTGACGGGTTTAACTTTTGTAATTACAGGAACACTGCCCACAATGAGCCGCAAAGAAGCAAAAGAATATATTTTGGCGCGCGGCGGCAAAGTGACTGGCTCTGTAAGCAGCAAAACCGATTATTTGCTTGCAGGGGAAAAGGCTGGTTCAAAATTGACGAAGGCAGAGAATTTGGGCGTTGAAATTATTAGGGAAGACGCACTAAAAACCATATAACACGGATAGGGCGCATTTAATATAAATCCCAAAATACAATCTCATTTTCCTACCTTCTGATTGACAGTTCCCCACCACTGGACTACACTACTTTCCGTGTATATCACACAAGAGATTATTGCAAAAAAAGTTTTTAAGGAGTAAGAAATGGACTCGAAGAAAGGCACAGATGCAGTCTCACAACGTATTCAAGCAATGGCCGCCCGCGCCGCAGATTTAAAGGCACGTGGGGCATATTTTTATAATATGGCAGTGAGTGAAATTTTAGACGACTCACGCGTAATGGTAAACGGGCGCAATATGGGCATGTATGCCTCTTACGGCTATTTGGGCTTGTTGGGGCATCCGCGTATTGGTGCCGCTGCAAAAGCCGCTGTTGATAAATATGGTACAGGCACAAATGGTGTGCGTACCCTCGCTGGAACACTCGATTTGCATGTTGAACTCGAAGAGACAATCGCCGATTTTAAACACGCCGAAGCCGCTGTCACTTATACATCTGGCTACGCAACAAACTTAACTGTTATTTCCACGCTTATGGGACGCGGCGATTGGGTACTCTCAGATAAACTCAATCACGCCAGCATCGTAGATGGTTGTATGATGTCGGGCGCACTTTTTCGCCGCTTCAAACATAATGATATGGCAAGCCTTGAGCAACGTCTCAAACAAGCTCCCTCCGATGTTGCAAAATTGGTAATTGCCGATGCCGTTTTCAGCATGGACGGCGATATTATCGACCTCCCCAAAGTTGTTGAACTCTGCAAAAAACACGATGCTTGGCTAATGATGGACGAAGCCCACTCGGTTGGCGTTCTTGGTAAAACTGGTCGCGGCATCGAAGAGCATTTCGGTCTTGGCGATGTAGTCGATATTAAAATGGGCACCCTTAGCAAAACTATCCCCTCCGTGGGCGGTTATGTAGCAGGCAAAAAAGATATGATCAATTATCTTCGCCACGCCAGCCGTGCCTATATTTTCTCTGCCGCTCTTCCCCCAGCACAAGCTGCTGCCGCAATGGAATCCTTCAAAGTTATCCTCGATGAGCCATGGCGCATGGAAAAATTGAATGAGAATACCGAACAATTCTTGGGCGGGCTAAAATCTGCGGGCTTCGATACAATGCTCTCCGAAACTGCCGTTGTACCAATCCTCTGTGGCGATGACGAACGCGCCTACGAACTCACCGCTGCCGCACAAGCGAAAGACCTTTTTGTTCTCCCTGTCGTTTCGCCCGCCGTGCCCAATGGTCTCGCTCGTCTCCGCTCGACCATCACCGCCGCACATGCCACCAAAGATATTGCCTATGCGCTAGATGTTATTAGCCAAGCAGGCAAAGAAATTGGGATTATCTAATAAATTCACCTTAAGGGCGCAGCATGCTGCGCCCTTAGTTTTTAAATATGGCCTCATTAATTCTAAAACCTGATCGAGAAAAATCTCTTCTACGCCGCCATCCTTGGGTATTTTCAGGAGCAGTTGCGCGTTTAGATGGAAATGCTGGGATAGGAGAGACAGTAGACATCATCTCCGCAAAAGGTGAATTCCTGGCGAAAGCCGCCTACTCCCCAAATTCCAGCATCCGAGCACGCGCGTGGGGTTGGCTTGATACCCCTGTGGACGCAGATTACCTGCGCGCCAAACTGGATACAGCTATTCAACGCCGAGCATCTTTCGCTGAGGTAGACGCATACCGCTTAATTCACGCTGAATCAGACGGTGTCCCTGGTTTTATCGTAGATAAATATGGCGATGTGCTAGTTATACAAATTCTCACTGCTGGAGCAGAATACTGGAAAGAAACTATCATCAGTTTACTGATTGAATTAACAGGCATCAAAGATATTTACGAACGATCAGATGTAGAAGTAAGAAAACTGGAAGGTTTAGAGCAAAAAACTGGTGTATTACGTGGAAATCCTCCTGAAAAAGTAGAAATTACAGAATACGAAATACGCTTTATTGTAGATATTACAAACGGCCATAAAACAGGATTTTATCTTGACCAACGCGAAAATCGTCATATGGTAGGACAACTTGCAAAAGACCGCGATGTGCTCAACTGCTTCTCGTACACGGGCGGTTTCAGCATCCACGCTATGGCGGGTGGCGCAAAATCGGTTATGTCGATTGATTCTTCGAAAGAGGCACTAAAGTTGGGAGTAGAAAACGCAGCTCTTAACGGGCAAGCAAGTTCAAATCATGAGTGGCTCGAAGGGGATGTTTTTCAAGAATTGAGAAAGTTTAGAGATTCCCGCCGTGATTTCGGTATGATTATCCTTGATCCCCCTAAATTTGCACCAACGCGTTCACAAGTCAACAAAGCTGCGCGGGGCTATAAAGATATCAATCTTTTAGCATTCAAGCTTTTACAACCGGGCGGAGTTTTGGTCACTTACTCCTGCTCTGGCGGCGTAGATGCGCCCCTCTTTCAAAAAATAGTCGCTGGTGCGGCATTAGATGCTAGTGTAGACGCGCAAATTATCAGAAAATTATCGCAAGGTGCAGACCATCCTGTTGCGCTGAATTTCCCCGAAGGGGCGTATTTAAAGGGATTGATTTGTCTCAAGGCATAGCGTAAAGAGAAGTTTCGGGGTGAATATCAGACCAAGCAAACCAGAAGACCAGCGGGCTAATAATGCGAATCGGATTTCCGATTGCATCATATCTATAAACCAACACAGAGCCAATATCCTCATCATAAATCAATAACAGGGAAGTTTCGCCAATTCCATCGGCGATTTTGCCTGTAGCTTCTACAATCTCTAGGGGATAGGCACGTGTCTCTTTTCCCACCTGAATGCCAATTACAAGTGATTTTGCTGGCAAACGCTTATCAATGGTGGCGCTTCCTCCCATTCCTGTACTCCCGCTGAGATAATATCCTGCATAAGGATCAATGATATTTTGTGTATCTTGCCCCATTTTTTCAGCAGATAAAATCCGTGCATCAGGATAAACTTCTTTCCATTCTCCCCACGTTGTCAGCACCGAAGGTAGTACTGTTAAATATTCTCCACGATGTGCACCTTTTATGCCCTGTGCCAAAAGTTGACTCCAAAGCCCATTGCTCTGATGATCGTACATCACCAAATTATTTCGATATAGATAGCCAGAAACACCAAAGGTCAGTTCTGTGCCATCCACAACACGCTCAAAAACCAACGCCGAATAACAGAGCGGACACCAAGTGACAGCGACAGGCTTTTCGCCAACCACATCGTTGACAATTTCATGCAAACTCAATAAACGGATAGGATAAGCACGGGCATCACCATTAATTTCAACGCCGATTATTTTCTCATCATCACCCCACTCGTTACTCTCTGCACCTATAAATAAATCATCACTCGCAAAAATAGCGGGGATATCATCCGGGCTGGCAGCAAGTTCTAATTCCCCGGGCAAAAGACGGCGTGGGCGTAATGTAGGTGTGGGTACAGGCATTTCTGTTGGGGTAGTCAGCACAGGCATAGATGAAGCATCAGAAGAGCAAGACGCAATAACTAGCCCCACAAAAATAAGTAAAACCATCAAAGAGTTTTTTTTAGGCATATCTTTTAGTTGCCCCTAGTTATAAAATTCTTACTATAACAAACCTCCTAAATTTTGTAACTTCGGAAATTTGTACTTATTATTCTTCTACTTCTTGCACCTTTTACAGAAAAAAAACTGTGCTATTTGAGCATAAAAATACCCTCCATAAACATTCCTAAAAAAGCTATTTTTTGCCCTTTACCGAATACGAATAAATTGGTATTTTTTCCATTGAGCATTATTAAAAATAAGCTCATACTCACCTAACTCAATCTTGCCTGCTATAAAACTATGGATTTCTTCACTAGCAGTTTTTGGTACCATAAGATGTGTAACTACAGGATTATCAATCCGTCTCTTGAATTCTTCAAGAGAATTAAAATTGAAATTCAAATTATATTCTCGTAATCCAGGAATATATTCTAAAGGGTACAAGCTTAGTATTTTATTTACTACGCGAGGGTTTTCCTCAATATAATCCAAAAGCATATAATTTTTGTCTGGACTGAAGAGTTGTCTTTGTAACTCAATTTGTTGCTCCTGTAGTATCAAAGATGTCCAACGAAAGCCCCCTAAAAAAACGGCTATTAATAGAAAAAGTAGAATTACCCAAAACTTAATACGATGGAACTTTATTTTAACGAATAATTGAATACCCATCTCAATCAACTTTCCAAAACCAACTCCTGCTGTCATCCCGAGCAAAGGAATAACCAAAGCTAAATTTCGCATATCATAACTTGCTGTACCCGCCCACAACAAAGTAAAAGGAAAAACGATTAACAGAACAACCCAACGATTCAGACGATCAATAAAAAAAATCATTAGAGCTATGAGAATAAAAAGTGCAAGATATTTATCCAATTGCAATATCGCGTTCTTTATTAGCTCAATTAACATGGTTGTTTTATGTGCATTTTGAGTCACTTTTAAAATCGTGGCAATTCCTGTAGTATCGCTTCCTTGTATAAAAGTAATTTGCTTATAAAAATACCAAGGTAAGACAATCAATATAGCCATTACCATAGGCTTCCATAACAAACTCGCAATTCTTTTTACATCTTTTCCATAAATTGGCCTAAGAAGAGAGAAATATGCGAATAGAGGAAATACAGCAAGTAAATAAAGACCAGGCTGTTTAGTAACAGCGGCTCCTGATGCAAAAAATATCCCCAAAAACAGTTTTTTTCGAATAGATTCTTCATCTAACTTTTCATTATTTTTAATGAGAGTGTAAATACTTAGTAGACTAAAATAAGCCATCGGCAAATCACTATAGCCTGCCATCACCCACCCACCCAAGAATTTTTTTATCATCAAGTAAGTAAAGAAGACACCAAGTAAATAGCCCCCTTTTTTTGTACTAATTCCTAAATCAACTAATAATAATAATATGAACAAGGTAAATAAAGGTACTATCGTCTTAGCAAAAAATTGGACATCCAAATTATCGACAAAAACATATGTCAATGACCAATTGGTAGGTATTAATTGAGGATATCTCACAGTATGCACAGGAAAAGAATTTTGTGCCCACTCAATGGCCCAAGGATTCCACGAAACAATGGCATCCCAAACGTTGAAAACTGTTCCTGTATTATAAAACACTAATTTTACAGCCCACCAAATACCATTCAACGCAAATACAGATGCCCCAATGAAAAATACGGAGGAAAGAATCATAGTAATCCTTTCCTCCGTGTTTTTTATCTTCAGAAATTCTTCTCCAGCCTTAATTATACTTTCTATCCAATCTAAAAACCATTTAACCCCCGACTCAAATGGAGTATTTAGCATTTTGCGATAAAGCCAGAAGAACAAAACTATTTCTACGAAGAAGAGAAATAGAACCATGCTTTGAGTATATAACTTTAGTGCTGTTAGAAAAAAAACACCACAGTAATTGATAATGAGGCTAGAAGCAAAAATAAATGTCAGGTTTTGTATAAAGCTCCCTCGATAGTCAATTTTTTTATATAATAAACTACCCGGTAAAAATATAATTTGAAGTAACGATAATATACCTAAAAAAAACATAATTTCCTCTAATCATTATAAAAAGATAGTTTTTTCCTCACAAAGAGGTTCATCAGGAATAGCATATGTCAAACTCCCAAATTTCACACCATGGCTAAGTGAATACTTCAGCATACTGGATAATGTATTGCAAGGATTAATCCATTGGGCACAAAATAGTCGACGTCTTAAAGTAATTATTTTCTGGACATCTCTATAGTTATACAAAACTGAACAATCTTCAAATTTCTTGTCCCCGTAAATTGCTGCGGGATGTTCAAAGAAGAGTAAAGCATTATATTTCCTTCATGTTTTCTGGTCAATATATTGAAGTTTCGCTTAGTCACTTATTTCAACAAGAATAACCCCACCAACTTCAAGTATCTCCACTCTATTTTGATAACTATCTATAAGCTCTTCAAAAAGCCTCAAGTCGGCACTCTGCAGAAAGAGAAAACGGATATTATACTTTTCAATCAAAAACATCTTTTCTGTTACAGAGAGCGACTTTAAAAATATCTTTTGGGTATCTAATATTCTTTCTTCTCTTTGAGAGTCTGAAAAATATGCCATATTGGATTTTTGAGAGATGCGAAAAGTAATTATTTTTGACCTTGAAGAAAGTCCAGGAATTAAATCGTTGAGCTTCTCTGACCCAAGTACAAATGCCTGGTCTGATATACGCCAATCCAATTCCTGCCCTGCAATTGCAAGCCCCTGATATCTTTGCATTCTCGTTGCAAATTTGTTAGTATTTGGCAAATCGTTCTCAAACATATGCAAAGCAAAGATGCTTGTGGCAATTGCTGTAAGAATCATTAAAAATTGGCTTGGCGAGGCAATTCTCTTTTTTATGTTGACATAATTCTTGATCATTATCACGCTATAGACAACACTTAATCCAAATGGAAATAACCATAGTGCTCTCTCAAGCATATAAGCTGAGAGAAAATATCCTATAATCCATCCTGTAAATGGTAACCATGCAAGGAAAGCCAATAGAAAACAAGCTAATAAAAATTGAGCTACGGAGCTCTTTCCTGCTTGCTTTAAAGCAAGTAGAGAAGCAAGTATCGGGAAAATAAGCCAGCCCAGCGTCTGTATGCCCACAGGGATGGGAATACTGGCTGCATAAGGTAGTCTCATCTCTAATATAGCTGGGTTAAAACCATAAAATTGGGTGTCTCTCCATCTTGTAGTCATATTTTCAAGATCGCTTTCGTTGAATATATCTTGTGAGGTAAAAGGGATTTCCACTTGAGAAGATGCATCAACAAAACGAAGAGATGCTTGAGGCAAAAGGATGATGACTAAAACTGTAATAGAGAAAATTTTTGTAAATACATTAGTGTTTTTCCAATTAAGAAGAAGAAATACCCCACCAATCAAAACTGAATATGCAAGTATAACAGGATGCATAAATGTCAAACTTAGACCTGCAAATAACAGAATCACCCAATTATTTTTTGTAGTTTTTTTCAAAAACTGAATTAGACTTTGAAAAAAAACAGGTGCAAAGATAAATGCAGCAGTAGCTTTATCTGCACTCAGCTGTGTATAGAATGAAGCACCTGGTTGAAAATAATCGGATAAGAACAAAAGAAATACAAGTTCTAATATTGCCGAGGCACTTGCTGCATATCGAGAAAATGACAATCTACGTGCTAATTTATACCACCCTATAGTAGCCAATATTACAAGGAACGGCTCATAGTATCCACCTAAAAGTAAAATCCCTGGTATCTCGGCTATCTCAGTGAGAAGCGCTTGTGCAAAAGGCGCGCTCATAATCCAGAAGCGAGGATGTACTATTCCTGTTTCCCCAAAGAAAATGTCTTGAAAATTAAGTTGTGTCGAATTTTGCCAATTTGTGAGATAAGCTAGGTAAGTTAGGTCATCATCTCCCACGACACGCTGAAGCACAAGCAAAGAGGCAAGACCAGCAACCAAAAATAATGCTAATATTGGCAGGTTCTCTTCAAGTTTCGTCTGCCAAGTTTTGATTTTGATTCCATCACGAATTATTGGCAACAGGAATTGAAGCATGAAAATCAATCCCGCTAGCACAAAGAGAAGCTTAACTGACGCAAAGGACAAATGAACAATACGTGCCCCTGTGCCGAAGAAAGCAATCAAAAAGTGTGAAAAAACAAAACCAAAAATAAGATGATTCAAAGTGACAGTAGAAGATTTACTCAATATGCCATACAAAGCCCCCCCGGGGATAATGAAGAAAAGCAATCCAAGACCTAACTTAATCCAAATATAAGATTGAAGATATACCTGCCATGGCCAGTACCACAAAAACAACCATATGGATGAGATGATAATAATTCCAAATATATTCTTTTTAGAGCTTAAAGCTTCTTTCCAAAATCTAATAACAGAATTCATAACACACCATTAAAAATAATAAATAAACACCAACTAAATATTTTAATCTGAAGATAAGCTGATAATCATGTCTCACTATAAACAAAAAAACAACTAGCAGAGATGATGGCTTTATATCTTTTATCTCATATACGTTATACTTCGGCGTTACTATCCAAACCCAAAAGGCTAACTCTTCATGCAAACTCAACCTAAAATATCTATTATTAGTCCATCGCTCAATCAAGGTAGTTTCATAGAAGAAACTATTCTTTCTGTACTTTCTCAAGAATATGAGAATTTGGAATATATTGTTGTAGATGGTCTTTCAACCGATAAGACACTAAGTATCCTTAGGAAATATTCTGATAATTTAACCTGGATCAGTGAAAAGGATAATGGTCAGACAAACGCAATTAACAAAGGTATCCGTTTAGCAACAGGAGAAATTATTGGTTACCTTAATTCTGATGATATTTTATTACCAAATGCTCTGAAATCTGTTGCCCAAGCTTTTAGAGAAAATCCTTCTGCCATGTGGATAACAGGGAAAAGTCTTATAATTGACGAAGAGGGCAAAAGCATCAGGAAATTAATTACAAAATATAAAAACCTCTATTTAAAAACACATAGTTTTAAGTCTCTACTAGTCGCTGACTATATTTCACAGCCAGCGACTTTTTGGAAGAAGGAAATAATATCTGATGTCGGGTACTTAGATGAAAGCTTAGATTATGTGATGGATTATGAATATTGGCTACGTATTTATCAAAATTTTAAACCTGTTTTCATAAATCAATATCTAGCAAGTTTTAGGATTCACCATGCATCAAAAACAACTAGTGGAAGTTATACTAAAAAATATATTGACGAAGAAAGAAAAATCATTGTTCAATACTCAATATCCAAGTTTTGGTTGTTGCTAAATAAATCACATCGCTTTCTCACGAATTTCGTATATTCTATCCTTAATATCATTTTTTTAAAGAATAAGAAAGTCTGAAATTTTATACTCGAGTGCACTCTGTATCCCAATAACACTAAAAATTTAAGCGGGAATTCTAAAAGGGTTCTAATAACTGAGAGATGCGGAATCCCATCTCCATCAATTTTAACAATAAAATTGTATTTATGTAATATTCCAAAAACTATCTAAATTCTTTAAAAACGTGTAAGGAATATATCTCCCCCTCTTCTTTATGAGAAATTTACAGATAAGAAGGTCACTGCAATTATATAAAACTGCAGTACTAACACATTTACCCTTCTAATTTCAAAATTTGGCGTAACATACCCAAAATCAGCAAGCCAAGTTTTAGGCCTTGTCCAGAATTTATAGCAAGCTCTTTTCCTTCTTTTTCTGCATTCTTTGCCAATAAATAGGCTGTACCAATACCAGTCAGGGCACCGATAATTGCCCCAGTGACAATAATTTTTGATGTTTGGTTTTCAATTTTTTCGATTTCATCCATAATAAGGCTCCCTTATTTTTTTATAAAAATACTTTTAATGCTCGCCGATAATTCTTCAACAAAGAAAATGGGTTTTGCACTTGCATCTGCCGCATTCTTAATTTTCTGTTCTGCAAGATAGATAAGTGCAGTTAGTTTTTGTGTATAGATCGGGGTTATATCAAGCAGCTTAGCCATTCCAAAAATTACGGCACTCAAGATGATGAGAAAAATAAAAGCCGAAACAAGCAACGGGATAATAATCCAAATCGTCGATATATCTGCCCATAAACTTGTCGAGGGTGCAGGGCTTATTGCCACAGCAACTGAGGCACTAATAACTAAAATCAAGACAACAAGAATAGGAACGAGAATTTGCCAAAGAAAATCTCGTTTATATGCCTGATATGATACCGTTTTTTTGGAGGAATCTGCTTTTTTATTCATTGCTCTTATTTTAGCATATTTGAAAAAATATTTTTAGGAACTTAAGGTAATGACTTAAAACTATATACGCCTATAATATACAGTAAGACTTATAAAAAAATAACCTTAGAAATAGGTGCTAATAGTATAATAAACACTAAAAATATCTAATATACCCTAAATATAAAATCAAAAAAATAGGAGAAAGAAATGGAACTCAGCAACAAAGTCCGCCAACAATTATTGGCGTTTCAAGAAAACGAAATTACGGAATATCATATTTACAAACGCTTGGCTGAAAAGATGCAAGACACCGAAAACGGAAAAATCCTTAATCAGATCGCCGAAGATGAGCTAGGTCATTACGAAGATTGGAAAAAATATACTGGCGAAGATGTAAAACCCAACAAGTGGGCAATCTGGAAATACTATATCATCAGTCGCGTTTTTGGTTTCACCTTCGGCGTCAAATTGATGGAACGTGGTGAGAAAAGTGCACAGGTGAATTACGATGAAATTCGTGAATATATCCCCGAAATTGATAATTGGATTGAAGATGAGAATGAGCATGAAAACTCACTACTCAATATGCTCGATGAAGAACGCCTGCAATATGCCGGCTCGGTCGTACTCGGGCTAAATGATGCCCTCGTCGAACTTACTGGCGCACTCGCAGGGCTAACGCTCGCTCTCCAAAATGTCGAACTGATTGCGCTCTCTGGGCTAATTACCGGCATCGCCGCATCACTCTCGATGGCGGCATCCGAATACTTGGCTACACGCTCTGAAAAAACCGACAAACACCCCATCCGCGCCGCCATTTATACAGGCATCGCCTATATTTTCACCGTCGCAATTCTCATCACTCCCTATCTACTATTCGACAATTACTTCCTCGATCTCGCACTTGCGCTGACTTCTGGCGTGATCATCATCGCCGTTTTCAACTACTATATCTCCGTCGCACAAGATGAATCTTTCAAAGATCGCTTCCTCGAAATGGCAGGGCTAAGTCTCAGCGTTGCGGCTTTCAGTTTCGGGATTGGATATCTAATTCGCATCTTCCTAAATATCGAAATTTAATTCGATGAAAATCTTAACCGTAGATATCGGCACAGGCACACAAGATATTTTTCTATACGATTCTCGGATTGACGTAGAAAACGGATTCAAATTGATCTTGCCCTCCCCCACCATGATGGTCCGCAAGCGGATTCAGGAAGCGACACGCTCCCAAGCCCCCATCTTGCTGACTGGTCAAATAATGGGAGGTGGCCCCAGCTCTTGGGCGGTTAAAGACCACCTAAACGCAGAGTATCCTGTTTATGCAACAGCAGACGCAGCGAGAACATTAGACGACAACCTCGACGCGGTAGCAGAGATGGGCATCACCCTCGTCTCAGATGATGAAGCAGATGCGCTCTCCTCCTCCAGTCAACGCATCGAATTCCGTGATTTTGACTTTCCTGCCATCGCCGAGACATTTGCTAGATTTGGTGTTCCCCTCAATGATTTAGAAGCCGTCGCGGTCGCTGTCTTTGACCATGGCAATGCCCCCGATGGGGTTTCAGACAGGCAATTTCGCTTCGATTATCTAGACAAGCGTATTCGTGAAAAGAACTCGCTCTCATCCTTTGCATTTTTAGCAGATGATATTCCCCCGATCATGATACGGCTGCAAGCAGTTGCCAACTCCGCGCAAGATGTGGATGCGCCACTGATCGTCATGGATACCGCTCCTGCCGCTGTGCTGGGTGCGACCTTTGACCCCATCGTGGCATCTCGTAAACAGAAGGTTATTGCCAATATCGGCAACTTCCACACTTTGGCTTTTCGCCTCGGCGAAAAGGGGATTGAGGGAGTCTTTGAACACCACACAGGTGAAATCACCTTGCCAAAACTAGAAGGTTATATTCGTGATTTAGCGAATAGCACGCTCAAGCATGAGACCATCTTCAATGATAAGGGGCATGGCGCGTTGATTTACGATGAAAAAGCGATGCCGCTCAAAGGAGAAGGTTTTGATATAGTGGTAACAGGCCCAAGGAGGAGTATGTTCTCGAGCGGTGCATCCACACTACGTCCTTATTTCTCTGTCCCATTTGGTGATATGATGATTGCAGGTTGCTTCGGAATGCTCTCCGCCGCATCCGATTTATTACCGAATCTTGCCAGAGAAGTACAAGAATCACTCAAGGGCGCAGGCGGGGCGGGGACACCGCCATGGGAGATTGAATAAAGGTTTCAAAAAAGGACAACTTTAGCCGTCCTTTTTAGTTTACATTTTGTTATAATAAAGTTAACTAAACTAACCAAATCCAAAAGGAGATTAAAATGACAGTCCGTGTTGGGCAAAAAGCCCCTGATTTTAAAGCCGCTGCATATTATAAAGGCGACTTCACTGAAGTAAAACTTTCTGATTTTGAAGGCAAATGGCGTTTGCTTTGCTTTTACCCAGGTGATTTCACCTTTGTCTGAGCGACTGAAGTCTCGGCGGTCGCCGACAAATATGATATTTTACAAGATTTAGGTGTTGAAGTTATCTCTGTAAGCGTAGATAGCAAATTTGTCCACAAAATGTGGAATGATAATGAACTTTCAAAGATGGTCGACGGTGGCGTTCCTTTCCATATGGCATCGGATACGGGTGGTGAGATTGGCACACTTTATGGCGTTTATGATGAGGAAGCTGGCGTTGAGATGCGCGGACGCTTTATCATTGACCCAGATGGTGTTATTCAGGCGATGGAAGTTTTGACCCCACCTGTTGGTCGAAAATTTGCCGAATCTGTACGTCAGATTAAGGCCTATCAGCTTGTACGTGAAAGCAAAGGTACAGAGGCCACCCCCGCTGGTTGGGAACCCGGAGATGAAACTTTAAAACCCAGTGCTGATTTGGTTGGCAAAGTTTGGGAAGTTTGGAATCCAAAGATGGAAAAATAATTTTCTGCGTTTTAGAAGTTAAAAGAATAGCTCTGAAAGAAATCAGGGCTATTCTTTTATAAAAAATTAACTCTTTTAAAATATCTTCATATATACTTAAGGCAGTTAATTTCATTATATAGGAGTCTATAAAAGATGTATGAAAAGAGTATTGAACTACTAAATAAAGCCGTTGCAGATGAGCTATCGGCTGTCCACCAATATATGTATTTCCACTTTCATTGTGAAGATCAGGGATTTGAGTTACTCACAGGTTTATTTATACGCACCGCCATTGAAGAGATGAAGCATATTGAGCTTCTCGCGGAACGCATTATTTTCCTGGGAGGCGATGTGGAGATGGTTGCCTCAGAAGAAGTGAAGAAGATCCAAGATGTGGCAGAAATGCTGGCGATGGGCATCAAGATGGAACAGAGTAGCGTCAGAGATTACAACCTTTGGGCTAATGAATGTTCAGCTAACGCCGATTCTGGCTCCAAGAAAGTTTTCGAGGGTTTGGTCGATGACGAGGAACGCCATTACGACCAATACGATAATGAGAAAAATAATTTAGAGCGTTTTGGTGATCGCTATCTGGCTTTGCAATCTATTGAGATGAGTAAAAGCGCAGCTGCTACTGCCTCAACAGAATAAGTGAGACTTTAGCAAAAGACTGATTTTGAATATTTAGAATTTTGAGAGAATAGCCCTGATGGTGACATCAGGGCTATTTTTTTATGCTAAATACACGGAGTTTTTTCTCGATGATATAATTCTTTCGCAAGATAATATTCAAAAGGTAGTTTTATACTGCACTCTTACGGTATATCACCTAGTTAGATGCAAAACGAGGATGAATTAATGTCACAAGTTGGATATATTTTTCTTGGTTGGTTATTCGGTATCCTTTCTATGCTCATTGCAAAATGGATTCAGACGAAGGATGAAAAGAAAAAAAAGGAAATTGAAATCTTAGCTGAGACCTTGAAATATCTGTTCAAAACAAAACAGATATACAATAATTTACTTACCGACAAGTCAACACATGAAAAAATCATTAAAGAATTTCCTAAAGAGTCATCCAACCTTGAACGCCAGATGTACGAGAATTTCGACAGAGATATCAAAAACAATTTTTTCCCAGAATTGATGTTTCATTCTTTTCAACTCAAGAGGCTTGATGACAAGTCGTATTGGAAGGATTTTGAGAATGTGATGAATGAGTTTGAAGCATTAGGCAAGGCTGTATTTGAGAAATCAGACATGGATAGTATTTTCAAACGAAACGATGAAATCAACAAACTAATGTCTTCTTTTGTCGGGAAATGCAACTCAAAGGCTAAGGTGTAGAATCTAACATGCTCTTTCAGCGGATCGCAAAAAAACGCGCCCGCTGAAGAGCGTCGTTAGAAAAGCCCAAAGAGTTGAGCGATTTATTGCTTGGCTCTTTTTATTTACGTAAGAACTACCATCCCATTCTCAGCTATAATTCCCACGCAAAAAAAAACTAACTTAGGAGATAAAAACTATGTGCGGTATTTTTGGTATCGTTAAAGAAAAAGAAGAAAATCTGGGAGAAATCCTGATTAGCGCAGCAGAGCGACTCACCTATAGAGGCTACGACTCGGTTGGGATGGCAACCATCAGCGGTGACAAAATTGACCTCCGCAAAGATGAAGGCAAAGTAGATACTGTTGCGGAAAAATATAATATCGCCGAGATGAGCGGCCAGCGCGGAATCACCCAACTCCGCTGGGCAACCTTCGGCGCGCCTTCGCAAATCAACGCCCAGCCGCATCTCGACTCGGATGGTCTGATGGTCGGTGCGCATAATGGCAATGTCGTCAATAATATTGAATTGCGCGAGCAATTTATCGCCGAAGGTCTCACTGTCCGCTCGGAGAATGATGGCGAGAGTTGTGTCCACGCGGTCGAACGCTACGTCAAGCGCGGCTACGAAACCATCGACGCAATCCGCCTCGCGTATGGCGATCTCGCCGGCGACTACGCTTTCGTCATCGGGCAAGTCAACGACGACAAACTCTACGCCATGAAAAAAGGCTCCGGTCTCGTCATCG
>JABGQV010000064.1 GCA_018648655.1 Anaerolineae bacterium | reverse complement strand
ATTGCTGGTTTCGGCGTATTTGTTGGGGCAGTTGTCGGCGTAGTTTAACACACCATCGCCATCGTCATCGAGTTCGCCCCAGGTGAGAGTGGGCGTGGGTGTGGGCGTAGAAGTAGGGGTGTTTGTTAAGGTGGCTGTTGGTGTAAATGTTAAGGTTGGGGTTTGAGTTGAAGTGTTGATTGGGGTAGGGGTAAAGGTATTTGTGGGGATGGGCGTTGGGGTGGGGTCGTCAACGTTCTTTTGAAAGATAAAAATGCAAAGAAGGATGAGGAGTAAGAGAATTATTATGATGGGGAGAATGTGTTTTCTTTGCATGGTTTTTCTTTATCTTTTCAACGCGAATTTCACAAATTGACGAATGACGCGAATATTTTAATCATCTTACATAAAGGATGTTTTTTGCAGACTTTGGGTTGCCCTCACCCTCCGCCCTCTCCCAAGGGGAGAGGGGACTTAATCCCTTCTCCCTTTGGGAGAAGGCTAGGATGAGGGAGAAAGTCGAAGAAATACATTCCTGTTTATTTCTCAACTCTTATCATCGTCATCTACATCAACTCAACAAGTTTACTCTCACCATCCTGAAAAGCCAAGACGTTATTTTGATAAGAGCCTCAATATTTTCTCTCTCAGCGCATCTGTATTTTCATAAATCACTACCTCATTCGTACAGCCCAGCATAGATGAAGAAATCTTCTCGTTTTCTTTAGCACATAACCAAATCGGGATTTTACGCTCATAGGCCATTCCCACCTCAATTAATCCGCCGCGTAGTTCGGGATGATAGATCACGATCATCAAATCGCAATCTGCTAGTTCATCGCGCACAAAGGGCATAAAATCTTTGGGCGTTGTCATCCCTGCGCGGGCAATCTCTTCTGTCGCCACGAAGGGCGTGTGTCCAGTTATGCGGATAGCATCTCCAAGCTGAGTAATAATTGCTTCACGTTCTGCATCTTCGCGGGGGACTTTTAGGCTGAGAAAAATTTTCATAATGAACGAGTCTATCACAAATACTTGACAACTTTCTCAAAAGATTTAGACTCTCCTTATGAAAAAAACCGCCTTGCTTCCCCTTCTAATTCTTGCCCTTCTCACCGCCTGCGCCCAATCCGCGTCCACGCCCCTCATCCTCGCCACCACCACCAGCACCCAGGATTCGGGTCTGCTTGATTTGCTCGTTCCCATTTTTGAAGAGCAGAGCGAATACACCGTCCAAACCATCGCAGTCGGCACGGGTGCCGCGCTCAAAATGGCAGAAGAAGGCAACGCAGATGTACTCCTCGTCCATGCGCCCTCCGCTGAAAAAGTTTTGATGGATGCGGGATTCGGACGTGATCGTTTCCTCATCATGCACAACGACTTCATCTTTATCGGCCCATCCGACGACCCCGCCGCAATACGCTCTTTGCCCTCGGCTGGCGAGGCGTTGGTCAACATTTCTTCTGCCCAAGCTGGGTTTGTCTCCCGCGGCGATGATTCTGGCACGCATAAAAAAGAACTCTCCATTTGGGCAAATGCAGGCTTAACGCCCACTTGGGATGGTTATATCGAATCAGGTCAAGGCATGGGTACAACCCTCATCATTGCCTCCGAAAAACAAGCCTATATAATGACAGATAGAGCCACCTATCTCGCCAACCAAGATAATCTCGAACTAGAAATTTTGCTCGAAGGCGATGAGATTTTGCTCAATATCTATCATGTCATAACCGTCAACCCTGACAGCTGGGATAATATCAACTACGAAGGCGCATTAGCTTTCGCCAATTTTATGATTAGCAACGAGACTCAAGCCCTCATCAAAGACTTTGGCGTAGATAAATATGGCCAACCCCTCTTCTTCCCCGATGCCCATAAAACAGATGCAGAACTTGGGGTAGAATAAGAAAAAACATGTCCTTATAAGGGCGCAGCATGCTGCGCCCTTATAAGAATAAAATTTCCTTTCACCCTTTCACTCATCACGCATTCCCATGACCTTCCCCCCCGAAATTTTTCAAATTACCCTCCTCTCCCTGCAAATCTCCGCCCTCGCGACGGGGATTAGCCTTTTAATTGGGCTTCCGCTCGGTACGCTGCTCGCATTGGGTAAATTTTGGGGACGTTCTTTTTTCTTAAGTATCGTCAATACCGGCATGGGACTTCCGCCAGTGGTAGTCGGTCTTTTTGTGGCAATGATGCTGTGGCGTTCGGGCCCCTTTGGGGATATGAATCTGATTTACACCCCAACGGCAATCATTATCGCCCAAACAGTGATTTCTGCACCTGTAGTGATTGGGCTAACCTCTGCCGCGTTGCAGTCACTTGACCCACGTTTACGCTTGCAACTTTACGGACTGGGCGCATCGCGCTGGCAAATGATTTGGGCATTATGGCGCGAAGCAAGACTTCCGCTTTTAGCCGCATTAATGGCGGGCTTTGGTTCCGTCATCTCGGAGGTAGGCGCATCCATGATGGTGGGTGGGAATATCCGCTATCAAACGCGTGTGCTAACGACCGCAATTGTCTTAGAAACAGGAAAAGGGAATTTTGAAATCGCGCTGGCTTTAGGCGTATTGCTTTTGCTAATTACTTTCTTGGTCAATTGGGCCCTAACCTGGATTCAGCAAAGGGGGGAAGAATGATAAATCAAAAGGTAGACCCGAAAGGTTTCAAACAGGCTTCGATGCAATTAGAATATATGCTTTTCAACTCTTCTTATAAAAACCATTTTTTAATAAAACCTTTCGGGTCTCTAAAAAATGAACGATAAAAACCTGATCACCATCAAAAATCTACTCGTTAAACGTGGCAATAAAGTTGTTTTACGCGTGAATGAGTTATTCATTAAACGCGGTGAAATTCTCTCTGTGGTCGGACCCAATGGTGCAGGGAAATCTACACTTTTATTGACCTTGGCACGATTACTTAAACCCAATGCTGGGCAAATATTATTTAACGGAAACCCAGCTCAAAAGGAGTCTGATACGGCCTATAGGCGTAAAATCGCGTTGGTGATGCAAGATCCGCTTTTATTCGATTTATCCGTTTATAAAAATGTCGCTCTGGGGTTGGAGTTTCGTGGCGCGTCCAAATCTGAAATCCAAGAAAAAGTGCCACTCTGGTTAGAGAGATTGGGCGTGGCGAATTTAACAGAAAGGCGTGCCAAAAAACTTTCTGGGGGCGAGGCACAACGCATCTCATTGGCGCGCGCATTAATTTTAGAGCCTGAATTACTTTTATTAGATGAATCTTTCTCTGCCCTAGACCCACCCACCCGCGCAAATCTTTTAGATGACCTAAAACCTTTGCTCAAAAACAATGCAACAACAACGCTTTTCGTGACACACGATTTGCATGAAGCAAGAAAACTTGCCACACGCATGGCAATAATCATGAAAAATTCTTTAAGACAAGTTGGGAATGCAAACGAGATTTTTGAAGCCCCCATCGATGAAGATATGGCGCACTTTTTAGGAAAAATTTAGCAGCATCTTGAGGGCGTTATTCATCCATCTCAAGGCGCTGAATAGGCGCGGCCGGGTTTGCCCAAGCCTTTTCACCTGCAACAGGCAACGTTTTTTCTTTACGTATTCTACTCACTAAATATTTCACTAACACCGCTTGACGTGCCCCAGCACGAGCCCCCATTTCTTCGAGCACTGGCTCGATCCACGCTTGATGTGAACGGACGCATAGGTAAATAGGCAATCTATGGCTCTTAGGTAGATTAGCCAAGAAATTCAATAATTTCTCCCCTAAATTTTCGGTATTTGGGTGAATTAACGGGCGCAAAAAAATTCCCCGAGAACCATAACTAATATCTATATAGGCTAATAATTCATCATTCTGACAAAGCATGCCACTTGATATATTAGAAAAAGTTTCCAATGGCAATAAAAGCGGCGGGATAATTTTATTTTCTAAATTTTGGATAGCAGGAAAATCAATATCTTTTTTCTTGCGCCAACGAGTGAGGGCATTATCAAGATGGGAAATATCGCTTAAGTTCCAAATTCTTTGATGACCATAAACCGAAAAGCCACATTGGCGCAAAGATTGAAAAAGAGCATTTTTCTCATCAATTTCGGTCACAATTTGGCGCGCTTGCCATACCCCTGCATGAGCCGTAAGATGGTCAATTAATGCCAAAGGTGCGCGGGCGGGGGCAAGATACGCCAAGCGCGCAAAGTTCTCTTCTGCGCGTTGAATAATTCCACCTAAAACTACGCCTTTTTCATCTTCAAAAACCCCTGTATAAATGCGGCGCTTGGGATTCAAATAAGAGATGAAGTTTCTTGCGCGCAAAGGATTTCCACGTGTTAGCGCACGCCGACTATCTAAGGCAATCACTTCGTCGCGATAACGAGATAGCCTTGGCAGGTCAAAGAGTTCGAGCGCGCGTATAGCCGACATATTTTAGACCAAAGATAAAAAATATTCGTGAAAACGTGTATCACCTGTCAGTTCAGGGTGAAAAGATGTTGCCAAAAGATGGCCATCTTCTGCCGCAACAATTCTCCCGTCTGGAAGGCTAATGAGAGCTTTTGCGTTTCCTGAGACAGAATCGATAATAGGCGCACGGATAAAAAAAGCATGGAAGGCTTCGCGCGTGTCCCCATCTTGATATAGCCTAGAAACATCCAGCGCGGCTTCAAAGGAATCTTTCTGTCTACCAAAGGCATTTCTTTGAACAGTGATATTCATTAGGCTGAGCAAAGGTTGTTCACGATGCGCATCTTTAGAAAGCAAGATTGCGCCTGCACAGGTACCCCATATAGCGTGATTAAGACCAAATTCACGGATGGGCTCAAGCAAGTCAAAATCCACCATTAATTTGCCCATCGTAGTCGATTCGCCACCGGGAATGATAAGTCCATCTAAATCGTCTAATTGCGCAGGCAAACGAACTTCTGCGGTTTCTACGCCGAGTTTTGAAAGCATCACGATATGCTCTGCAAATGCGCCCTGAAGGGCGAGTACGCCTATTTTCATATGATTAAAAACGTTATAGGGGCGCAGCATACTGCGCCCCTATAATAATAAAAAACAATTTATTTACCAACCACGCCCAGCGAGTTTATCTTCTTCGGGCATAGATGAGATATTGATACCGACCATTGCTTCGCCAAGATTGCGGCTAATTTCTGCCAGCATTTCGGGGTTATCGTAATGGGTTACGGCTTTTACAATGGCATCAGCCCGCTTGGCAGGGTCTCCAGATTTGAAGATACCAGAGCCAACGAAAACACCGTCTACGCCAAGCTGCATCATTAATGCAGCATCGGCAGGAGTAGCAATGCCACCTGCGGCAAAATTGACAACGGGCATTCTACCAAGTTCACGGGTTTCCATGAGAAGCTCAAAAGGGGCACCAATTTCTTTGGCAAAGGTCATTACTTCGTCAACGGGCATATTTTGCAAACGGCGAATTTCGCCAAAAACAGTGCGCGCGTGATAAACGGCTTCAACTACATCGCCAGTGCCTGCCTCACCTTTGGTGCGAATCATTGCCGCGCCTTCGCCAATTCTGCGCAGGGCTTCGCCAAGGTTGCGGCAGCCACAAACAAAAGGCACATCAAAATCATGTTTATAGATGTGATAATCATTATCTGCTGGGGTAAGAACTTCTGATTCGTCAATATAGTCAACGCCCAATTCTTGTATAATTTGCGCTTCAACAAAATGACCAATACGTGCTTTTGCCATCACAGGGATGCTAACTGTTTCGATGATTTCGGCAATCATATCGGGGTCGCTCATACGAGCTACACCGCCATCTTTACGAATATCAGCAGGGACACGCTCTAAAGCCATTACTGCACATGCGCCAGCTTCTTCAGCGATTCTGGCGTGTTCAGGGGTGACCACGTCCATAATTACGCCACCCTTTAACATCTGTGCCAAACCCTTTTTTACTGCAAAAGTTGATTTTTTCTCTTCCATTTTTATTGCCTCCGAGATTTATAGTATTTAGTAGAGTCGCACTGCACTTAGCGTTGCATTTGACATTACCTGATGTGCAACGCATCCAAAAACAGATGCAATGCACATCTATCTTGAGAATTTCTGATATTTTGATTCTACCACCACGCACGCAAAATAGAAAAGCGATTACAATATGATGATTGTAAAAAAAAACAAAAATTTAAGATTAAATTAGGATAAAAAATTGTTTGAAATAATTTTTCTCGGCACATCTGCCTCAGCCCCTTCTATTCAGCGTGGGCTTTCGGCACAAATAGTTAAACACGATGAATATCGTTTTCTTATCGATTGCGGTGAAGGCACCCAACGCCAAATTTTGAAATCAGGCCAAGGCTTTAAACGTCTCAATCGCGTTTTACTCACACACGGGCATCTCGATCATATTTTGGGGCTTGGTGGACTAATTTCTACCCTAATACGTTGGGAAGCATTTGAAGAACTCGAAATTTTCGGCAGTTCGCGCACCCTAGAACGTGTTAATGATTTACTCTACGGCGTAGTCTTGCGTGGGGCAAAACCAAAGGCAAAATTATATTTGCGTGAGATTGAGCCCGGCATTATTTTTGAAACGGATAAGTTTTCTGTCCGTGCATTTCCTGTTTCTCATCGTGGGCCTGGCTGTCTCGGATATAAATTTGAAGAGAAATCACATCGCCCATTTTTAGCAGAGAAAGCAGATGCGCTTGAAGTGCCCTTTGGCCCCGAACGAAGAGATTTAGTGCAGGGTAAAAGCATCACCCTCGCAAATGGCTCTCGCATCGAACCTGAAGAACTGCTTGGTCCCGCTATGGATGGAGCAAGCCTGGCAATTACCGGCGATACCGGAAAAACATCAAATTTGCTCGAAATTTGCAAAGGCTTAAATACACTCGTTATTGAATCGACCTATATAGAAGAAGACGCAGAAATGGCCCGCAAATTCGGGCATCTCACCGCTAAACAAGCTGCGGAGCTCGCTAAACAAGCTGGGGTCACGCGTTTGATCCTGACTCACCTATCCCGCAGATACCGTGAGAGGGATGTTCGCCGTGAGGCTCGTGCCATCTTCCCGAATACCTATATCGCACGAGATTTTGATAGCTATATAATAAAAAGAGAAGAAAATGAATAAAAAAAATAATTATACGCTGGGGGTGCTTACATCTGGCGGAGATGCACCAGGCATGAACGCTTGTGTACGTGCAGTTACTCGCACCGCTTTTCAGGAAGGCATTAATATTATTGGCGTAATGAACGGCTACGAAGGTTTAATCAACGGTGAATTTAAAAATTGGCGTGGTGCTAGAGATGTAGGCGGACTTTTGCGAATGGGCGGCACCGTATTACAAGCCCAGAGAAGTAAAGACTTTCGCACAAAGAATGGTCAAAGAGAAGCAATCCGTAGCATGAACGAAGTTGGCATGGATGGTCTGATTACCATCGGCGGCGATGGGACGCTAAATGGCGCGCATGCCCTCGCAGAACAAGGCATAAAAGTTGTCGGAATTCCCGCCAGTATAGATAATGATATTTGGGGAACAGATATGGCAATTGGTGTAGATACAGCCCTTAACACCATTATGGAATCTGTAGATAAATTGCGTGATACGGCTTCATCTCACGCGCGCGCTTTTCTTGTAGAAACAATGGGGCGCAATAGCGGATACCTTGCTGTGCAAGCTGGCATAGCCTGTGGTGCAGAAATTGTGCTTTGCCCCGAGTTCCCCACCACCGTTGAAAATGTAGCCGAAATCGTAGAAGATGCCTATAAACGCGGGAAAAACCATGCCATTATTATTGTGGCAGAGGGCGCAACAATCCGCACGACAGAACTTGCTCATCAATTAGATGCACTAAACGTAGGCTTCAAAACTCGTATGACCATTTTGGGGCATATTCAACGCGGTGGCTCACCCACCGCCTTCGACCGCCATCTTGCTGCACAATTGGGCATTCGTGCTGTGCAAGCTCTCCTTGCCGGAGAAACAGATGTGATGATTGGCTTACGTGGACGCGATATTACCCTAGCTCCCTTAGCAGATGTGATTTCTCACAAACGCCCAGTTAATATGGATACCTATAATATGGTGCGCATGTTGGCTCAATAGGCTTCATGCAAACCTGACAGCTTTATATACGAAGGATAATTTTTAATGAATAATTTCAACTCTATTTGTGTTTTTTGCGGCTCATCAGATGCGGTACACGCAGACTATAAACTTGCGGCGCATCAAATGGGCGTAATTTTGGTGAAAAACAATATTAGTCTCATTTATGGCGGCGGGAAAACGGGATTGATGGGCGCAGTTGCCGATGGCGTGATTGAAAATGGCGGCAAAGCAATTGGTGTAATTATCCCCAGTATGAATACCGAAGCCCTTGCTCAAGAGGGGCTTAGCCGCATGGAAGTTGAACCCTCTATGCACGCTCGTAAAGCACGCATGCACGAGCTCTCAGATGCCTTCATTGCCCTCCCCGGCGGTTTTGGCACACTAGACGAGCTTTTTGAAACACTCACTTGGAAACAAATCGGGGAGCATAGCAAGCCAGTGGGGTTATTAGACGTAAAAGGCTATTATCAATCTCTCTTGAAAATGATTGAACATTTCGACAAAGAAGGCTTTATTTTTTCTGAACACCGCAAAGAGATAATCAGCAAAACCGACCCGACCGAATTACTGGAAGCGATGAGTAAACACGTTCATTCCGATGAAGCAGTAAAAAAATGGATGAGGCAGGAATAAGAAAAGAATTAGCAGAAAAAACTTAGAGACATTATTTAGCTCATTTTTTTTGAAATCTATCTGATTTTTGGAGACAAAAATGCAAATTTCACCCTTCATCCTCGAACGTTATTTTGCCAAATACGAATTCTCAGCCAAATATCTCCTCTCTAGCTCCGATTGCGAAGCGCTGAAATTACCAGAGCTGCTAGAAATGGCCTCCCCAAAAATGCGCGGTATTTGGGATAATCTCCAACTTGGCTATACCGAATCGGCTGGGCATCCGCTTTTACGGGAGGAAGCCGCCAAGTTTTATACTGGTCTAAATGCCGAAAACCTGCTTATCTCTGCCCCCGAAGAAGGCATCTATTTGCTCATGCACGCACTGCTTCAACCCGGCGACCATATCATTTCCACTTTTCCTGGGTACCAATCCCTTTACGAAATTGCGGGCTCTATTGGTTGTGAAATCTCCAAATGGGAACCAGACGAAGATAATCAGTGGCATTTTGATTTAGAAAAACTTACTGAGCTAATCCGCCCTGAAACAAAACTCGTTGTCGTCAATTTTCCGCATAACCCCACTGGCTATATCCCCTCTCAAAAAGAATTTGATAGATTGCTTAATCTACTACGCGAAAAAGACATATATCTTTTCTCGGATGAAATGTATAGATTCTTGGAGGTAGAAAGCGACGCGACCTTGATCTCAGCTTGTGAGGCTTACGAAAAGGCTTTTTCTCTCTTCGGCATGTCAAAAACCTTCGGCTTACCCGGTCTGCGGATTGGCTGGATCGCCTCCCAAGATCAAAATATCTTAGAGAAAATGCTCGGTCTAAAAGATTACACAACAATCTGTAATAGTGCACCGAGCGAGATTTTATCCATCATCGCCTTGCAAAATAAAGATAGCATTATTGCTACACAAAATGCTCGTTTGAAGAAAAATATGGTTCTGTTAGAGGCTTTTATGGAGAAATATGACCATATTTTCAAACTCAACAAACCACACGGAGGCTCAATCTGCTTTCCAAGAATCTTAGGCGTAGAGAGCAGCTTTGATTTTGCCGACCAACTCGTAAAAGAAGCCGCAATCATGATTGCCCCCTCGCATGTTTTTGATTATGGGAACCAACATTTCCGTCTTGGCTTTGGGCGGGAAAATTTTAGTGAAGTTTTAGATAAATTTGGGGAATATTTAGACAAGAAGTTTTAATTGAAAATAGGCACAGATCTTTAAAGCAAAGTCCCCGTTCTGAAAAGAGCGGGGACTTTGCTTTAAATCTTCTCGACAAAGCGCTCAATTATTTCTGCGACTTCGCGCGGTTTTTCTAAGGCCAGCATATGGCCCGCACCTTCTATGAGCTCAAGTTCTGAGTTTGGAATTTCACCATGAAGAGCCTGTGAATATTTTATTGGCGTCATTTTATCTTCTGTGCCACATAAAATCAGTGTACGGCTTTTAATTTCGCTAACATTTTCGCTAATATCAAAGCTATCACAAGCCATAAAATCGCCGTGTAAAACGGTAGGACGAGTTTCGCTCATCCGTTGGGTAGCAAGTTCCTTGAGACGTGATGAGGTTTCAGCTGAAAAGGACCACTCCACGAGTCTTTTAACCGCGAGAGGGAAGGTTGCTTCGGTAGCACTTTCTTCTAAAACCGAAGGTGCAACGCGTAATCGGCTACCACTGCCCAATAAAATGAGGCCAAGCACACGGTCTGGGGTGTTTAATGCAAGCTGAAGGGCAATTGCACTGCCCATAGAATGCCCAATGATGACCGCTGCTGGCAAGTTTATCGCATCCATAAAATCTTGGATAGATTTCACATACTCATTAATGCTTTGCTTGCCCAGCCCATCTGATTTTCCGTGCCCTGGCAAATCGAGGGCGGCAACTTGGAAACCATTGAGACGACGGAGTTCTGGCGGGTAATGCAGATGCGAACCACCTGCACCGTGAATAAGGATAATGGGCGTGTTTGTGGGGGCTTTTGCCTCATGGCAAAAGTAATATAGACTTGCGGCGGTAGGCATGGGGAACCTCTATTTGGCGCGGTGGAGACGGTCGGCAGCTTCTTCGGTGAGCGGGAGAAAAACCTGCACATTTGTCCCTTTGCCAGGCGCAGAATCGATATGGAGCAGTCCATTGATCAATGCCGTACGTTCATCGAGATTGACCATTCCCAAACTGCCGCGTTGTTCATAATTTTTAGTAACGGCTTTAACATCGAAGCCTTTACCATTATCTTTTATTTCGAGCACAGCAAGGCTATGATCTAAATAGCGCAACCTAATTTTAATTAGGCTTGCTTTGGCATGTTTACGCGCGTTATTAGCTGCCTCTTCTGAAAGAAAAAAAATAACGCCCTGCTTCCCCATTTCTAATTTTTCAACGAGCTTATCATCTACATCAACCTGAACATTTTGCTCAAAAGTTTCGTGCATTTTTTCTGCCATAGCTTCAAGGGCGGCGCGTAGTCCCTGTGATTCAAGCACAAGTGGGCGCAAGGTAAAAAGCATATGACGAATTTCTTTGGCTGTACGGCGCGCTAATTCTTCGGCACGAATTAGTTCACCTTCAACTTTATCAGGTGCACGAGAGAGCATCATACGAATTAGATTTAGTCTCATTGCGATAGCCGAAATAGATTGAGTAGGGCCATCGTGCAAATCACGCGCAAGTTTTTTGCGTGCTTCTTCTTGCACTTCTACCATGCGTTCTTTTTCTTCTATCAGGTCTTGATATAAACGAGCATTTTGAATAGCAATCACCGATTGGCGCCCAATTAACTCAAGCATCTCTCGTCGCTCTGTGGTGAAAAAATCTGGGTCTGGATGAGCAAAAAGCAAAACCCCATAAACAGTAAAGCCCGTGCGCAAAGGCACAGAATAACTAGAAGTACAAGAACGTAAAGCAATTACCCGGCTTAGTTCAGAATCATAGCCTACATTTTGCGTAAGAACAGGTTCACCCTCAGTAATGGATGTACCTAAAATCCCTTCAGAACCAGTAAAAACTAGTTTTTGGTCAGCATTTGTAAATCGACGTGCCGATTTTACAATTAATTTATTCCCTACAAAGAGCAAAACCGCACTTACTATTTCATCACTAAAATTCTCGTCTGCGTCTGGGTGTAAAGCTCTTACGCTTAAATCGAGGGCATTTTCTAAAACGCGTTTATAGCTAAGCGTTGCATTTAATGTTGTAGTAAGTTCATAAATTGCATGTAAACGCTCATTTTCTACTAGCTGCCGTTTTTTTTCTTTCTTCTCTTGGTTTTCTCTAAGTTGACGTAAATTTGCTATAAGACTATGGCTTAAAAAACCAAACAAAACCCCTAGCCCTAGCACCACTATTGCGCCAATCCCCCCTGCAACCAATGAACTTTTGGGCATTTTAAAATAGGCATAAGCCATCATAATGGCCGCCATTATGCCAGCAGCAAGCATACTGCCTATAACTTCAAAGTAAATTGCCCCACTGATAATGGGAATAATGCCAACCCATAAAACTGCCCCATTTAGCCCACCCTGCAAAAAAAAGAATATCCCTGCAAAAAGAATATCTACTAAAATTGATAACTGACGGTGGTAGCTCAAACGGATATTTAACCCCGCCACCACGCTCATCCCTAAATTCCAGAGTGCCCATAAAGTTAATGGAAAAAAAATTGAAAAACCACTCTCGCTATCCACCCCCACAGATAACGCAAAAAGTGCGAGCCAACGCAATGAAATGGCAAACCAATCGGCAATGTAGGGAGAGTTGAATTTTCGCATGGGCTAATGATACTTGAAAATAATTATTTTAGGGGGGAATTATGCTTTTAAAGCTCATAACCCATTTCAGGAAGGGATTCACCGAAACGTTCGCGCATTTGAGCTTGCTCTTCATTGGTATACGCTTCTTTGTATCGACCAATTTTCCCCTTAAAGAAATGTAAACCTTCTTGCCCAGTTTCTGCTTTACCAGGGCGATATTTTTCAATAATTTGTTTATATTTCTCTTCGCTCGCATCTAATTTTAGATAAGCAAGAAGACGGTTTATTTCAACATCGTAATTCATCAGCAAATCTTCATAGCGAGCAGTGAGAATATTTTTCTCGTTCATCCATGCACGCCAAATTTCAATATACTCTGTCATAAAGTCGAGTGTTTCATCAAAATTAGTGAGACGAGAAAAGAAATTTGGTCTATCTTTATCTATGGAGCGTTGACCATACTCATACGCAGAAAGCATTGCATCGCGTGGGTCACGAAAAATGTAAATTGGCAGTAGTAAGCCAAAAGACACGAGCGTTCGCGACCAAGCTGTGGGTCCAGCGTGAGCTTTGAGCACAAAATTATGCCCCATCAACGTGGGCAAGCTGACCATCCCTAATCGTCTTAATGATAAAACACCAATATTACAATTAACTTCGGTAAGGATTTTTTGCAATTTATATTGCTCGCGAATTTCGCGGGCTTCATCATAGCCTGCGGCTTCCATGAGATCATGAATAATATTATAGTGCCAGCCTGAGCCTGCGCGCGGCATACCAACTGAAAGGACAATCATAATTGCTCCTGTGAGGCGTGATGTGATATTCCTAAAATAATGCCAAAATTAATCCATAATTCTGCCATTGCAAAGGAATCTTGCATAAAGTAATAACCAAGAATGGCAATAAAAGAAAAAAGTCCGGCAGAGCCAATGAATTTATTACGTTGAAATTCCTTGGCGATTTCTGCAAGAACTGCAAGCAAAAAACTGCCGAAAATAATAAACCCAATAATGCCCGTTTCTGCCAAAAGGCGTAGATAAAGATTTTTGGCATTAGGGTAAAGGTTGCTGGTAGGGTTGAGTTGACGAGCAACTTCAGGGTTATTATATAAAGCCCAATCTGGATAATTTTGAAAAAGATAGAAGCCCGCACTCCCTAAACCTGTGCCAATGACAGGATGCTCGGCATAAGCTTTGCCCGCCGCCCAAAAATAAGTGAGGCGACCGCCTGCATTGATTTGCACAAAATAATCTGAAATAGAATTTGCTTCTACTGTCCACAAACGAGTGACATATTTTTGCTGGCCAATGAAAGAAACTCCGCCCCAAAGCATTATGATAATGAGGAGAAATAAGAGGGTACGGGTAGCAAAAGCTTTGATATACACAGGTTTTGCAGATTTTTTAATTCTAAAAAACCAAGAGAGGGCGCGTGAAATTGCCTTTCTTCCACTGATAAGTAATGTTAATCCCATTGCGAAAAGGCCTATGAGCAACCCGCCACGAGAAAAAGTAAGTAAGAGAGAGGCAACTGCACCGATGAAGAGCAGAGGCTCTAGCCATTTATTTTTTATAATATTAAAACGTGAAAATATAGAGGCAAAAAGCCAAGGGATATAGAGCGTCACTAATTGCCCTGCTAACCAAGAAGCTTCAAAAGCAAAACCAGAAACACGGCGTACTTTTGTTAATCCGCGCACTGAAAAAAGTTCTTGCCATGCAGAAACTTGCCCCTTTTTAAGCAAAGGTGTATGCAAAGCAATAGCCTGCACACCCACCCACAAAATCGTGAACGCAAGCCCTGCATAAAGCCATTTGAGTGAACGGCGTAAATCTTCTTCTTCTTTGTGCATCCAGAGCGCGGCAAAAAAGAAGGATAACCCAATGCCAAAAGTAATAAAAGCACGGATTGCGCGTCCCCAATATTCTTGTCCGCGCAAAGGAAGTGGCGCGAGCAAAGCACCATTTGCTGTGGCAAAAAGCGTAAAAATCAAAAAGAGAAAAAAGGGCAAAAGAACGTTGCTCCAAGGGAGCTTGATTTCTTTTTTAAATAAACGCAAAAATAAAACTAAATATAGCAAAACCAAAGGATAAAATGCCAAAGGACGAACATAAGTATGTTTTCCTAAAAAGGGAAAAAAACGAAAAGACGTAATAGGCAAGCTTAGCAAAACTAGCCCCCATAAAATTCGAGAAGTTTTCTCTAAAGAAAACTGAGCAAGGAAAGTTTTATTGCTCATTTACCTTTCCAGAAAACAAAACCCATACTATGCTCAAAAAAAGCATTCCAGTTAGGCCCACAAAGATATACTCAGCTAAAGAAGCCGTGCGTGTAATAATCAACTCTTTTTTTTGGCTCAACGATGTTTGCAAATGGGCGCTAATCCCCAAGCTTTCACCTTCTAATCTCGCAATATCTTCTTCCACGTCTGCCAACTCAAGATCACCGCTTTCTAAGCCAGTTTTCAATGCATTCAAAGCCAAGGCATTCGCCGCACCTTCTTGGACCTCTTGGTTAAAACTCTCAGCCCACAATAAGACGATTTTCTCCGCGCGCGCGGCATCAGCGTCATCGGCGTAAAAATGCCACGCACCATCTTGGGGATGAGATAAAGAGAGACCTTCCTGCCGTAAACTTGCTATCGTTAAATCATCAATTTCCTGTGAAATAGCACCCACCGTTTCATCAGCCCACGCTACTTCAACCAATTTCCGAGATTCTCGTTCGAGATAGTAGAAAAGCTCGCGATCAGGAATTTGCGCCCACGATTCTTCAAGATTGAAATCAACAACCACTGTCGCCCGTGCTCGATAATCTGGTGGGAATATGAAATACACCGCCGCACCAATTACCGTACCTATAAGAGAGAATATGAGCCAAAACTTCCATGCGCCTAAAAGGCGCAGAAAATCATTTTTTGAGGGGGGGGATAAAAGCCAATTCATTATTTTAACCAAGTGTGTAGAATATATTGCGTTTTTCTAAATAGTTTAGAAAAATACGCAAGACTTATTCGCGAATACTTTTTCTTGATTTTTCCATTTTTCTGCGTCTGCGCCAATTCCACCAAGGGGCAATCATTTTACGGATGATGTATTTTGCATTCATCACTGAGAAGAAAGAGCCACCATCCCTATAGTGGACACGCATCATTTCGGGCCAGCAACGGTCATCGGCGGCGATAGATTTCGCATCGTTGTGTAGACGAAAATTTGCCCAATTTCGGCCGGGCAAATATTTAACTTCTGTAATTCTTGCCAGACGCACCCAAAGGTCATAGTCCATTGCGAAGTAAAAACTATCGTCAAGCGGCGCGACTTCTTTCCATAAATCCGCACGCCAAAAAGATGCTTGTTGTGGGATGTGGACATATCCCTGTTGTAATTTCTTGAAATCTGTTTGAGCAGCGTTGAACTTACCAAACTTCTGGCCATTTTCGTCTATAAAATTACAATCACCATAGACCAAGCCTACGTCAGGGTTTTTCATCAAAAACGCAACCCCTGCACTAATTGCGCCAGGTTCATAGGTATCATCTGAGTTGAGCCAGGCCAAAATCTGCCCATTAGCACGGGCAAAACCTTTGTTGATTGCATCCGTTTGCCCTTTATCTTTTTCTGAGACCCAGCAAGCCAATTTGTCGGCGTAACTTTTGATAATTTCTATACTACCGTCTGTAGAGCCACCATCTACGACTATATACTCAAGATTAGAGTAATCTTGAGCTAGCACCGAATCTATAGTTGCGGCAATAAAGGGCGCTTGGTTAAAAGATGGAGTGATGATAGAGACCAGCGGCAAACCTTGGGTCACGTTTGTTCCGTTTTTATTTCTCATAATTTAAATCTGCACTAATTGTATTCGCTCCATAATAATACGCGGCACAACGATTAACCCAGTGATTTGGCTCACTATCCAATTCTTTGATGATGTGAATACTGTCAAATTCTTGAACATGTATATCTCTTTCACCGTTGGCTACGTCGCTACGTATTTTATCATCACGCAAATCCCAAGCTATGGATCGCTGACGATAAGACTCGACCGTGTTTAGCGTTTGCCATGCCGCTCTAAGAGGGTATAGGGAAAATATCGCCAGAAAAAATAAAAGAATACATCTGGGGTATTTTGATTTTATTGGCGGAAGTAAAAATGCGAATAAAGCACTTTCTAAGAAAAGCATTAGGGTCATTAAAAAACGTGCCCCAAATAATGCCCTATCAGCGGGATAGGCTTGAGCATATGCACTAGGCGCAAAATTAACCATTAGAAGCGCGTAAAAAATAAGGGGTGTTGATAAGAAAATCGTCCAGGTATATTTTGGAGATTTTCTTTTTGAGCTATAAAAAAGAAAGAAAATCAAGAAGGCGACAAAAAGCGAAAGTGCTGTGGGTAGCGGGAAAACCGTGAGCGTAGAATCTAAAATGAAGTTTTTAGGATAGGTTAGGATGCGCTCTAAAAAAACAAAAAAACTGGGGGGATGTGTAATCCGAGCAGAATTATGAGGCGCAACCACCATAACTAACATACTTAGCAGAGAAGCAATAAAGATACTTCCTGTAAGCCAAAGAGCAGAGATACGCTTCTCTCCCCTACTCATCCAAAAGAAAATGCCTAGAAAAACTAGAAAAGAAATTGCAAATATGAATGTGTCGTTCATTTCATCAAAGCCACCGATAAGGAAGGTAATGATGAAATAAAAGAGACTCCAGGAATATCTTTGAGTTTCTTTACGGATATGTCTGAGAAGCGACGCAAATAAAAAGATGGCTAAAACCAAAGGAACAAGTCGATTAATTGAACTGGCTTCCCAATAGATAGATTGAAAACGAGCAGGAGCTTGTAAAATTGTTAAGAAAATCAATAAGCTGGAGAGAAGAAATAAGGTGGGTTTATTCCATTCTGTTTTGAAGGCTATATGAAGTTCTTTTATAAGCCAATATAATGCAATAAGCCATAAAATTATCGTAATGGCAGGCAAAAAAGATTGTCCGCGAGGTCCAAATTTTTCAGTTAAATAGGGGATAGCTAAAATCATATAACGATTAGAAAAAGTTAGATAATGATGTTGCACCGCATCAAAAAAACTTTTGTTTTTTACCAAATAATGATGGCAATAATCATCTCCCATAAGGCGCGAGAAAAGCCCAAAATAGGCATAGATGGCTAAGGCGATGGAGGTTGTTAGCGCATTTAGATAGATGACTATTTGGGGGAGTTTTTTTTCTATAATCTTAGAAGGCATGGGGGTTTTTTCGAGGGTCATATGAAATTTATTCACTTAAGGAAAAAATGAGATAGTTCTCTCCATCCGCATAAAGAGAATAATTGGCTAAAAGGTATTCACGTAACTCTACCTGTTTTTCCCATTCTTCAAAGTCAGTAACGAGGAAAAAGACACGGTTTTTTGTGTGTTTATCAAAAACTTGAGCAAAAGATTGAGGATCTCCACGCTTTTCTTGATACCATAAATCACCAGCCGATGGAAAGTGAGTTGTGTTCAGCCAGCCCCAATAATTGAGTCTATAACCATAGTCCTTTGAAAGAGCTACAACGCTACCTTCATCACGAAGTATATCGCCGATTTCACGGTAGCTTTCAGCAAGGGGGCGATAATCTACTGCGCGCATATGGGAGCGGACTGTCCAGGCTGCACCGAGGAGAGCCAGCGTCCAGGCAAAGAGAAGTATCAGGCGTGGAAAAAAGCTAGTTGACACGCGCGAGCGTAAGGTCTTGCTAATTATCTCACCAAGTGGGGCAATAGCGAGGGCAACGATGATGATGAAAGGGATTTGATAATAATCATGCGTTGAAAAATGATAATTAAAATATAAGCCATAGAAAATATAACCAAGCCAAAGTCCATGCAAAATCCCGTTTTTCTTTTTTGGAAAAATGAGCGTGCCAATTATAGATAGTGCGATAAGTGCGTAACCAACTACGGCATCTAATTTCAATCCCCAGCGGAGGTAAAAAGAGGGCTGGATGAGCATAGCAGGGAAGAAGCGTCCGCCAAATTGCTGAGTGAGGAAACCATCGAGAACGATGCCATAGAAGAAGTATAGGGCAATGGGAAGAAGTGCCAAAATAGCAATTGTCCAAATTTGAGCATCTTTGAAAGCTTCTTTCAAAGATTTGGCTCTCAAAACAACAACGACCGTACCGCCAGCAACAAAGAAAACGGTTATCATTTTAACTAGAATCGCTAAACCGCCAAAAAGACCTGCGAAGATTGCGAACTTCCAATTGCGTTCATCTTCCCACCCTGCTGATGCCCAGATAAATGCAGCAATAAGCATCACCATTAAGGGGTCGGGTTGAAAGCTACGGCTGGCAAAAACGCCGTAAGGAAGATAAAGGTAAATTGATGCAGTAAGGAGTGCCCCGTCAGGTGAAACAAGACGTTTTGTGGTGAAAAAGAGAAAAATGCCCCCAGTCACCCAAAAGATTGCACTAAATATGCGCGGCAGAGCTAGGCTTGCTTCACCTGCCTTATTATAGGCAAAAACGGCTAGGCGTTCTACGAACTCTGGCTCAATGGTTGCTTGCAATTTCCATTGATGCACAGCCATATCACGCTGCCATTTAGGAATATTTGGTGCATTTTGATAATAAATACCACGTGCTTTTAAGGCCGAAAAAAGTTGGCGTGTAGGATGAAAATCAAGAGGAAGATCGGTGATATCTTCCATCCGAATCCAAATTGAGCCTAAGAAAATTAGGATGGCAAAAAGGGTATATATTTTCGGAGGGAAAATGGAAGTATTTTTTTTCACAGTTTTATTTTATACACAAAGGAAAAGTTTTTTCTTAAAGAGCCTTTTTCTCTCTTGTACTTAATATTTTTTGACGCAACTTTAAATAAGTTTTTCTTATGCTTGAGAAGCCTAATAAACTCAAAAAGGCATAAAGGATTCTTTTCCAACTCTTCAACGCCATTTTAGGATTATATCTAAAAGTACGCCAATATGCTTTCAAGCCTGCACTCATTTTTCCAGCTTCCACTAAATAAAATGCATCTAAATGATGTGCGCCTGCCAAGATTTTTTCCTTCTCATCTTTCAGGATATTAGTCATCAAAGGTTGTGTTTCCATCCAATCAAGAATCTTGAAAGCTTCTTTGCCAAAACGTTCAGCGTGGGCAATATTTTTTGCATCTGCATGATAGCGCGCTTTTGCTAAAATTTGCGGTACATAAATCATAGGAGCAAGCTGTGCCATGCGTAACCAAAGATGATGGTCTAGCAAAAAATGATATTCAAGGTCAAGATATCCTGCTTGCTCTAAAAAACTTCGACGCATAAAGACCGCTGGTTGGCTGATGATATTAAACGCCATTAAATCACTTAGCTGATAAGGCACAAAATGCTGGATATTAATTGGGTTTCCGTCGGCGTCTATGGATAAAACATCACCATAAATAATGCCAGCATCTGGGTTTTTAGCAAAAATTTCGGCAACTTTTGTGAAGGTTTCAGGGAGGTAGATATCGTCAGAATTAAGCCAAGCAATAATCTCGCCTTTTGCGCGAGAAAAACCTTTGTTTATCGCGTCTGCTTGCCCAGCGTCCACTTCTGCGCACCACCAGCTTAGGTCGAGTGCGTAGCGGCGGATGATGTCCGCGCTCCCGTCTGTAGAGGCACCATCTGCAATTAAATATTCCACATCTGCATAATCCTGCTCTAAAACAGAGAGAATCGTTTGCTCGAGAAAATCTGCTTGATTATAAGAGGGAGTGATGATTGAAAAAAGTGTCATCGCAAATCGAAAAGCAGAAAATCATCATTATCTTCTCCCAGAAGAGGATAATCACTTAAAATTTCTTTTAAAAGAGGTTGCTTATTATATTGGCCAAAAGCCGTAATCAAGAAAAAATCTTTGCCTTCCGTCCGCCTTTCAAACTCAGCTTTTACATTAATTTGATTATCATTCATTTCTTGCATAAGCGTTGAGAGAGGCCACAAAGCAACATCTCGCCAGCCAAAAACCATCAACCTATTTCCATAATCTTGGGTTAAGGCGATGATACTACGATTTGCTGGGATTTCATCAGCGATATTTTTCCAAACTATGGCTTCTACACGAAAATCACGGGCTAGAAGGACTGAGCGTGCCACCCAAGCATTATAGGCAAGAGCCAGCAGGGCTAAGCCGATGAATAAACTGCCTACGAAACGCCCTTGTCTCCGAACTTGGGTGATGATTCCCTGAGCAATTGGTGCGATCCCCAATGCAATAGTAGGAATAAGCTGAATATGATAATAGCTATGCGTGTGTATAAAATAAGGAAGGGCAAGTCCATAAAGAATATAACCCGTCCAAATACCAATAAGTAATGCGCGGCCACGTGAAGGGAGAAGCAAAACGCCCACAAGACTAAAGAAAATAATAGTCGTGGAAAATAAACTACCTGTGAGACGCATCCATTGAAGATAAAATTTCGAATCAAGAAGTAAGCCAGATGCTCCCAGCGTTCTATTAAGAAAAAATGATGAGGAAGTCTCTTGAATACCAAAAATATAATAAATAAATGCAGGCAAAACCATTAATAAAAATATTGCCCAAACTTGCGGAGATTTCCAAAAATTTTTCCAACCATATACAATAAAAACAGCTACTACCGCTATTGGCGCAACAAAAAAGACAATACTTATCTTAACGAGCGTTGCAAAGCCTAAGAAAAATGCGGAAAGAATAGCATATTTCCAACTTTCTTCTTCTGTCCATCTATATAAAAAATAAAATCCGCCCACAAAAAGGGAGGTCATTAAAGGGTCTGGCTGAAAGGAGCGACTGGCTTCTACGCCAAAAGGTAAAATTAAAAAGAAAGCAATGGCTACTAATGCGGCTTCATCTGAGCTGAGGCAACGAGCAAGCTGGAAGAGAGCAAGACCTGCAAGAAGCCAAAAAAAAGTATTATAAATACGTGGAATGACAATACTCTCTCCACCAGCCCAGAGATATGTCCAGCCCACGATACTCTCAAAGATAGGAGGCTCATAAATCCCCATTCCATTTGTGAATTTTGAGGCTAATTCTTGTTTTTCTGGGTCAGCATCTGGAAGAAGTTGATAGTAAATATCACGCGCAATGAGGGTGCTACGCAATTGCCGTGTAGGATGGAAAACAAGTGGGGGATCGGTAATATCGATTAGGCGCAGCACTGCGCCCAAGATTAGCAAGCAAGCTAAAATTATGTTCGTTGCGGTTTTTTTTTCAGAAAAGGCTTTCATAATCCACTTTATCGAAAACAGTTAATTTGCCACCAATGGTCGCGTCTAAAATTTGACGCTTATCTTGCTCATAAGCATTTCGTGCCATCAAATAAGCGATTTCAGACATATCTAAATCGGGGAGTTGCCAACGAAATCCTTTGCCGAAATAACGCGGATCAAAGTGATTGAGGTCATCACCATCGGATGTGACCGTTTTATTTGCTTCCCCTTTGCTCTTAAAACTATGATCAACGCCAATAAGAATAGCAGTCTCAAATCCCATATGATAAGCAAGCTGAAGACAGATATTGGTGACGGTTGCCCCCTCCCAAACACGGCGGCTAATATCTTGAGCGAACTTCATGCCATCATAAGTAGTGTAAAGAAAAGTTGGAAGATTCGAGGTTGCAGACTTAAAATGTTTTCGTGAACGCCATGAAAAAAAACGGGGCATATCAAGGGCAAGGAAATCATCTACACATTGTTCAATGACAAGATCGTTAACCGAAGCTAAGAATGTGGTTTGAAAACCCCACTCTTCAAAAGCAAGGTAGATACGGTTCATGCCAAAAGTATATTCATTCTTCAATTTGGAGACATCGGTATCTCTCAAGCTGGGACCATTACCGATAATAAAACAACGCTCACCCTTATATTTATCTTTGAATTCTGCGAGAGATTCCATGCTCTCTTTACGCCAAGGATGTAGATAAGCGGCGGGTAACTCTGGCAGATGGCGCGCAGTAATAACTGTGTCTCGAGCAATATTCCAGATAGGAGAGGGGATAAGTTTTTTGAGGGTGTTTTTCATTATTCATTCTTATTCTGTGCTTAATCGCGCTGTTGCACCACCATCTACCACAAGGGCTTGGCCTGTCATGAAGGAGGATTGTTCGTTATCAGCTAAGAAGTAGATAGCAGACGCGATTTCGGCTGGGGTGCCGACCTTTCCGTTAACTGTTTTTCGAGCAAGGTTTTCAAGGCGCTCTTTGATGCCACCATCGCCAACGTGACCGCGTCCTAATCCATCGCGGAGCATTTGCGTATCGACGGCACCAGGGAGAATGGCATTAATACGGATTTCATCAGAGGCAAACTCAATTGCCATTGCGCGGGTTAGGGCGAGAAGTCCGCCTTTACTGGCAGCATAAGCCGCAATATTAGCCGAGGTCTGAACTGCATGAACGGAAGAAACATTCACCACTGCACCACCATCACGCGCTTTTAATAAGGGATGTGCTAATTTCACCCCCAGAAAAACGGAACGCAAATTTGCTTCCATAACAGCATCCCACTCTTCGACAGAAGTCTCTAAAATTGGTTTAGCAATTTGCAATGCAGCATTATTAACGAGCGCATCGAGGCTATCCGTATACTGCTGTGCTTGGACGAAGATTTCTTCTATAGCCTTAGTGCTGGAAATATCGGATTGAATGAAAAGCCCTTCTTTAGGAAAATCATTACCAAAGGGAGAAATATCTACACCAATGACACGCCAGCCTTTGGATGCAAAGAGTTGTACGGTCGCGCGACCGATTCCACCAGAGGCACCCGTAATAAGAATTGTTTTATTTTTCATTTTTCAAAGCACTCGAATCTATTTCAAGGCCGTCTAATAAGTTTTTTATTGTATTCCAATGCACGCGCTCCCACGCAGCGGGGCTAGAGTTAGAGTTATGCGGTGCAAGCATGACATTATCCATTTTCTTGAGAGGGCTATCTTGGGGAAGTGGCTCGACTTCGAAAACATCCATTGCTGCGCCGCCAAGTTTACCTGCTTCTAATGCTTGAATCAATGCTTTTTCATCCACAATAGGACCACGCGCGGTATTGATAAGAATAGCATTTTCTTTCATCTGTGCCAGCGTGAAGGCATTAATAAGATGTTCGCTGCTAGGGTTTAAATCACAATTTATCGAAATAAAATCTGATTTGGAAAGCAAAATATCAAGCGTTGTTAATTCGATGCCTGTTTCATTAATAAAAACATGATCAATTTCAATAATATCTGTGCCTAAGACTTTCATTCCGAAGGCTTTGGCACGACGTGTAACGGCCTTGCCTATATTGCCTAGGCCGATAATGCCCAAAGTTGATTCGCCAAGAGTCTTTCCAGGGATTTTCTTCCATTCTCCGCCTTTCATTGCGGCATCCATCCACGGTTGACGACGAGAAAATGCGAGTATATAACCAAGCACCGAATCTGAGACAGGGGTGGTGAAGGCATTTTGTGTCCACCCGATGACGACCCCATAACGAGAGCAAGCTGAGGTGTCGAGCGAATCGATTCCCGTGCCCCACTTAGAGATTACTTTTAGGCGCGGAGTACAAGCTTCAATCACGCGGGCCGTGTAACGGTCATCCCCACAAATTGCACCATCAAATTGCCCAGCATATTTGAGTAAGTCAGCTTCTTCCATCCGTTCTTCTACGTCTGGCACAATCACTTTTAGGCCATAGCTTTCAAGTACAGGGATAAAATGATCCACAAATGGGATCATATAGGGGGCGGTCAGCAGGACGGTTTTAATCATCATTTTTTACCTTCATTCACACTTAAGATAATCTCGTAACTCTATCAATATATTTTCACGCTCTACTGAAGCAAGTGTTGTTTCTTCTATAGCCTCTAATCTAGAGCAGAGAATTGGTGACATTCCTTTTGATGTTTTATTAGATTGTCTTGTAAGTTTTTTAACCTCTATCCAATTGTTTTGATGAGCAAAACCTTCTATAAAGGGCATATATTCAAAGCCGTTTGCTGGGCTTTTATCAGCTTTTTGAGCTTCTTCCCAAAGCAATATAATTTCATCCCATTCGCCACGTTGTTGAGCTAAGTCAGCTTTTTGGTAGTAAGAGCACCAATTTTGTGGGGATTCTTCACCGAATATCTCTGGTGGTAAAAGAGGTGTCTTTTCGTTCTCTATCAAAATGCGGTCTACAGAAGAATTTAGGCTGGCTATACGCTCTCGCTCTGAGATGAGACGTAAATCAGTATCTTCTGGACGCAGGACCCATAAACATTGTCCCTTTTCCGGTTCAAATGAAATTGTGAGATTGTCGTTGCTATTGCCGCTAAAGCTAGAAAGAAGATGTTCTTTTTCTAAAGGTGCCCCTTCAAGAAAAAGATTGATTCTGTCGTAATATCCTGCATACCCTGCAAAAAACCAATAAGGTGTTTCTTCTTTGTTCAGGTCATCAACTGGAAAATAAAGTGTGTTTATAGCGTAAGATGCAGGATACTCTCCCATAAACAGTAGAATCTCTGCTTCTGAAACAATAGCCGTATTTGGCTCTAAGGCAGGTATTCGCTGAACCAGTTGATGGTAAAGGTTTTTTTGTTTCTCCCAAGAGTATTCGTATAGATGCGCATTGTGCAAGTGTACGCCAATAGCCAGAGCTATCAAAACAGAAATAACTAGATTTGCTTTTTTTCGCTCAGAAATAAAAAAATCAATCAAGATAACTAAAAGAATTGCTGCGCCAAGCATAGAAGGAAGGCTAAAACGAGTTGCTGCCATTTGATTTGTATGTGTTGAAATGGCCTTATCAATTATCCAAATTGGGAGTGTTCCGGAAAAAAGAGCAATACTTCCTAGAAGTAGCCCTTCTTTTCGCCAACTTTTCTCTTCCTTTGAGATATCTCCATTACTATTGTCCAACACAAAACGATTTAGGGTGGTATATAGTATAAAAAAGCAGCTTATCATCAGAACAAATACAAAGCTCGTGAACAATGATGAAAGATTAAATACCTCAGGCTCTAAAGCTTGGAACCAACTACCAAAAAAAATAACCGAAGCATCCTCTAAGGCAGTAATTAATAGAGAAAAACTTGCTCCTAAAGGCTCTTCTAAAAAACGATAGAGAAGAATGGGAACATTTCTATCCCCTCTTGGAGGCCCCTCAAAAAGAATAACCCGCCAATAAAAATAGCCCGTTAAAACAAGAAGATAGGGTAGCCAGTGCAAAAAGAACACCTTCAGTTTCTGTGTCATGCTTTTTTTTCTGCGAGAAATTAAAACCCAGAGAATAAAAGGTCGTAAGAGTTCTAATCCTGAAAAATACTCGCTTGTAAACAAATGCACCCCTTCTGCAATAAGGGCAATTGCAATAACAATAAAGACACTTTTCCCATCTTGTTGAAAAGCTACAAGCATCAAAAAAAGAGATAAAGCATAAAGAAAAAAACCTAACCAGTGAATAGAGTATGCTACTGACATAGGCTGTAAAAGAAAAGAGGGATAAATCAAAAAAAGAAGTGCTATATAAAACCCTATAGCACCTTCTTTCTTCCAAAGGGTCTTAAAAAGAAGCCAAAAAGAAGTTGCTGTCATTGCTCGCAAAATAAGGTCGGCAATATGCCAAACCGTTGCTTTGTACCCCATCAATCGGAAACCTAAAATATAGAGCCAACCAGCAAAGGGTCGGCTATCATAAAAAAGGACTTCATTTAAACTTTCTACGCCGCGTGTATATGAGTAGTGAACAAAATGCCAATCATCCATATAAAAACCCAGCTTTGGAATTAGCAAGCCAAATGCAATGAAAGAAATGCCAAATAAAACAATCGGCACTGCCCAATTAGAAGAAATTTCTTTGGAAAATATTTTTTCCTTCAGAGACAAGAAATCATTTCTCATTTCTTTGCCTCATTAGAATATCGGCAATCTCAAAATCACTTTCTTCATCAATATCTACAGCTTCAAGAGCCGGTATTTCAAAGAGCAGCGGATTTTTACCGACACGATGATTAAATTCAATCAAATTCTCACGGTTAAAAAGATAGATACAAGAATTTTCTTCATAGACGGGTGGTAAATCTTGCGTTTGGATTAATTTTTTAGGATTGTGATTAATGGCTGCGCCATGACGATCGTACAGTCTGGTTTGCAAGCGTGTTACAGAAAATAGTGAGTCTTGAGCAGGATACCCTTCGAAAAAAGCCTGAATACCAGCAGTTATCGTTTCCGAACGCAGTAGCGGATTTGTGCTGTGGGTTTGCAAATAAAAATCTGCTTGCACTTGCTCGGTATCATAAAGCAGAATATCGTTCATAGGGCGGTCATCTTCACGAAGATGCTCTGGACGCGGAAGCACCTTTACGTCAGGAAAATTTTCGTGCAATCCGTCGATAATGGGTTGTGAATCTGTATCCACAATAATAATATCAATTTCGGGGACAGATTCTAAAGTCTCAATAATATGGTGAAAAAGTGGCTTTCCTGCTAATTCACGATAGTTCTTCCCTGGAACACGTTGAGAGTTATGTCGCATGGGGATAAGGGCGGCAATTTTCATAAGTTAATTCTCAAAAACATATCCTGCTTTCTCTAAAGCCTTTTTTGCTGTAGCTACTTTATCAGTTTTCACCAAAATATAATCTGTGTCATAAGTTGAGAGCGTAAAAATGCTAATTTCTGCCTCAGCCAAAATGCCAGAGATTTTGGCTAAGATACCCGTGAGCGCAAAATCAAGAGGACCTAAAGTTTTTATGCAAGCCCAACCTTTTTCACTCTTTTCGCTGGGAAGGGAAATTCTAGCAGAACAAAGAATAGATAATTCTTCATCTGTCCGTGTGATTGAAAAGAAATCATTCTGGAACACACTTGAGGGAATATCTTTCGCGGGCGAAAAACGATGAATGGCATATTCTTCATCAAGAACCGCTAATTTTAAAGGTACTGTCTCGTCGGAATAAGGACGGCGTTTTTTCTTAGTCACAATTTATTCACTCTCCACAAAATTAGTATCTAATATAGCTCACAGAATCTCTAGGGGACGCAATTCAGTTTATTGAAAACAGCATCTGTAGCACTTTCTCTCTCCGTAGAAGCGAGTGTTGAAAGCTGCAAGTTTCCCCAAAACTCACAGAGTGTCGGGCGGATACTATTTCCAAGTTTATTAGATTTAACCGTAAGCTCACGTGCTCTTTCCCATTTATTAGTTTGTGCAAACCCATTTATAAAAACAATATACTCTGCACCATTCCCGGGTGAAAAGCCATTCTTTTCTGCCTCTGCCCATAATCTGGTTATCTCTGACCAATCTTCATATTGTTGGGCAAGCTCAGCTTTTTCATAAAAAAAACACCATGTATGCGGAGGCTCAACGCCAAATATATCCTCAGGAGGGTATTGATCTGACAAAGGTACCTGATTGATACGGCTAATATTAGATACAGGCAAAGACTCATAAATAATCACAGGCATCTCTCGAATAATCTTATCCTCTGGGCCTAAAATCCACAAACATTGCTTTTTTTCGGGAGCAAAAAACATAGTAAGAGATTCTTTACTTGAGCCGATAAAGCTTGAGCCGAATCTTATATCTTCTAACTCTGATCCTTGTCGAAAATCTTCCCAACGGCCTATTCTTTTGCCAGATGGAAAGAAAGAGTA
>JABGQV010000021.1 GCA_018648655.1 Anaerolineae bacterium | reverse complement strand
AAGTCTCCACTAATATTTCACCCTATCTGTCCGGTGGCCTTTGACGGCGCACAGATTGTTCTTATTTGCATAGTCGTGTAAAATCTGTGAATAAAACAGAAGATTATGAAGGAGAAACGCTAAAATGGATGATTTGATTAAGAAACTTGCTAATGCCGAGTTTTTTGGTAAATTCCCCGAGAGTGACCGTGTTGCGCTTGCAAAACTTGCTCTTCCTCGCCGCCTGCGAGCAGGAGAATACTCTTGTTTTCAAGGGGATCTATGGCCTAATGTATTATTTCTTGCTGAAGGAAGTTTGGATTGGGTTATGATATCTGTTTCTGGTAAAGAGCATGTCTTGTTTTCGTTAAGTCCAAATGACGTTTTTTGGGGCCATTCTATTTTTGATGACAAACCGATGCCTGCCTCCCTTAAAGCTACAGAAACTTCAGTGGTATATCGCTGGGAACGTGAGGCAATTTTGCCCATCCTATATCGCCACCCAGAAACACTCTGGGAAGTGGCTGGCATGTTAACAGGTACAATGCGTAAAGCCAGAGAAATTATTTATGGATTAGCTTTTCAGCCTGTAGCTGGACGCTTGGCATCATTGCTTCTGGATCGTTTTTCTGACCCCGAAGATATTTCTGTTGAGCGTGACCTAACTCTAAATGCAATTGCCTCGAGAGTTGCTTCTTCCCCCGAAGTTGTTTGTCGTGTTTTACACCAATTTCAAGCAGAGGGAGTGCTGGAAGTGACGCGTGCTACTATTACATTGCATGATCGCTCTGCCTTAGAAGACCTGATGGAGCCAGAATAGCGTTTCGAACGTGACTTTTAGTTTGCTTCCGTTAAAAAACACATCCTTTTGCAAGGATGTGTTTTCAATTTAATTGACTATAAGTTTCAACGATTTGTTCAGTTCTTCCGCGATGCCGTTTTGAAATATCTTTGATCCTGACCAAACTTTTCTTTTATTTTGAGAGACAAGCTGAGAATTACCTCTCAGGGAGACAAAAAACTAATCAATATCTGCATCAGCATCAGCAAAGGTGATGCCTAAATCACGTGCAGTGAGGACTGTGTCGCTATCAACGGGAACATATTTCATTTGACCTATGGCTTCCGAAATCGGTACATATTTGACTCTAGGTGGGTCTAAGGCAACCATAATACCATCTTGACCATCATCTAATGCACGAACAGCGGCAGCGCCGAAGCGGAGGGCGCGCAATCGATCTAGTGCGGTTGGCGTACCGCCACGGAGTAAATGTCCGAGCACAACAACACGGGTTTCTTTATCTGTGATAGAACGAATTTCGTGAGCTACTTGTTCGCCTATGCCTCCTAAGCGTTCCTCTTTACCAATTGTATGTTCACGAATTGTTACTGAACCGCCAGCGGGCTTTGCCCCTTCGGCAACCACAACAATTGTATAATGGCGGCTCATACGATCACGGTCTTTGATTTTTTTGCCAACTTTACGAATATCATAGGGGATTTCTGGAATGAGAATAGCATCTGCAGAACCAGCTACGCCAGCGTGGAGAGCAATCCAGCCTGCATAGCGTCCCATCACTTCAACAACCATTACGCGTCCGTGTGATGCCGCTGTGCTATGCAAACGGTCTATACTTTCGGTTGCAAATCCAACTGCTGTGTCAAAGCCGAAGGTGGCATCTGTTTTATCGAGGTCATTATCTATTGTTTTAGGAACATGGATAACGCGCATCCCTTTTTTAGAGAGTACGTCTGAAATAGCAAGAGAGCCATCACCACCAACACTAATTAGCGCATCAATATGGTGTAAACGTAAGGCGCGCACGATTTCGTCTGTGCGATCGACTTCTTCTATTGTGCCATCGGGCATCTCTATTGGGTAACGCATGGGATTATTGCGGTTGCTTGTTCCGAGCATTGTGCCGCCCAAATGAGTGATGCCGCGCACTTTTTCTCTTGTCATTCTTACTATTCCGCCCTCTTCATGATATTGCTCTGGCAATAATACGCCATGAAAACCATCGCGGATACCATATACTTCCCAGCCGCGTTTTATGCCTGATAAGGCAACGGCACGGATGACAGCATTTAATCCTGGGGCGTCTCCGCCTCCTGTGCTAATTGCGATTCTTTTTATTTTCTTTAGTTTTTTTTTCGTTGACATAGTTGTTTTCCTGAAATATTGATAATGAATTTGTGAAGGTATTTTACCCTTTTTTTCTTCTTTTGGTATCTGTATTTATGACGATTTGGCCTAAGCATTCACTGTTTATATGCGCATATTCGTATCCATAGCGGGAGCAAGCGAAAATCCGCGTATTAGTATGTATAGGGCAAAAAAAATGTTGAAGAAAGGGAGATGTCTTTTGCGCACACAAGTTTAGTTATCCTAGAAATAAAAAAAGCTCTTGCACATTTTTTGTGCAAGAGCTTTTCGGTTGGAGTTGAAACCTGTTTAAATTTCTATTTTAGCTTCGCCACGTTTGACACCGAGCATCATTATGAATGCGAAAAGCATGAAGGTTGGGGCTACGATCATGATCGAATTGTAGTTTTCTCCCATTGCCTGGATTATCCAGCCGTTGACGTTTGGGCCGAAAATAGCTGCCATTGTGGAGAAGAGATAGTAGAGGCCTGTATATGTTCCGATGCGGGAATCATCTACTAGGTCTACGACCATGGGGAGGGAGTTGATATTGATAAATGCCCAAGCTACACCCGCGCCCATGAGGAAGAGACTGATTACAGGGATATTGCCAAGGACAGGGAGTTTTGTGAGAATTGGTGTAAGGGATGCTGGTGGTATTAGGTAGAGGGCAAGGAAAAGTCCGCCTAGGGTTAAGATGCCGGCAGAGATGGTTTTTCGACGCCCAACTTTGCCGCCTACAAATCCAGCAATGAGCGCAGAGAGGACGAAGAAGACCGAGAGGTGCCCTAAGAGGCGTGTTCCGTCTGCAGTTGTCATTCCTAAATAATTTTTGGCATAGAGGGTAAAGAAGGCTTCGATGGCGTTATAGCCGATAAACCAAAAGAGAATTGCGCCGAAAAGACGCATGGCACTTTTGTCGTTATCAGCCCAAACTTCTTTTAGGCTGTCGATTAAACCAGGTTCTTCTTTACTTTCTTCATAAGTTTTAGGCTCTTTGATGAAGAAGAAAACCATCAGCGCAGAAATGAGTACTAATACAGATCCCATCCAGAAGGGGAAGGCGGGATTCATTTCGTAGAGAGCGGCCCCACCGAGAAATGAAAAGATTGCGCCGATGCCACCCATAAAGTTGATAATACCATTTGCTTGGGAGCGATAGGGGGATGGGGTGATATCGGGCATTAGGGCAACTACGGGGGTCCGCCAAAGTGCCATACTTAGCAATAGCGTGGTTGTTCCCGCAACAAAGAGGGGAAGCACCGATGCGAGGGGAATCCAGCCAAAGGCGGCAGCAGAAATAGGTGCGCCGACGAGCAAGAAGGGCATACGCCGTCCGATTTTTGTGCGTAAACGATCTGACCATGCGCCAACGCTCGGTTGAATGAAGAGCGCAGCTATATTATCGAGGGTCATGAAGAAGCCGATCCACGCAGGGGCTAGATTGAATTTTTCAGAGAGAAAGATGGGAACAAAGGCATTATATACGCCCCAAACGACACTTACGCCGAAAAAACCAAAGCCGAGTAGAAAAATTTTTCCGTATTTGAATTTCATTTATATTCTCCTTGTATTTATTACCCAGAAATGACGCTACTTATATTGGCGAATGACTATTATGGAATTATGTCCGCCAAATCCAAAAGCGTTGTTGATGGCTATCTCTACTTTTTGTTCTCGGGCCTGATTAGGGATATAGTCTAAATCACATTCAGGGTCGGGGGTTTCATAGTGGATGGTGGGAGGGAGAATGCCATCTTGGATTGCTTTTACGCAGAAGATTGTCTCTAATGCCCCAGTTGCGCCCATCATATGGCCTGTCATGGATTTGGTAGAAGAGATAGGGATATTATACGCCTCTTTTCCAAGTGCGTATTTAATCGCTTTTGTCTCTGTAACTTTAGTTTCGCCAAAATAATGAGCATTGGAAATCTGGTAGGATAGGTTATATC
>JABGQV010000022.1 GCA_018648655.1 Anaerolineae bacterium | reverse complement strand
CTAAAGATTTACTCGCTTCAACAAAGACGCTGACGGGCGTTTCTTTGAGCGACCTTCCTGCTCTTCTTGATGAAGAGTTGCCAAAGGGTGCTTATAAAGCTATTCCAGGCGCAACCTATCTGACTGATATTGATCCCGCATTTATGCGTGATAAGTTCAATGAACTTTTTGGACTCTCCGGTTATGGTTGGGGCTATTCCTATAGTGCTGAAAGTGTTTCTCTCTCGAAAGAGGATGTTATCCGTAAGAGAGGGCAGTCTAATCAGTACACAGAGGAAATCTACTTTGCACAATTGCTCGAACTGACCTTCTGGTACAAGCTGGTTGAGGATGAGAAGATCACGCGCCATGAAATTCCCGCAACTGGTGCTTCTGATAATAAGGTCGCCGCTTACGCACTAAAAGGTTCGATTACCGCTGCGCTTGGTAATGCAGCCAGTAATATCGGCTGGCAGAAATCTGTCTATATGGGCAAACGCTCGCATAAGACCGTTGGTAAGAAGAAAGGTACATCTAGCAAGGCTTCTTCTAGAAATACTGCTCAAAAAGCGACAAAGCAGGCTTCCAAGCCTACTCCCAAAAGAGTGGCTCCAAAGCCTACGCCTGCCAAACTCTCTGCGAAAGAAACTGAATTGGGTGCTTATGTGATCCCAACAGGTCCTAAAAGCGGACAGGCTCTTGTTGACCAAAACCTGAAGGCTCTTACCTTCTACGCAAAGAAGATGAGAACTGGCGGTGATGAAGATAAGAAGGCTTTGAAGGAAGCGGCTTCTGCATTTTTAGCGGTTCGTAGCAATGGTTCTCAGCCTGCATCTGTCGCAGCCTAATTTGACGTATTCAAGTTCTGCATGTTGAGAGGATATTCTCCTCTCAACATCTTTTGATAATTACCGAGGCATCCGCCTCGTTATAGCCGGTAGAACCTTAACAATTGAAAATATGATTTACAAATCACAGTAATCCTTCGGGATTGCTGATTACTTTATTTAAAACGCGTAATTAGCTTGGAGGTATATATGTCTAAAAGAAAGAAAAAAAGAAGCACCCCTAAAGAACGCTTTGATCTAAATAGCGTTATTGTAGCGGGTACAGTAATCAAATTGTGGGGACGTGGCGAGGATGTTTTTGCTCGTCTTAGAGTTTCCACTAGAAGAAAAATAGAAGAGGCGGAGGATAACTTTGTCTCTTATGTAAATCTGCGCTTCCCGGAAGGAGAGGTTCAGGGCAATCCTGTATCTCTCTCTCCGGGCGTGCAAGTTCGTATTGCTGGATTTTTAACGCATACAAGCTACCATGAGCGTATTTTGAAATTCCTGGATGCCGCTGGAGCGAAGGACTTTCTTGAGGGTGTATCTGAAGAAGATTTATCAGCGTGGCGGAGTATTAACTTCTTGCGCCGAAATGCTATGCTGAATGTTTTGGGCATTCACTGGATTGGCTCAGATGCTGAGTTTGGGAAGGGGAAGCTCGCCGAAAACAAAGAGAATAATAATGTCTCATTGGAAGGAGTTGTGGCAAGAGTTTGGGAGTATAGATATAAGGAGGGTGTTCACACATTTGCCCGCTTGGCTTGCTATGATAGATGGACACCTATTGTTTCAGGGGTGAAGGATCACTTTGGTCGCCCTCGCAGAAAGCCTCATTATTTAACGGTGAAGCTCCCGGATGGAAAAGCTGGGGGCGTGCCTGTGAAGTTGGAAAAGAAAATGCGGGTTCGTGTAACTGGAAAGATGGCAGATCAGGGAGAGCGCGTTACGCTTCGAGAGAAGCTTCTTGATATGGGGAGTGAAAGTATTATCCAGCTAATGGCACGTTTGCCTAATGCGGATAAGATGGGCGAGATTAGCGCACAGCAGGCTTCTTTGCATATTGAAGCGGAGGCGTTGATTGTGTATTCGAGAAGTAAGAAGGGGTTGGGTTCGTAAATTTGGATTGATTCTCGGGTGTGGTAAATATTGCCAAGAAAAAATGTTTTTTGAAACACATTTTAATCTCTGGCACGCAACCAAGAGGAAGTACGCAAAGAAAGGTAAATTCCCTTTAGCCACATCCAAATATATGCCGGAATATGAAGTAATGTGCGAAAAAACAGGCTTCGTTCAGGAATAAGGCATAGTCCGATAAACAAATAGATTAGGCCAAGGGTGAAATACAAGCCAAAGAAAAAAGATAATGGCGGAATTGGAAATGTAACTAATGTCAAAAGCAAGCTAATTACAAGCATCAACCACTTTGGCTTAAGGAATAATGAACTCAAGAGAGACCATCCAGCGGGACCTTGTAAAAAAACTCGCATAATTTCTTTGTGGTATTGCCATAAGGCTATTTGTTGCCCCCGAAACCAACGAGCGCGTTGGTTAGATGCTGTCTTGACTGTAGATGGCTTAGGATCAAGAAGGAGAGCTATGTCAAGCCTTTTGGTTCTAATTCCTTTGGCAGTAAATATCAAACTAAGAGCAATATCTTCGACTTGTGTTTCTAAATAGTTTTTCTTTAATTCAAGTAATAAATGGGGGCTAATAACCATCCCTGTGCCGCGCAAGCGCACTGCCCAGCCTAGTTTTGTGCGAATTTTATCGGAAATATGCTGATCGTGAAGTTCTGAAAGTGCAGCTAAAGTTCCAACTGGGGATTTTTTGTCAAATTGAGGATAGACAAAGGTTTGCATAAGCTCATTTTCCGCAACGATATTCTCTTTGATATTAGTAATAAATTCTGGTGAGATTATGCTATCTGCATCAAGAATAGTTACTCTGCTGAACTTGTGGAGGCTATCTCTCATTTCTTCTATAAACCAAAAAAGAGCTGCACCTTTACTGTTTTTTGAGCCTTTGTTTCGCAAAAGTACTTTTGCACCAGCATTTTTAGCTTTGAGTTTTGTATCGTCTGTACAATAATCAGCTACGACGAATAAGCTATCTTTAGAAGATAAAGCTGCTCGCGAAAGCATTACCGTTTTTTCAATAACATCAGATTCATTATGTGCCAAGATTAATACTGCTATAGGTTTTTGTTTTGCTTTCTCAGGCATCTGTCACCTGTTCATTACCCGCTATAGGTTGCTCTTTTTCTTGTTGATAAGTTGCAATTAGATCTGCTGCTTTTCCCTCTGTGCGAATTTTGCCATGCTCAAGCCAAATTACACGGTCGCATAATTCACTCACAGTTGCTAGGCTATGCGAGACAATTACAAGCGTAGTCCCATTATTTTTATAAGAATTCATTCTGATATTACATTTTTTCTTGAAGTTTATATCCCCAACAGAGAGAACTTCGTCAATGAGAAGTATATCTGGTTTGACGTCTGTTGCGATAGCAAAAGCTAGGCGGGCAACCATGCCGCTCGAATACGTTCGTAAGGGGCATCAATAAAATCTTTCAACATAGAAAATTCCAATAAGGCTGGCATCTTTTTGTTCATTTCTGTTCGAGAAAACCCTAACATAGCACCATTGAGGTAAACATTTTCACGCCCGGTTAGTTCCATGTCAAAACCTGCACCCAGGCTCAAGATTGGGGCAACCAAGCCTGATACACGGACGCGCCCATCTGTTGGGTGCAAAACTTGAGCGATCACCTTTAAAAGCGTACTCTTGCCTGCTCCGTTTGATCCAATAATCCCAATAGATTCACCAGAACCTACTGATAATGAAATATCTTTCAGTGCCCAAAAGTCAACAAATCCATTTTGTCTGCGAATCCAGCGTAAAATATGTTCCTTGAAGATAGTAGAGCGATCTCGGTGCATTCGGTAGCGCACAGATATATTATCAAGTTGTATGAAGGGGGCGTTGTTTTTATATATGTATGCAAAGTCATTGTATTTTCTGACAAAAAGCCAGCTTCCTAAAAATAAGGAGAGTGTTGCCGCAAGCGTTGCTTTTATTAGAATATCTATGCTCGGCAATACGCCTAAATAAATGGGCATACGAAAACACTCCAAAATATAGTACATTGGGTTAGCGATAAGAAAGCCGCGGAACTGTTCGGGAAGAATTTCGATCGGGTAAAGAATGGGGGTGAGGTACATCCACGCTAGTAGAATGATTTGGTACATATCGACAGTATCTGTAAAAAATACCGCCATAGAGGAAAGCCCTAGCCCAACCCCCAGAGAAA
>JABGQV010000163.1 GCA_018648655.1 Anaerolineae bacterium | reverse complement strand
GGCACTACCCGCCCAATTATCAAATGGGAAAGTTATTTAATTCCCGTTCCTAAGCAAATTGCGAAATCTGTTTCAACACCATTCAACATCAATGGGGAAAAACTAAATGTCTCTGCAAGTATAGGCATTAGTCTATATCCATGTAATAAAAGCTTGAGTAGTCTTTTGAAAGCTGCTGATTCAGCGATGTATAAAGCCAAAGAAGCGGGGAAAAATCGTATTTATATTAGTCTGGAAGCAGAGACGCAACGTATATCAAGGGATGAGCTGCCATAATTTCTGTCCCATTCTTGATTTGCTCCCTACACGATGTGCCAGGCGCAAGAACAGGAACTTCGCCTTCTAGTTTGCGTATCTCTGGAAATAATACCAACTCCCCCACCTTCATCGACAATTCATAATGTTCTTCTTCGTAGCCGAAAGAACCTGCCATCCCACAGCAACCTGATGGGATAATTTCCACTTCGTAGCCTACTGTGCGGAGCATCACGGCCGTTGCCTCTTGCCCAACAGGGAGACCATCGTTTGCAGGCGGACGCGCTTTTTGATAGCAGTGTCCGTGCAGAGAGACTTTGCTCCCAGCTTGGGCAGATTTATTTTTTGTATTCTCAATAAGTTTTTTTTCTTGAATTTCATTTTCTGCTATATTGGCTATGCGCATAACATAAGTCTCGCTATCACTGTTGATGCGTAATAAGAATTCATCTACGAGATAGCTGCGATCGTTTAGAGCCTGCATCTCTTTATCATCGGGGAAAAAATCGAGATATTCATCTTTAAGTGTATAAATTTCTGAAGGCTCCACACCTAAAACGGGATATTTTCCGTCAGGATCAACTTTAGCGATCTCATCACGCACTTTTTTGGCGTGTTTTTTTGCAGGTTCGAGAAAACCCTTTGAAATCAGTGTTCTTCCCGCACCAAGAATGGGCAAAATAATAACGCGTAACCCAGCTGCGCGGAGTATTTTTAATGTTGCTTGCTCAATTTCTGGCTCGAAGTAACGAGTAAAGGGATCGGGGAGATAAAGGACAATTTCACCTTCAAAAATTGATGACGAGGTATCGGGGATTATTTTTTCAAATTTTGGGAGTGCGCGCTCAGGCGCAATGCCAAAAATCTTCTTTACTAAATTAGCTAACACCTTATTGCCTAATGCCTGATTTACTTTTTTCCCAAAAGGCGCGCCCAACTTCGCTAAAATAGCAATATAACCAAAGAGATAATCGCGCAACCTGTGAGAATGCGTCTTGTAATAATAATTTGTGAACTCATATTTCAGCTTCGCCATATCTACCCCAGAGGGGCATTCGGATTTGCACCCTTTGCAGGCGAGGCAGAGGTTGAGGGAGGCAAAAACTGCATCTTCAAGTGAACTGCCTAGACGCGAAGAGCGCGAAGAAAAACTTTTTATTTGTTTAGAACTTCGCGTGCTTTCTTCTTTCGTGGTCAAATCCTTTCTTGAGATTAAATCCCTGAGAAGATTCGCTCGTCCGCGCGTGGAATGACTTTCCTCTCTCGAGGCTTGGAAGGTAGGACACATAGTGCCATCAAATTTTCGGCAAACGCCCGCACCATTACAATTCTCAATAGCATTCACTAATCCACCCTGTGATGAGAAGTCTAGGACAGGAACAGTATAGGGCTTTGCGGCGTAACCTTCTCCGTAGCGCAAATTCTTATCCATCTTTAGTGGTGAAACAATTTTTCCGGGATTAAGCAAATTTTGTGGATCTGCCGCATTTTTTAGCAGTCGAAATGCGTCAGTGATTTCTTCTCCGTAAATTTTCTCTAGGAATTCTGAGCGAGAGAGACCATCGCCATGCTCACCCGTCATCGCGCCGCCGAGGCTGAGAACGAGACTTAAGGCAGCTTCGGCGATTTTGCGCAAATCTTGCCGTCCACGTATAGACTGTAGATTTAAAACAGGGCGCATATGAAGGCATCCTGCCGAGGCGTGAGCATAGAAAACACCCTCTGTATTATGCTGCTTGAAAATGGCGTTCATGCCCCGAACATAATCGCCCAATTTCTCGATAGGGACCGCGCAATCTTCAATGAAGGTCACGCCACGCGTTGAGCTTGTGGATGTGGACAAAATCCCCAGCCCCACTTTGCGGACTTTCCAAATATTTGCCTGCGCTTTTTTATCAGCTACAATCAAATTATTGCCTAATGCTTTTGCCTGTTTTTCTAAGGATTTAAGATTTTCCCCTGCAAATTCGACTACCAGTATTTCGGCAGAGACATCGCCAATAGATTTAATCAAAGGGGCATAGGCAGGAACTTCACGCGCTAAATCAATTAGACTTTTTGGGAACAACTCCACGGCCGAGGGGTTTCTCTCTAAAATTGCGGGGACAGCTTCAACCGCTTCAACGATACTCTTGAAAGAAAGAATGACTAAAACCTTTTCTTTGGGCACAGAAACAAGATTAACGGTCATTTTACGAATCAGAGCAAGTGTTCCCTCCGAACCAGCCATTAATGGGGCAAGATTAAGGGTTGAGGGTTTAAGGTTGGGATAATTTTCAAATTCCCACTGTGGTGGTCTTGAAGGCGACCACGGGAGGAGATAATTTAATCTATAGCCAGAGGTATTTCGCCAAGTTTTCACCCATCTTTGGCGAATATCTTCATTATATTGCTTGCGTATGTGGAGAGCGGCAGAGTAAATGGTTGCTTCGAGATTGGCTGGAGGAATGAAAGAAGAAAAGTGAAAAGATGATGTTAATTGAGCATCTTCTGCAAGTTGCTTGGCTCTCTCAAGCGCTTTTTCGTCAAAAGTTGTGAGTGTGCCATCTGCCAAAATCACGTCGGTGCTAAGGAGATGGTCGGCTGCCATGCCATGGCGAATGGAATGGGCGCCAGTAGCATTATTGCCGATTACTCCGCCCATCGTGGCGCGGTCAGCGGAGGCGGGATCGGGGCCAAATCCCAAGCCAAATTTAGCGGCGACCAAGTTCAAATCCGAGAGAATCACACCTGGCTCTACAGTCGCGGTGCGTGCTTCAGCGTCCACATCCAGTATTTTATCGAGATAACGCGAGAGTTCCAGAATCAACGCATCCCCCACTGCTTGCCCCGCTAAGGATGATCCGGAACCGCGCGGCAAAATCGGAATCCCATATTTGGCAGAGATTTCTACCGCTGCATGTAAATCCTCTTGGTGACGCGGGATAAAAACAGCTTTAGGGGTGATTTTATAAATAGAGGCATCGGTGCTATAAAGCGTGCGCGTAATATCGTCGGTACGAAAATCGCCGAGAGTCGCGCGCTGGAGTTCATGGATAAATTCAGGAGAGAGCATAGGGCAATTATGGCATAATTTTTCGATTAGAATAAGAGGCAAACTTTTTCACATTAAAAAACATGAAGGAGTAAAAATGACCAACACGGCAGACGCAATCATCATCGGTGGCGGTATTCACGGCGCGAGTTTGGCTTTTCATCTCGGCGAGCGCGGCATGAAAAGCATCGTGCTAGAGAAAAACACCCTCGCATCGGGCGCAACGGGTCGCTCTAGCGGCGTGGTCAGAATGCACTATGATCTCGAGCCAGAATCGCGGCTGGCGTGGGCGTCTTTTCCCTATTTTCGCAATTGGGAGGAGCGCATCGGCGGCAGATGTGATTTCACACGAGCGGGGTTTATCCACATCGCCAAACGCAGTTATGAAGAGCAACTCCGCAAAAATATCGCCATGCATCAGCGCATTGGTATCCCCTCCTTATTAATTACAGCAGATGACGCCAAACGCCTTGCACCAAATATAGAAGTGGATGATTTCGATATCGCCGGCTATGAGCCTGAGTCGGGATATGCAGACCCGAGCGCATCTGCGGCTTCCTTAATGGATGCCGCTAAAAGGCTTGGCGCACGCCTCATACAAGGCGTAAGCGTAACTGGAATTCAACTTGTTTCCGGCAAAGTAAGAGGGGTGCGCACCTCAGCAGGAGATTTCTCCGCACCAATTGTGGTGAATGCAGCAGGGGCTTGGGCGCAATCAGTCGCAAAAATGGCGGGAGTTGCCCTTCCCATAGATACGTGGCGGCACGATGTCGCCTTTGTCCACCCGCCCGCAGGGATAGCCCAATATTCTCCAGTCGTTTTTGATAGTCCCAACTCCATGTATATACGTCCCGAAACAGGAGGATTGATTCTAATTGGCCTAGAAGATGATAATCCTCTTGGAGAATCTCCCGATGGCTATACAGACCGCGCCCAACCTGGCTTCGTAGAACGCGCTGTTGACAGAATTTGTACCCGCATTCCCAAAATGGAAGCAGCCAGCTTACACAGCGATCAAGGCGGCTACGATGGGCTCTCACCTGACCAGCGTGCCATTCTTGGGCAAATCGGACCCGAAGGTTTTTATGCCCAATGTGGTTTTAGCGGAACAGGTTTCAAGATCGCACCCGCGGTTGGGTTGTGTATGTCTGAGTTAATTATTGATGGAAAAGCGAAAACAGTAGATATCACGCCCTTTGATCCCAATCGCTTTGAACGTGGAGAGTTATTGGAGCCAGAACACGCATATGAGGATGTTTGGCATTAGGCAACTCGTGCTCCTTGCTAATTTAAGCGCAAAACAAAAGAAGAACGTCAAGAAACTGCTACTTAGTCGGAAGCAAGCCTAAATCACGTACGCTATGCCTGCTAAATCTAAAATCACGAATCATATAGGTCTTTTATCGTTTATAATCTAGCCATGTCTACTACTTTTCATCTCTTCCGCTTGCAAGAAATTGATAGCCAAATTGATAAGGCTCAACGTCGCTTAGATGAAATCCAGAAAATCTTGGATGACAATCGCGAGCTCAAACGCGCCAAGGCGTATTTCAAAAAATGCGAAACTGAGCACGATATAAGCCAAAAAATTCTGCGCAAGACTGAAGATGAGGTAAAAAAACAACGCATTAAAATTGAGCAAACAGAAGCCATGCTCTATAGCGGGAATATTAAAAACCCTAAGGAAGTACAAGACCTGCAAAATAAATCGCAATCTCTCAAGCGTTATCTCTCAAAGCTGGAGGATGACCAGCTGGAAGCGATGGTAGCGCATGATGAAGAAAAAGAAATCCTTCAAAATTCCCAGACCGATTTAGACAAACTCAAAGCAAAACTCATTCAAGAAAACAGTCGCCTAGCTGGCGAGAAAAGTGGGCTTAATAAAGAAAAGGAAGGTCTTCAAAAAGATCGTGCTGTTGCTCTTCCTGCTGTTGATGTAGAGCGTCTTGAACTCTATAATAAATTACGTAAACAGAAACGTGGGGTTGCCGTTACTGTAATCAATGACGGTGGTTGCTCTTCCTGTGGCTCCACTCTTACTCTTGATATACAGCAAAAAGCACGCTCTGCTACAAATGCTACTTATTGCCCTTCTTGCCAACGAATTCTCTACGGTAAATAAGAATGAATTCTTCAAAATTTTCTATTGACGCTATCTCTTTTTGGGTCGGTGCCGCTGTTGCCTCAGCTTTTTGGCTGATGCTAGGACGAGCGCGCCCCTTACTCAAGCAAATTCGTGAAAATTGGCAAAAAAAACGTGCTGCTGCGGCATTACGCGCATCTAGCAATGTTGAAATTTATTATCGTGGAGTTGTTCTCAAAAAAGCCCAAGGCATGCACCTTGCAGCACCGCTATTCTCGCTCGAAGAGATTATTATCCCACCTACTTTTCTTGCTCCCCCTCCACAAGGTAACCTAGGCAGTGACGAGGTTTTCAAACAAGACCAAACAAATTCTACAATCCCCTATCTGCCGCAAGATTCTACACTGGCATCTTTTTATCGGACAGATTTTTTTACTCTTTCTGATGCGCTTGCGGGGGAAGCTAATCTTGTTATTCTTGGAAATCCAGGGATGGGGAAAAGTGTCGCTCTTGCACATACTGCCAGCCTCGTATCCAAAGGTGATCCGAGCATGGGTGCCCTGAACAACTTTGTACCTTTTCTCTTGCATGTTGCCGACCTCAGCATCTCTGACAAAGAACCGAAAGATATTCTTGACCCTATTATAGAATTTACTAGTGAGAGTGCTTCTTTGCTCAATGCCTCTCGATTACCTAAATTTATTCGGCTAAATTTCAATAGCGGGCGTGCCTTACTCCTTCTCGATGGTCTAGATGAAATCCCCCCTAACGATGTTAAAAAAGTTGTTGCCTATATCGAAAAACTTCTTAAAATCTACCCTAAAACGCGCATAATCACTACGAGCTCTCATGAGTATCTCGACAAACTCACTCAACTTAATTTTATTCCGCTCACGCTTAGAGCTTGGAATAAGACTCAGCAAGAAGAATTTCTTTCAAAATGGGGCAATCTCTGGAAAAATCACGTAGCCCTTGAGGCTTGGGTTCAGTCTGGGCCAGAACAAGTTGACCCCATACTTCTTAATACTTGGTTGAAAATCAATTTGGCTAATTTTAGCCCGCTTGAGCTCACGCTAAAAACTTGGGGAGCCTACGCAGGTGACGGACGTGGCGCAAGCGCATTAGATGCCATAGACACACACCTTCGCCGTCTTTCTCCCTCCGGTATTCCCATTGAAGCCTTAGAAATGCTCGCTATGCAAGCTAGCCTGACCATCAAGCCTGTTTTCGATTCTCGTAAAGCAAACGATTGGGTTAAATCTTTTGAACCGCCAGAAGAAGTGCTAATTGAAGAAGAAAGTATTGTTGAAGCAGATATTGAAGAAGACGAAGAATCGGAAGTAGAAAAAGAAAAAAAGAAAGAACAAAGTAAAGCGGTCGCACAAAAACGTGATCTTCTCGACAGAATGGCAGAAAGTGGCTTGCTCGCCAAACATCGCAACCACCAAATGCGCTTTACGCATCCTGTTTTTGCAGGTTTTCTCGCAGGCAGAAATCTCAGCAACTACAATATAGACGAGCGCCTAACGGGACAACCTTTCTGGAGCGGAAAAACGCTCTCGATGCACTATTTTGCCGCTAACAGCACAGGCACTAATGCTATCGCTTTAGTTGAAACGCTTTTAAAAACAGCTGACCCTATCCTTGAACGAAATCTACTTTTAATGGGCAATTGGCTCAAAAATGCGCCCCGCAAAACAAAATGGCGCGGCAAAATTCTTACTGCCCTCGCAACAACTCTTCAAGACGATACTCAACCTCTTGGCTTGCGCGGGCAGATTATCTCTTCCCTTGCTCGCAGTGAAGACCCTAGTGTAGGTGCACTTTTCAGGCAACTTCTACAATCTGATTCCGCTTATATTATCCAACTCGCTGCGCTCGGCAGTGGTCTGATGCAAGACAAAAAATCTGTTCAGGCTTTATCGCAAGCTTTCATGAGAACACAAAACATATTCACTCTCAGCGCGGTGGCTTTAGCACTTGCCGCCATCGGTACAGATGATGCTCTAAATGCCCTTGCAACTGCTCTCATGCAAGGAGAAGAAAATCTGCGACGTGCTTCAGCAGAAGCCTTTGCTAATCACCCTGGTGAAGGTTGGGATACCCTCAAAGAAGCCCTTGAAATAGATGATATTCTTGTCCGCCGCTCCGCTATTTATGGCTTAGCACGCATAGACGAGCCTTGGGCAAAAGAACTTCTCACCCAGACCCAAGTTGAAGATAAAGAATGGGCTGTCCGAGATATTGCCACCGCCATACTTGAACAATCCCAAAACAAAGCTCAATTTGCGCCCCGCAAACTGGCCCCTCCTGCCGAAAGCCCTTGGCTAATCGCCTTCGCTGGTGAGCAAGGTATGGGCATTCCTGCTGGCTCACCAGCCACCGATATTCTCTTGCTAGCACTCAAAGGCGAAGATACAGATCAAAGCCTTGCTGCTCTCGCTTATTTACTACGCACTCCAAGCGAAGGCGTCATCAACGCCCTATACCACGCCATGTACGGCAAAAATATCGCCACGCGAGAAGCTGTTTTTCTTGCTCTCGTTGGCATAGCTGCTAGTGGCGTGAAATTGCCAGAGCCCCGAAGTTTTGGACTTGCTTAATCAACAAAATCTGACAGCTTATATAAAGGTATTTAAGACAAAAGAAAACTGTCAGCCCTTCCCACTTTATAGGAGAAATTCATGCTCATTCACAATGCAAATTTAATTACTTGGGGATCAGAGAATCAGATTCTACAAGGATATTCAGTTTATATTGAAGGGGATAAAATATTCGCAATCGCCCCTGACACAGAACTTGCTGCCCGTTACCCAAACGCGACCCGTGTAGACGCTCATGGTCAATTTGTAATGCCCGGCAATATCTGTGGGCACACACACTTCTATGGTGCATTTGCACGTGGTATGGCAATTCCTGGCGAAGCTCCTAAGAATTTCCCTCAAATTCTCGATAAACTTTGGTGGAAACTAGACAAAGCACTTATAGAAGAAGATGTGCGTTCATCTGCTCTTGTTTGCCTTGTAGATGCCATCAAACATGGCACAACCACACTCATAGACCACCATGCCTCCCCCAGCTTCATTGACGGCTCCCTAGATGTCGTCGCAGATGCCGTCGTAAAGTCGGGGCTACGTGCTTCACTTTGTTATGAAGTCACTGACAGAGATGGCGAAGATAAAATGCGAGCAGGTGTTCGAGAAAATATCCGCTTTTTTGAACGCACTCAAGCCGAAGGTCACGCCCGTCTTGCTGGGTCTTTTGGTCTTCATGCCAGCTTAACTTTGTCTGAACCCACTCTAGCCTATTGCCGCGAATCCCTCCCATCTGGCAGCGGATTTCACATCCACGCCGCAGAAGGGCTTGCGGACCAAGATGATAGCTTAGAAAAATCAGGCTTGCGCGTGATAGACAGACTTGAAAAACATGGCATTTTGGGCGAGAAAAGCATCGCTGCACATGCCATTCATGTAGACGCACGTGAAATCCAGATTTTAGCAGATACAGGAACTTGGGTAACACACCAGCCTCGCTCAAATATGAATAATGCAGTTGGCGTTGCGCCCGTTGAATCGATGTTACGCGCGGGTGTAAAGGTTGGCTTAGGCAATGATGGCTTCTCCAACACAATGTGGGATGAGTGGAAGGCGACCTATCTGTTGCATAAATCTGCCAATTATGACCCCCGCAGAATGGGCGGTTATGATGTAAAGAAATTGGCCATAGAAAATAACGCAGCTCTCGCAAAAATCTTCTTCCCCGATGCCCCCCTTGCAGAAATCAGCGTAGGTGCCTTTGCCGATTTGATTTTCGTAGACTATCACCCCTTCACCGATTTGAATGCTGGAAATCTCCCTTGGCACATCCTCTTTGGTTTCAACGAGAGCATGATTACAACCACCATTGTAGGTGGAGAAATGCTCATGAAAGACCGCGAACTCTTGACCTTAGATGAAGAAGAAATTGCAGCAAAAGCTCGTGAGGCTTCGGCTGAGGCTTGGAAAAGATACGAGGGTTTGGCGTAGCGGTGCCTATATAGCATCTCACAAAAATGATTTTCAACTCCCCGCTATTTCTCTTTCTCTTCGTCCCCTTTTTTTTCGCCATCTACTATGTGGCAGACAAAAACCTTCGGCGTATAATTGGAGTAGCTGGGAGTTTTTTGTTTTTCTCATGGGGGCAAAGTTTTTATATCCCAATAATAGTGGGGATTATTTTATGGAACTTCTATTTTGCACATAATCTTAAGAAAGAAAGATCCAACAAATATCTGCTCTGGGTAGGCATAGCCGGGAACTTGGCTCTTTTAGCCTTTTTCAAAATAATTAGCACCTATGGTATTGATTGGATGCTCTCAGCAGGAATGCCTCAGCGTATCACTGATTTATTTGAAAGGCTTGGTTTTCCGCTAGGCCTTTCCTATATTAGCTTTCAAACAATTTCCTATCTTGTAGATATTTATAAAAAACGTATAGGCGCAGAAACTTCTTTGCTAAACTTTGCGCTATATATAATGCTCTTTCCCAAGATACTCGTAGGCCCCATTACGCGTTATAAAAAAGTAGTCGGCTCATTATCTACACCCCAAATAAATAAAGATGATATTGCGAATGGAATTCGAAGATTCTTACGAGGCTTGGCAAAAAAAGTGCTTATTGCCGACATTTTAGCAAAATTGGTTAATATTACTTTTAAATTAGGTCCAGAATCAATACTCCCACATATCGCGTGGTTAGCCATCATCGCATACGCACTACAAATCTATTTCGATTTTTCCGGTTATACCGACATGGCACTTGGCCTAGGCATGATGATGGGCTTCGACTTAGGGGAGAATTTCAACTTCCCCTACATCTCTGAAAGCATCGGCGAATTTTGGCGTAGATGGCATATCTCTCTTTCAGTTTGGTTTCGAGATTATGTCTTTTATCCCCTTGAGCGAAAACGCATAAAGTTTTTCGGACGACAACTCAATATCATGATTGTCTTTTTACTAACGGGATTATGGCATGGAATCACACAAAGCTTCATCTTTTGGGGATTTTTACATGGTCTATTTTTAGTGCTTGAAAACCTCTTTCTTGCGCGCGTACTAAAAAAGACTCTCAAACCTATTCGGCATATTTACACGCTAAGTAGCATTTTGCTCACCTGGATCATTTTCCGCTCTCCCACTTTATCTTTTGCTTGGGATTATATTTTGCGCTTATTGAACTTATACAAATCGTACACACCCCCAACTTTTTCACAATCTGCTCCGTTGCCTTTTATTGAACCTACCTTCTGGCTGGCATTTTTTAGCGCATTATTTCTCTCTATGCCTATCTTGCCCTATGCAGAGAAAACGCTAAATAAATATCCTAAAATAGCATTTCCTTCACGGATTATCAACGACGCCTTTTTACTTCTTTTATTCGTTGTCTCCCTTTCTATGATGGTTAGTGGCCAGTTTGCGCCCGGCATTTATGGAGGTTTTTAAGAAATGAAAAAAATCTCCTATCCCTCTTGGTATTCTTCTTTCTTTATTTTTATTTTTTTCAGCATGCTGCTAATACCATTACGTCAATTAAACTTCAACCCACATCAAATAAATAATTTTTATGGGCGCGAGCACTTAATTGCGCTGGCAAGTAATTTTCGTGTTTTGATTGGCGACCGTGTTTTCCCTAAAATCCTTGTCGGTGAAGAGGGTTGGCTTTTTTATACTGGTGAAAAAAACATGGATGATTATCAAAATGTCATCCCCTTTACAGACGAAGAACTAGCTCTCATCCAAATCAATCTCGATGCCCTTTCTAAGGACTATGAAGAAAAAGGAATCACCCTTCTCATTGTTATACCTCCTCGAAAATCAAGCATTTATCCCGAATATATGCCTGAAGAAATTTGGGTGCGTGGCTCAGTGTCGAGGCTCGATCAACTTATCTCCTATATAGACAAAAATGGAAAAACCTCTATTATGGATTTTCGCTCTATTCTCATAGATGCAAAAAAAGATAGGGATGTCTATTATAAAACCGATACGCATTGGGATGAATACGGCTCTTATATAGCTTATAGAGAAATTACAACAGAGCTTGCAAAAAAACATCCAGAGATTCAGCCACATCCATTTACAGATTACGAAATAATAGTAAAAAACGTATCCCTTGATATAGCGAATAATATTGGTACAAATATCTTCAATGAACCCAAAGCGACGCTTCAACATCAGGCAGAAGCCTATGCTGATTTTCAAGAAATCAAAGCCGGAGGAAGAAGAATCTTGTTCTCCTCCATGTCAAACCCCGATTTGCCAACTGCTGTCATTTATTTCGATTCTTTTTTCTTTCCCATCAATCCCCTTCTCGGAGAGCACTTCAGTCAAGCTACCTATATCCAAAACTATTTTGGCGGTGGCATTTGGAAGCTAAGCTGGGTAGAAAAAAACCATCCTGATATTGTGATTATTGAATTCACAGAACGCTATATTCACGATTTAAATCATTTTCTAGAGAGATAAAAAATGACCGAAAACTCAACTCTACCAACAATCGCAGTATTAGGCGGCACAGGAAAAGAAGGAAAAGGCCTCGCCTATAGATGGGTAAAAGCGGGATATCGCGTCATCATCGGCTCTCGAACGCAAGATAAAGCCGAGCGCGCTGCGCGTGACCTAAACGCGATATGCGCCAAAGAACTTGTGGGTGGGCAAAAAAACCTGAGCGCCGCCAAAGAAGCCGATATCATCGTATTGACCGTCCCTTATAGCGCCCATAAACTTACGCTCGAAGAAATTAAAGATGCCGTACAAGGCAAAATTCTTGTAGACGTGACTGTACCTTTAGTCCCGCCAAAAGTGACAAAAGTGCAAATGCCCCAAGCGGGGAGCGCAGCACAAGAAGCACAAAAAATTCTCGGCGAGAATGCAAATGTGGTCGCTGCGTTTCAAAATATATCCCACGAACATCTCTTTGATGATGCTCCTATCAACTGCGATGTTTTAGTCACCGGCAAAGGCAAAAGTGCACGACTTAAAGTCTTAAACCTAGTAGAAGATGCTGGCATGAAAGGCTGGGATGCTGGCGTTATCGAAAACGCTGCTGTTGTTGAAGGAATGACCAGCTTATTAATCTATATTAATAAGCAAAATATAGTCAAGTCTGCGGGGATTAAGATTACCGGGGCTGAAAGTAAAACACAAGAATATCGAAACTAAATCTCCTCAACCTCTGGACAAAACCTTGCCTCGCAAAATCATTCACATCGATCTAGACGCTTTTTTTTGTGCAGTAGAAGAATTGCATGATTCTTCACTGCGCGACAAAGCCTTCGCAGTTGGGGGAAAACCAGAAGAGCGCGGAGTAGTTGCGTCTTGCTCTTATGCTGCACGAGCGAGCGGTGTCCGTTCTGCAATGCCCATGTGGCGCGCACTAGCGCTTTGCCCAGAGATGCTCATCGTCCCTGCTAAGCATCACCTATACGGAGAAGCCTCTAAAAAAGTGATGTCCTATTTGCATAAAATCACCCATCTTATAGAGCAAATTTCTGTAGATGAAGCCTTCTTAGATATAAGCGACCTGCCAGAGAGCGCAGAAAAGATTGGCAGGAGCCTGCAAGCCCAAATCAAGGAGAAGACGGGACTTTCATCTTCTGTAGGCGTCGCGACGAATAAATTAATCGCAAAAATTGCCAACGATGTCGGTAAAAAATCTGCAGAAAAAGGTAAATCGCCTTTCGCCATTATGGTTGTCCCTAATGGCCAAGAAGCAAACTTTCTTTCCCCTCTCCCCGTAGAAATGCTCTGGGGCGTAGGGCCCAAAACAGCTACGAAATTAGCAGAAAGGGGAATCTACACTATTGGAGAAATTGCTAAGCAACCTGAAAAAGAAATGGTGCGCCTATTTGGAAAACACGGTCGAAGTTTAGCCCACCACGCTCGTGGTGTTGACACACGCCCAATTATGACTGAGCACGAAGTCAAGTCTATTAGTCAAGAAACAACTTTTCTTCACGATATATCAGATGATGCCAAACTAGAAGAAACCCTACGCTCACTAAGCAAAAAAGTAGCTCGGCGTCTAAGAAAAGCAGACTTAGCAGGGAAAACTGTAAAACTAAAAATACGTTGGAGTAATTTTGAAACTTTCACTCGGCAAAAAACACTCCTTACAATTTCTGACAGCGAGGATGAGATTTTTGAAGTTTCTCAATCTCTTCTCAAAAAACTACGGCCACCAGGAAAGTCAGTGCGATTAATTGGCGTAGGGGTTAGCGGACTAGGGCCTCCGCTGCGCCAGCTCTCTTTATGGGCGGAAACATCAAAACGAAGGGATTTAGAAAAAATTCTTGATGGACTAAATGAACGCTTTGGAAAAGATATTATTCAGCGTGGAAATTTCAAAGGAAAACAGAGGTAAAACTCGGTTTTTTGTCCATCTTGTCTCAGCTTCGGGTATAATAGAGAAATATTGTTCGAAAAGTCTTTCAGGAGCGCTTCATGCCCACACTAGAATTATCAGAAGAGATTACGTTATTATATGCACCGTCAGCGCGCCATGTAGACTTAGTGGAAGTTCCTGAATATAATTTCATAATGTTAGACGGAGAAATGGAAGCGGGGACAACAAGACCTTCAACATCTGAAGCTTTTCAAGAAGCACTTAATACATTAAACGGAATTTCTTTTACCCTAAAATTTATGTCCAAGTTGAATCGAAAAAATCCACTTGACTATAATACGATGCCTTTAGAAGCACTCTGGTACCCACCCAAAAAGAGTGATTATAAAGATCGGGAGAATTGGAAATGGACAATGATGATGATGCAACCCGAGCATATCACTGCTGAAATGTTCGAAAGTGCCGTTGGGAGCCTGAAAAAAAAACAGGGCGAAATTCCAACCCTAACATTAGCGCGCTTTGAGGCTTTCAACGAAGGCACATCTGTACAAATTATGCACGTCAGTTCTTTTGGGCTAATCCCCATGACAATTGAAAGAATCAAAGCTTTTGCCAAGGATCAAAACCATACCTTAGCGCAACCTTATCATGAGGTTTATATTAGCGATCCTCGCCATGAAAATCCTGAAAAAGAACGGACTATCTTGCGCTATCCCCTAAAAAAATAATCACCTTGCATCAAAGCTCCATCACCTGTAGAATAATTCACGTTACAGAAAATGGAGCTCATAAATCGTTGCCTTTGGGCTAAAGCTCCAACAACTCAATTTTAGAGACATGGAGCAAAGGCACATGGGCACTTTTCTTTTAATCGGTTCTGGGGGTTTTCTAGGCGCAATTATCCGCTATTTACTTAGTAATTATGTCCAAAATGGGGTTAAGTCTACAGAGTTCCCACTAGGGACACTCATAGTCAATTTAGTTGGTTGTCTAATTTTTGGCGCACTAGGCCAACTCTCCGAAACCCGTGATATTTTTACCCCCGAAACAAGCAGCCTCATCTTTATTGGTTTTTTAGGCGCATTTACCACATTCTCTACCTTCGGCTCAGACAGCTTCAATCTCATCAAAAATGGACAGAATCTTTTCTTCTACCTCAATATCGGAGGAAGCGTTATTTTAGGTCTTCTTTCAGTTTGGGCGGGACGCAACATCGCTGCTTATTTTCTTCGCTAGACTTTCTCTCTCCGTGTTACCCAGTACTTAATCTCATCAAATATAGGATATAGAGGATATAAATCAATCCTATACCCCTTCCCTGCCACCTCTTGCATCAGCTTTGCCGCATGATGCAAATTCTCACGATCATAATTAAGAGGCAAAGAAAGAATTTCTTCTATAGCGGGATGTAATTTAACAGGGTGAATCTTTTTATAAAAGCGAAACTCCACTTGCCAAGCATCTAACTCACCATAAACGGAAAAGGCCGTTATCGCACCTTGTTTGAGATGATGAACTTCATGAACTAATAAGCTTAATAATTTAGGTTTGTTTAAATCTGTCTTCATCGAATAATAATTCGCATTTAAAGTGATTTTCTGAAACAAAAACCAACGAGCTCCTGTACTTCTCTCATATTTCTTAAAACCTAAGCGCACATTTTTTTTACGAATATACTCAGCCGTATCCTTACCCAAATCCCCTTTTTCGGCAAGTTTTTTAAGAACTTCATTTTTCCACATTTTATTTATCATCTTGATAGACCCTGAGAGTAGCTTCGGTTAGAATTGAGGAAGAAGTACGAGTGATAGTCAAATAATTATCATCTAATTTCAAATAATCTACAGTATACAATAAAGACGAGGTCTTTTATGCGCGAAATCGCAATTATTGGTATAGGGCAAACAAAAGTGCACGAACATTGGGGACTCTCTATTCGAGAGTTGGCCACAGATGCAATTTTTACCGCACAAAAAGATTCGGGACGCAAAAACTTTGATGCACTTTTCGTTGGCAATATGCTCTCTGGCTTAATTGACCAGCAAAATAATCTTGGCGCAGTCATTGCAGACTGGGTCGGATTCAAAGGTGAAGCCGTCAAAATTGAAACAGCCTGCTCATCGGGCGCATCTGCTTTTCGGGCAGGCATTATGGCTGTGGCATCTGGAGAAATCGATTCGGCAATGGTAGTTGGCGTAGAAAAAATGACCGACGCCGCGCCTACAGATGTCACATCTGCGCTAGCAACAGCTGCCGATTCTGATTGGGAATTAGAACAAGGTGTTTCTTTTGTCGGGCTAAATGCGCTCATTATGCGCCGTTATATTCACGAGTTTGGCTGGAAACATGAAGACTTTGCCCCTTTCTCGCTTAATTCTCACGCGAACGCTGCCCATAATCCAAATGCTCGTCTCCCTTTTGCAATTTCTCCAAAACAATATACAAACTCCGCAATGATTTCTGCTCCTATTAATCTAATGGATGCTTCGCCGACTGGCGACGGGGCAGCTGCAACATTAATCGTGCCCCTAGACTCTGTGCGCGGCAATAAGCGTGCGATACAAATTCTCGGAAGTGGAGCTGCCACCGATACCCTAAGCGTTCATTCACGAAAAAAACCTTTGTTTTTGCAAGCGGCATATCTTGCGGCAAAACGTGCCTATACGCAAGCAGGCATCACATATGAAGATGTTGATTTCTTCGAGTTACACGATGCGTTTTCAATTATGTCTGCTCTCTCATTAGAAGCCTGCGGATTTGCAGTACAAGGTCAAGGGCCAAGGCTCGGTTTAGATAACGAGATCACGCCAAAAGGAGGGCGAATCCCAATTTGCACACGCGGAGGGCTAAAAGCACGCGGGCATCCCGTTGGCGCAACTGGGATGTATCAACTTGTCGAAGCCGTCCAACAATTGCGTGGAGAATGTGGTGAAACACAAGTAGAGAATGCAAAAATTGGGATGACACAAAATATCGGTGGTTCTGGAGCAAGCATCATCACACATATTCTTAAAGTTCCATGAGAATTTTTTGAAATTAAATTCAATATCGTCTATACTATATATCATAGTGATAAGAGGTTTCCAATGGCTGATAAAAGAATTGAAAAGAGAAAAGATTTTTCTTATTATATGCAGTTAACAGATGCTACAACACAACAACTAATTGGGCACTTAGCTGATATTAGCACGGGAGGATTCAAATTGGACAGTGATGGCCCAATTCCACTTGAAAAAGAATATAACTTCCACCTTGTACTAACACCAGAAGTAGCAGCAAAACCTTTTATGGTTTTTAAGGCCCGAAGCAAATGGTCGCAAGCGGACCCAATTGATCCCTTTGTATATAATACTGGTTTTCATTTAATTGAAATGCCCCCACGAGACCGTGATATTTTCAATCGCGTTGTACAACAATATGGGAAGAGAGAATAATTTACTCTCTCGATGTAGCAGACAATAACAATAAAAAATAGCCCAACACTTCTGTTTCGTCACCATGCAAAAACACCATCGAAATGATGGTGTTTTTTGACTAAGTTTATATTTTTTTATCACTCAAGGCTTCAATTTTTACGAGGCGTAGGCAATATGATTTGTGCCTGTGTTCCTTTTCTTAGCTCGCTTTTCATTTTTATTGAGCCATCATGTGCTTCGATAAGCGTTTTTGCGATAGAAAGCCCCAGCCCGTTGCTGCGGGCTTTTTCATTTTCAGGCGAATCCACTTGATAGAAGCGTTCAAAAAGATGCGTAAGGTGTTTGGGAGCAATCCCCTCACCTGTATCTGAGACGGTGATGGTGATAAATTGTCCATCTTTTTTTGCAGTCAATTCAATGACGCCGCCCTTAGGGGTGAAGCGTAGAGCATTATCAAGCAAGATAAGTAAGACTTGTCGGATACGTGTTGCATCAGCATAGATATTACCTGTGTAGCCATTTTTATGAAGGGCAATCTCTTTTTCTTCAGCACGGTGATGAATACGAGCGATTACTTCGGCAAAAAGTTCAGGAAGTGCAATCAAACTAAAATTAAGCTTGAGGCGACGGGCATCCAAACGTGAGAGCAGAAGAAGATCATCTACAAGATTGGTCATATAGTCTGTTTCGTCTAGGATATTCTGCATCCCCTCTCTTTGCTCAGAAGATGGGTAAGTGCGAAGGCTGTAATCGGCTGTGGCACGGATAAAAGTCAGTGGTGTCCGCAGTTCATGGCTGGCATTTGAAACAAATACTTGCTGCTGGGCCCATGCTTTTTCAGCAGGCCCCAGGGAGCGCCCAGCAAGAATCCAGCTAATGAAAGCTAGAAGAATACTTAGAAAACCTCCCAACAGCGCAAGATAGAAAAGATATTGCTCCAGCACTCGGTCTTGATCATTCAGGAAGCGCCCAGTTTGCATGATAGCTGGGATTTTTGCCCCCGTGCGATAGGAGAGAATACGTATACGGCCCTGTCCTGCAATATCTATTGTCCGTAGATCATACCCTCTATGCTCTAATTCTTTCAGCACATCACCAGAATCCACATCTGGGGGAGCTGGGGTATTGGGCAAAGAGAGAGAGCGCCCTGCCGAATTCAGAAAACGCGTAAAAATGGCTGCGAGGTCGGCGTTATAGGCGTGGCCTTCTTTATATTCTTCCCATTCATGTTCATCTTCATCTTCATAATCATCGTCTTCTTCATGATCAGAAAGGACAGGTGCGTCTATCAGGTTTGACAATTCTTGATTGTTTTGTAGCCAATTTTCTTTTGCTATCCCCAGCTCCTTGGGCAAAGGCAAACCCAAAGCACCAAATTCAAGCGCCATTTTATATTGCAGGGCAAGATCAGTCGTTTGTTGAAAATAACGATCTATAAGTAAATAGGTACCCAAGCCACCCAAAGCAACAAGTATAAGAGCGGCTAATAAATAGAGGGTTGTGAGCTTCCAGCGTAAGGTTTTAAGCATCGTTTTTGTCCAGATAATAGCCTACGCCACGCTTAGTTTTGACGGGGTCTTTCTCTTCTGGCAGGCTCAGTTTATTACGCAAATAGGATATATAGACATCAACCATTGTTGGCTGCACGCTGCTCTCATAAGACCAAACATAATCCATAATGAATTGCCGTGATAAGGTCTGCCCTGGGTGGCGCATCAGACACTCGAGCAATGTCCACTCTGTTTTAGTAAGATCAAGAATATGCTCCGCGCGGCGTGCTGTATGAGTTCGGGTATCTAAAACAATTTTGCCCACACGCAGTTCCGATGGATTGACGGCAGCGCTAGGAGCGTGTCGCCGTGAAAGGGCATAAATTCGTGCAATCAACTCATCATAAGAAAAGGGTTTAGTCAGGTAATCATCTGCACCACTATATAAGCCCGCAACGCGATCTTCTACTTGTGTGCGTGCAGTGAGCATGAGGACGGCAGTGAACAGACGCGCCGTACGCATAGCTTGCACCACCGAAGGGCCATCCCGTCCGGGAAGCATCCAATCTATTACAGCAACATCATAGACACCGCGCAAAGCAAGCTCGACGCCTTCATCTCCATTATGAGAGATATCTACATCGAAACCCTCAGCTTCAAGCACTTTTTTAGTCAATATTGCCAGACGTTTATCATCTTCTATTAAAAGAATACGCATTTTTTTCCTTTTTATATGAATGCTTTAAGTCTAACAAAGAAAGATTGGAGAAAGATTGGAGAATTACCAAAGAATTCCAAAGGAGTTCCAATCTTCAGTGATTATACTTAAGGCATCATTTACTACAGAAAACAAATAAAGGAGAACTATTATGCCCAGAAAGAGTTTATTGATTTCAGCCACTCTCACGGCTTTTATCCTCGTTATTACGACCAGTATTGTACAAGGATACCATCGTGTGACCGCAACACTAGATGCAATCCCAGCAACGCAAGTAGAAGTTACTCAAGAAATCGAGCCAACTGCAACCATAGTTGCCCCCATACCAACAGAAGAAATTCCGCTTATCCATCAAGAGGCGGCGCTCGTTGCATCGAAATTTCTTGAACAAACTGATGTTTACAGCGTTGAAAATATAGTCTGGGAAGAGGAAGATGCCTACAAAGTTGTCTTTAGCACTGGAGATATTGTTTATATAGGAATGTATGGCGATATTCTTGGCACAGAAGAGCCTCCAGTCATCACCATCATAGAAGAGAGCAATGAAAATAACGCATCATCTAATAATAAGAATAATAACAATAGAGACGATGATGACGACGATCATGATGATAATGATGATGAAGAAGATGAAGAAGACGAAGAAGACGAAGAAGACGACGATTAATTTAGGAAAGAGGTCATAATCTCATGGCAAAAGCAAAGAAAAGTTTTGATGAAATCAAAATGATGATCGCCACAATTTCAATTACCATGACTATCATATTCTGGAATTTATTCGCATCTGATGTCAATCAAAAAGAGAGTTCTCCAGAGGTTACTAATACTCCACAAATTACCGCAACGCCAGAACCTGTCATTGAAACAGTAAAGCCAGTTCCAGCCTTTACCGGAAAAATATACCTCGGTGGGCAAGCTCCTCAACCAAGAGTCATTATTAAAACTGTACCCAGAACTGGGGGTGGCGGAAACGGTGGTGGAAATAACAGTGGGAATGTTGTTACCCAAACATCATCATCCTAATGTTAGAAAAGACCAAATTCCGGGCGATGGGCTGCTCTATTCTCACTGTACTCGATTGTCCATCGCCCCCCGATATTTTCCCTGAAATCCCACGATGGTTCGATGAATGGGAAGAACATCTCAGCCGCTTTCGCTCCCATAGTGAGCTTAGTAAAGTCAATCGTTCAAATGGTATTCCAACAAGAGTCAGCCCAATTTTTGCCGATGTTTTAGAAAAAGCCATCGAAGCTGAAAAACTAAGTGAAGGATTAGTCACCCCGATTTTACTGGATGCGTTAATCAGCGCCGGGTACGACCGCGACTTCAACTTGATGCCGCATGAAAAACACAATAGCCTTTCCCTAATATCTCCAACCACCCAGCACCTCAACGAGATAAACTGGGACCCTATCACATCTACCCTTTGGATGCCGCCCGATCTGCATCTTGATTTTGGAGGTGTTGGCAAAGGCTGGGCAGCTCACCAAACAGCCCAGCGTCTGAAAAAATACGGCCCCTGTCTTGTAGATGCCCAAGGTGATATAGCCGTTACAGCCCCTCAAAGAGATGGCAGCCCTTGGCAGATTGGCATAGCCAACCCCTTTGAGAGCAACGAAAACATCGCTGTTTTACACATAAGAGAAGGTGGGGTAGCCACATCAGGCCGTGATGCACGTCAATGGATATTAAACGGAAAAATGGCACATCATATCATTGACCCACACACTGGCTTTTCTGCCGAAACCGATGTCCTAACTGCTACCGTCATCGCCCCAAATGTGATGCAGGCAGAAACTATCGCTAAAACTTTACTCATCCTCGGCAAAGAAGCCGCACTTCAGTGGCTAGATGCCCATCCCGGTTTTGCTGCTCTGCTCGTGCTAGAAAACGGCGATGCCTGGGCTACTGAAAACATCGAGACATATTTATAGAAGGTAAAAAATGGCACAAAGCACAACCAAAATTCAGGAATACCCCGATACTGCATTATCTATTCAATCTTTTTTATTTGTCCTTCTCGCAATGGGAGTTGGCACTCTCGCAGCTGTTCTAATTCTGCCATCTTGGCTATCGCAGCTTGCTACATCGCTTATCAGTGAGGATGTCAAAGCCTTTTGGTATATCTCTCGAGGTAGTGGTTTTGTGGGTTTGAGCCTGATCTGGCTCTCTATGGTACTGGGGTTGCTAGTTACCAATAAAATGGCGCGTTTTTGGCCCGGCGTTCCCGCTTCTTTTGCCATTCATGAATATGTGAGTTTGCTTGGATTGGCTTTTATCATTCTGCATGCTATTATTTTGCTCGGAGATAAATATATTCAATACGATCTAAGGCAAATATTTACCCCTTTTGCTAGCAATTATGAACCAGTTTTGGTGGGTTTGGGGCAACTTGGATTCTATGGCATGCTAATTTTATCGCTAAGCTTTTATATTCGGCGCCGCATTGGGCAGAAAGTATGGCGCAGCCTGCATTATTTGAGCTTTCTACTTTATATAACCGCCCTTATTCATAGCATTCTTATAGGAACAGACACATCTCTCCCCTGGGCGCAAAATTATTATTGGTTTTCAGTGGGCAGCTTACTCTTTTTAACCATTTACCGCATTATCACCAATTTAGGGAAAAGAAAGTAAGCAGACAATACTCTACAGCCTTGAGATATGCCGTGAAGCTAAAAGGGCTTTTTTTATTGCCGCACCTCTAAAAGTAGCATACAATTAGCACATGACAAAAAAAATACTCCGCTCTATTATTCGTGGGCTACTTAGACTTCTCGCTAAGGTAGAAATCATCAATAAAGAAAACCTCCGAGAAGAAGGAAGCTATGCCTTCGCGACTAATCATCTTGGCTTCTTAGACGCACTGCTCGCTTATTATGTTTTAGAACGCTGGGATTTCTTCATCCCAGTCGCAGAAAAATGGGAGGAATATTCCTTTTTGCGCTGGCTTGGAAAACACTTAAATGTTATTTTTATTGACCGTTTTAACCCCGACATTCGCGCCCTAAGAATGATTTTACGCCGAATGGATAAAGGAGAAGTTTTAATTATTGCGCCTGAAGGCACACGTAGCCGAACAGAAAAAATGGCGGAGGGAAAGCCAGGTGCAAGCTACTTGGCATCAAAATCCCAGTACCCCGTTATTCCCGTCGCATTGGCTGGTACAGAAGATCGTCTTTTGCTAAGCAACCTAAAACGCTTCAAGCGCACCAAAGTCACCGTTACTGTCGGAAAGGCATTTACTTTACCCCCTCTGCCACGCAAAAACAAAGATGAAGCATTGAAAGAATATACCGATGAAATCATGTGTAGAATTGGGGCGATGTTACCTGAAAAAAATAGAGGGGTTTATGCAAAACACCCAAGATTGAAGGAATTACTGACCACAAAATAGAAAAAAACTGGTGCTTTGCACCAGTTTTTTATATCTGAATAATTTCTTCAAACTTCCCACCCAAATGCAAATAGAAAATTTTTGTCTCTATAGTTGGAAATATTTTACCCAACTCTCCTTTAGCCTTCTCTAGATCAGATTTATGACGTTCATAATTTCCCTCTACTCCATAGGCCCCGCAATCTTCGTGATTAACTAAAATGATTTGGTTGACATCATGCAATTTTGCTGAAATTTCAATTTGTTTTAAAATATGCTCAAAATCAAAAACCCCACCTGCTAAAGAAACACGATCATAATTGCCATAACCGTAATTTTTCTTTATCCAAATATCTAGGCCCTTTTGAAGCCGAAAGTCAATGCAATGCACAATTACCGCATTGGTTATATTTTTCTTTGCCATAAAGCTCTCCTATAAAAAACCTTGCGAAGGATTTGATTCTCTGCAAGGTTTTAACGTTTATCTTAAGAAAAAGACACGGAACTACAAAACTTCTCCTTCCTTTCTCTTAATAAACTCCCCGCTCCCACGCTCGCCAAGCCATTTATCACCATCTACAATTAATTTGCCGCGCAAGAAGACTTTTTCGGGATAACCCATTAATTCCCAGCCTTCAAAAAGATTATAATCTGTACGCTGATGGCTATGCGCTACACCATATTTTACTTTTCGCTGGGGATCCCAAATCACAATATCGGCATCTGAGCCAGGAAGTAACGCGCCTTTGCGCGGATACATGCCAAAAATTTTAGCAGGATTTGTGCAATTCATCGCAACAAATTCATTAGCACTAATGCGCCCTTTCACGACTCCCTCTGTCCACATCACGAGCAGGCGATCTCCTACAGCAGGCAATCCATTCGGCGTTTTAGTAAAATCATCAACGCCCAACTCTTTACCAGGGATAGCAATCATCTCCCCTTCATACTCAATCGGTGTCGTGCCATCATAAAAAAACGGGCAGTGATCTGTGCCTATAGTCTGCATTTCCCCGCGCTCAATGGCTTGCCAAATTCGCTCATTATCTGATTTATCACGCATCGGTGGAGAACAAATCCATTTTGCACCATCAGGCTGGCGCATATTATCAAGGGTGAAGAAAAGATATTGCGGGCAAGTCTCCCCCATGATTTTGACTCCCTGCTCGCGAGAATATTTGAGCATATCAACACCAATTGCTGTATTCATGTGGACGATATAAAGCGACGCATCCGCTGCGTGGGCCATGCCTGCTACCCTTAAAATAGCATCTCCTGCGCCCCAAGCTGGTCTCGATAAAGCATGCCATTCACTGGATGTGTGCCCTTCAGCTAATGCCTCTTCGACTAGCGTTTCTATCACATCCCCATTTTCGGCATGAAGGAGAGTTAACACTCCATTTTCGGCGGCTACGCGCAAAACCTTGAAGATTTTATTATCATCGATGCGCAAAACGCCATTATAGGCTGTGAAAATTTTCAGTGTAGTGATGCCTTCTTCCAGCAAATCGGGGATTTGCTTGGCCACACTCTCATCAAATTTGACGATATTCATATGAAAAGAAAAATCTATAGCGGCTTTATCATCTGCTTTTTTATGCCATGCATCTACACATTTTTTCAGGGAATCATGGTCTTGATTCACAAAATCTATCACGGTTGTTGTGCCTCCAAATGCCGCCGCTTTATGCCCTGTATAATGATCGTCAGATGAGACTGTCCCAAACATTGGCAAATCGAAGTGCGTGTGCGGGTCCACGCCCCCAGGCAGTATTAATTTCCCAGTCGCATCGATCCGCTCTGCTCCAGGAGCATCGAGATTGTGCCCGATAGCAGAAATACATCCAGAATCATCTATCAATATATCCGCTTTAAACGTTTCGGATGCAGTAATCAGCATTCCATTTTCAATTATTTTTGACATTTTTATCTCCAACGTTCAAATTATTCTTCATCCAGTGGCATAAATCCACGCCCCAAAATATTTCTGGCGGGGATAACCATCACAAAGGCTTCAGGGGCAATTCCTGCTACAATTTCTTTGAGTGTAGCTATCTCGGTACTAGTAAGGGCAACCATTAAAATTGAATGTTTCTCGCTCGTAAATGCCCCTTCTCCCTTTAAGATAGTGGCGCCTCTATGCATTTTTTTATTAATAGCTTGAGCAACTTTTTTAGGGGAATCGGTGATAATAAGCGTAACCAATTCTTGTCTTTTACGAGAGCGTCGAAACCAAGGCTTATTCTCTGAACCTTCTTTTTCATGCCCATTACTATCACCAATATCGAAACCAATCACTTCGGGGTTGGCAAGAACTTCACCAGAGGCACGACGCAGGCCAATCGTAAAAATAGCTAATGAAAAAGTCAAAATATAAAAAATGGCAACCACGGTAAAAATCCACTCGCCGCGAATATACTCGACTGAGGCATTTTGGATAACCTCATAAAAAGAATTTGCGGGGGTAGGGTAAAGAGATAGCCTACCAAGCCAAGCGATGCCTACAATAAGATAAATCCAGAGATAATTACGTCTTAGTCGCCGCCCAAGTGCCTCTAGCTCTGAAATCGGGAATTCAGGATGCAGGAGTGTTTCTGCCATGCTTTCAGCCCAATCTGGTGAGGGCTTAAAGGGCGGCACCAGCATTGCCGCAAAAAAATCTGTTTCCATCATGCGAATGCGAGATGACCAAAGCTCAAAATAGCGATAACGGCGTGCTTCGATAATAAGAAAAATTGTAACCAATAATAGATTTAGTAAAATAACAAGGTGGCTAACCTCTTGTGCAAAAGCCAGTGAAATAACTGCACCAGTGGTAATGACGGCCCAATTTGTGGTTGCGTCTAAGCGTTGTCTCCAAACATTGGCACGACTAACTTCGGCGCGAAAAAGATGCACTAATGCGGTATTGAAATCGCCAGAATGAAGCTCGTAGCCGCGATAAGTCCAGACAGGCTCTTCAGATTGATTATTTATTCCCATTATCTCTCCTCCCTACTATAAGGTGGTATTAATTCTTTAATGCCCAATAATACTGCTAATAATTTTGGGTCGATGTCTATATCAGGTAAGTCAGCTTTATATAGCTGGGTGTTTTCTGCTCTTTCACGCAAGGATTTCCAAAGTAGCTTTCGCTCATCATTTTTCACGGCTAAGTCTTTTAAAGTTTCCGCTTGAAGCAAGTATTCCCCCACCGTATATAGAAATGTTAATCTTTTCCATTTTGTTGCCAAAATGGGATTTGGCAATTTCTCTAGCGCACCAAGTTGAATTTTATAATACTCTTCATGAGCACGAGGATGATTAGCTTCGTCACGGAGAAGTTCAGCGCGGGTAAGAAGCTCGTGCCCACGTACAGGCGCAACAAATTCAATTCTGCTTCCATGCATACCAAAAGCCGAAGCTTGATAAAAAGCAAGATAATCTACGGAAAGAACTTTTGGTGCAGTACGAAATGGAATTCGGTACCAACCCAGTAATCGCGCAATTTCCATATCTCGAGGAGAGGGAATAAGACAAACAAGAATTAAATCTGTAGAAGAAAGCATAACCTTATTTTATCGCACTTAAAAGAAAAACTTCCGAAGTTTCTAAAACTTCGGAAGTTTTTCTTTTTTATAAATTAGAGCAATCCAACATCTTTATTGAATTCGTCAATTAGTGCGTCAATCGCATCTGCTTGCTCTTGAATTTCAGTGAAGTAATTTTTATCGTACCACTGCGCCTGAATTTCATCGTGAGTTTTACCTTGTTGCTCAACCCAAGTGAAGTATTTTAAATTATGAACACGACGGCGATCGATATAGCGCAATTCTTCAAGATTATCAGTTGTTTGCCCAATCAGCCAACGAGAGTAGTCAGCGGCAGCATCTGTCTCAGTGTATTCGCCAGATTCTTCGCGCATATCATCAAGACGTGATTGGTAAAGCTCCATAGAATCAGTCAAAACTGTGAGCATCACATCATTTTCGCCCATTTCATAATATTTTGCGGCCTTAATTGCGGAAAGCACATTAGAAATACCCGAGAAACCCATCAGGCCAAGTTGAGCAACAACTTCTTCTGACACACCTTGTTCAATAAGATATTTTTTACCAGCCTCTTCATTGAAAAGTCGGCTCAAGTCAACAACAGCATTATCGTCAATAGCAACAACCATATCGGTATTTTGAGAATTATGAATCCAGGGGACGTGTTTGTCGCCGATGCCTTCAATACGATGTGCGCCAAAGCCATTCTCCAACAAAGTTGGGCATTGAAGAGCCTCACTGGCTACGATTTTGCTATTAGGGAATTTTTGCTTCAAATAATCGCCTGCAGCAATTGTGCCAGCAGAACCCGTTGCAGAAGCCAAACCACGGTATTCATCATCAGGCCCCATTACCATCTCGAGAATTTCTTCTAAAGCACTGCCGGTCACGGTATAGTGCCAGAGATAATTGCCAAATTCATCAAATTGATTGAAAATCATCAACTCTTCGCCAGAATTACGTAATTCCCAACATTTATCGAAAATTTCTTTCACATTTGATTCGCTGCCGGGCGTTTTGATGGTCTCGCCAGCAACATCCGCTAGCCAGTCAAAGCGTTCTTGAGACATTTCCTCAGGCAAAATAGCGATAGATTCACAACCTAACAGTGCTGAATCGTATGCGCCACCACGGCAATAATTCCCAGTAGAAGGCCAAACGGCTTTCTGTGTAGTTGGATCAAATTGACCAGTCACCAAGCGAGGAGCCAAACATCCGTAAGCCGCGCCAACTTTGTGCGCGCCAGTTGGGAACCACTTCCCCACCAAGACAACGATACGAGCATCTACACCAGTTAATTCTTTAGGAAGCTCAAGATAATTCACATCACCAAAATCACCGCCCTCGGCAACACCTTCGTTTTTCCAGGTAATTCGAAAAAGATTTAGCGGGTTAATATCCCACAAACCCACATCTTCCAATTGTTTTTTGATTTTTTCAGGAATCAAATCGGGGTTCTTCATCTGTGCAAAAGTAGGCAGAATAATATTTTTCTCACGAGCACGTTCTACAGCACGTTCACGACGCTCTTTCATTACGGTCAAATCAATTTTAGCCATGGAAATCTCCTAAAGGTTAAAGGTTTAAAAATTTAAGGTCTTAAGTTGTCAGACAACTTGGATTATATACTAAATCTAGGCAGATGAATAGGGAGCGTCAAATAATTTTCTTGAATATGGAATCGCTTCACGCGTACTTTTGGCTTGAGAGCATTCAATCGGCTTTCTTGCAACTTTAGACACTCTATTTAAATAAAAAAATGCCCCTAGCTAAGGCGCATTTTTCTTTCAGAGTCAAACAAAATTATTTTTTCTTTTTTTCGCCTTTACTTTCTTTTGAAGAAGTTTCTTGCTTTTTCTTTTCGCTTACCTTCTTTTCTTTTTTATCACCCTTCTCTTTCTTCGCGTTCCTCTCTTCTTTATCATGTTTACGGGCTTCTTTCCCTGAAGGGGAACGATTATCGGTGGCATAAAATCCCGAGCCCTTAAAGACGATACCAACGGGTCTATAGACGCGATGCAAGCTTTCTTTTTCACATTCAGGGCATACGGTTTTGGTTGGGTCGTTAAAACCCTCTTTCTCATCAAATTGGATACCGCAATCATCACAGCGGTAAGTATATACAGGCATAACATATTTCCTTAAACTAGTCTGAATAGCGGCGTGATTATAGCGTGCTTAGATATAGGTGGCAAGACTATGGGCAGTGCGT
>JABGQV010000023.1 GCA_018648655.1 Anaerolineae bacterium | reverse complement strand
CTAAACGCTTTGCATCGCCTCGTTTGCCCATAGATGTGAGAATAACAACACTTAGTGTTTTATTTCTGGGATCACTAAAAATTGCACGAGCAACTTGTTCCCCATCCATTTCTGGCATTTGCATATCTAGCAGAACCATATCGTAAGGGGTTTGATTTGTATGCCGTGCAACGAGAAGCGCATCGAGACCTTCTTGGCCTCTCGAAACAGCATGTGATTTAGCCCCAAAGCCCTCGACCATCTTTTTTAGGATGATTCGATTTGTATCATTGTCGTCGATAATAAGGATATTTAACCCACGCAAATCAGTTACTGTGATATTTGCTTCGCCCTCCTTTTGGGCTTGCTTCTCAAACTCGACCGTGAAACCGAAAGTGGAGCCTTTTCCGTATTCGCTTTCCACAGAAATCTCTCCTCCCATTGCTTCAACTAAATGCTGAGAAATTGCTAAACCTAAGCCTGTTCCACCAAATTTTCGTGTTGTAGAGCCATCTGCCTGTGTGAAGCGGGTAAAAATTGCATTAAGACGATCTGCTTTGATACCAATTCCTGTATCTTCAACTGAGAATTGGATTTTTATATGAGTCTCTGTTTCTTTTACCTTCTTTGTGCGGATGACAACTTCACCCTTTTCTGTAAATTTAATCGCATTCCCCATAAGATTTATCAGAACTTGTCGTAAGCGGCCCGGATCGCCAAGCAAATCAGTTGGCAGGTCATGGGGAATAAGTGCAGCCAGCTCTAAGCCTTTTTCTTCAGCACGACTAGCGATGGTGTAGGCAACACCTTCAACGGCATTACGTAAGTCAAATTCGATAATTTCCAGATCAAGTTTTTTTGCTTCAATTTTTGAATAGTCGAGAATATCGTTCAGCAAAGTTAGCAAAGCCTCTGCGCTTTGTTGAGCTATATTTAGATAATCTTTTTGTTCGTCACTGAGCTCTGTATCCAAAGCGATGTCAAGCATTCCAATGACCCCGTTCATCGGCGTACGAATTTCGTGGCTCATATTTGCAAGAAATTCACTTTTTGCTCGGTTAGCTTCATCAGCAGCTCGACGGGCTTGAACAAGGGTTGATATGTCGTGGTATATCGCGAGGGCACCAGCTCGTTCTTCTCCCAAAAATACGGGGACGCCGAACAATTCCACGTCCACGAGCGAGCCGTCTTTTCGCTTCCGCTTTGAGATTTTATGGACACGTTCTTCCATCACCTGTTTGGTGAGAGTAGATGCTTCTTTTCTTGTCTCTTCTGTGGCAATAAGTTTGTCAATATCTTTCCCTGCGATCTCTGCGCAGTTGTACCCATAAAGATCTTCAAAAGCCGGATTGCAATGTGTGATATTTTGATCATTATCGAGTAATACAACCGCTGTAGGGCTATTTTCGATTAATGCCTGAAAATATTTTCGCTGGCGAGAGCTTTCTTTTTCTGCACGTTTTCTCTCCAGGTTTTCGACTTCTAAGGCTTGATTGCTTTTTTCTAGCGCACTAGTTCTTTCTATAACCTTCTCTTCCAGAGCTTGGTTGATCGTAGCAAGTTTTTCCTCACGCACGCCAATTGCGCGAAAGACAAGCGCCAAGACAATTGGGGCAGTATCAACGATGAGAAGTACAGGGTTTGTAGATTGCAACTCATAAAAATTGGTTGGCTGAATTGCTTTTGCTGCCAGTAAGGCTTCTACAATAGTCCCCGCAATAGGAAAGATAAGCCCAAAGAAAAAACCAAAATATGTATATCTCTTTTTAGGTTCTATTTTTTCAAGCCAGATTATTATTTTTTCCATATATAACTCCACAGAAAAACTTATAAAACTTTATATTGAGTTTAGCATAAAAGGAAGATAAAAATCTGACAAAAGCATGAGAAATAAAAAGAGCGTTCATTTGAACTGTATTTTCTGCTAAACAACACATAATAAAAAGCACCTCCTGCTTTTATTTTCTCACAGGAGGGCTTTCGTTTTAGGGTAGTTCAAAATTGGCGATTTCTTTACTAGACTTCTTACAAAAGTCTGTTTTTTTACTACGCTCCCTGCGCCGTCCTCGGCGCAGGCTTACTTGAATATGCCGCCGAGGACGGCGGCTAAAGCACTTATGCAAGAGGTCTACGTATATTTTTTCTTATTAATCAACCAAATCCGGGCAGTTGTTCACAAATGTATAAGTTGGGTAGTAGAATTTTTCAGGCTTGAAAACGACCAATTGCACCCAACGTGGTGCAGCACCTGCACCTTTGTGTAGTGTCCAATCCATTGTCATTGTTTGTGAACCCGCTTCATCGAAAACAAGTGTTTCCTTCAATGTGTGGTTACCATCACTTTGGAAGAATTGAGCGACAACGGTCATTCTTCCGCTAACGGTAATGGTTGCGCTAATATTCCAGTGAACATTTGTAGGACACCCAAAGTCTGGCTCTCTGTCTAGTGAATAAACTACAGAGGTGATGCCGTATTCAATATCGTCTGGATCTCCAGCTACGATATTTACCGATATAGGGACATCATATTCACCAACGCCAAAAACATAACCTGAGGGGGATTTGATCTTCCATTCACCACCATAGTTGCCTGGAATATCAGGGGCAAGTAATTGGATTGGCATGTTCATTGTTTCGCCAGGGGCAATGTCTTCAAAGAATGCATATTCGGCAGCGCCGCCTAATATATCGCCACCCCAATAGACAAGTTTATATCCAGTATGCCATGTGCAAGTTCCATCGTTTCTGATTGACCAACTTTTGGTAAAGTACTGGCCTATCTCTACCACCGTCCCGTCAGGAACAGTTTCACCTACATAATTTGCTACGAGACATCCTTCTGGTGCAACATCGGGGACAGGGGTTTCTGTGGGTGTTGGGGTGAAAGTAGGCGTTGGCTCTTCTACATTTTCAATTGGCTCGGGGGTAGCAGTTTTTTCGGCTTGTTGAGTAAAGCGTGCTTCAACAGTTTGAGCGGCAGATGTTGCGACCATTGCCAACTCTTCTTCCGAAGGGCTGCTTCCACATGCGCTAATTATTAGGCTCAGGGCAAAGCCAAGAGCTAGTATTTTCTTTTTCATATCTTATTCCTTTGCCAGAATAGTTATTTTTGGTCTGGCGGAGGCTATTATACTGATTTTTGTGCTACTGTATAGTGTGCGTGTATCCGTTTGGGATGGGGATTAAAAGGAAAAAAGCCAGTACCCTCGACCTTATTTTTAAACGGAAGCAAGCTAAATTCATGAGCGAAGCGGGATATCTATCCAGATTAGGGGCAGGTAAAAGATGCTGATCCAAATTCCTGGTGGTTAGGTTCATCAATATATATGTATGCTGTGAAATTTCCACTGTGGGGGCAGGTAAAGGTTGTGGAGACTGTCTTTTCGCCAGCCCCTGAATATGTGATCTCTTCTACAGCCGTGGTGATGTCGCTTTGACCATTTTCTCGAATTATCCAATGATATTCCACTTTACCTTTTCCGCTGGCTGTAATATCCGCTGCTATACCGCCATTGGGTGCATATAGCTTGACACTGGTGACAGCAAAAGGTCCGCTTTGTACTTTGATCTGTACATAGATTTTTGCGAAAAGTACATTTTTATTATTGCGAATTTGCCAACTGCTAACATAATTGCCGCTTTCTGTTGGTGCAGTTAGGTTGACAGAAATATCTACTGTGTCTCCGGGGGCTACAGTTCCGAGCATGGCTTTGGGCGATGCGCCGCTCATTTGGTCGCCACTGACAAAGACGAGGTCGTAATCAGATGTCCATGGGCAGGCGCCGATATTTTTAACACGCCATGTTTTCGTGAAGTTTTCTCCAGGTGAAAAAACGGTTTCATCAGGTACAGTAACGTCGGTTATGAAATCAGCTTTATTGCAGAGGTCTTCTGTGGGGGTGAGTGTGGGTAAAGCAGATGTTGGCGGGATGAGAGTGGGAGGGCTGAGCGTTGGCGCTGTGTTGCCAGCCTCTTGCGTCGGGGCATTATTTGCGCGAGCGACTTCAGTTAGTTGTACTGCCGCTGTTTGCGCTGCTGCTGTAAAAACGATATTGGGGTCGTTCTCTCGTGCTTCTTCAGATGGGAGCGTGCAGGCGAAAATGATCAGTGTGCTAAGGGAAAGAAGGGTAAGAAGTTTTGCTTTTTTCGACATGAGAACCTCCTGTTCTTTGATG
>JABGQV010000151.1 GCA_018648655.1 Anaerolineae bacterium | reverse complement strand
GAATTACACAATCCGACCCAGATTCGGGATGTAGTTTTTAGATGATTACTTAGTATGCGTAAAAGAATGTCCATGACTAAAATTATAAAGCCTATAGAAAGTTTTGTGGGGAGTATAATAGGAGAATCATGACAAAGACTCAGGAAATTATCCTTGGCATTTTAGGGAAATATCTGATCAAGAGCTAAGGGCTCGGGAATACTCATTTTTCCTAAGCCTCCATTTTGATAAAAAAAGCCTACGAGAATTTGAAACTCTCGTAGGCTTTTACTTTTAAGCCGCTTGCCGTGCCTTTTCATCTAATGCACGTTTTGCCATCTTATCGCGAAGCGAGCTGATATCGCCATCAATAAAAAACATTGCGCCAAAATAGAAAAGGAAAGATAGCCCCCAAGCAATAATTGAGATATAAAGAATAGCATTATGCATAGAGCTTGCATCGGCAATGATACCTGCCAGCAAAGGAGCTAAAGCCGCACCACCATTTTCAATAAAATACTCCACCGATTGGGCAGTGCTACGTACTTCAGGTGGGGTGACATCGTAAACGGTAGAAATAACATTGGGGGAAGAAAAAGGCATAAAAAGAGCCGCGATTGCCATAAAAATAAAGAAAGTCATGCGCGATTCGATCGGAGAATTAAGTGCCAAAGAAAGAAAAATTGCACCCATAATCACACCCAAGCTAGAGACAATCACACGCCCTTTGAGCGTGCGTTTGAAAAGCCAATCCCCTAGTGCCCCACCAACAAAATATCCACCTGCTAAAATCAAGATAATAGGCGCCATTGTTGTTAAAACACTCATCTCATCGTAACCACGTTCTTTAGCAAGATAATCAAAGAAGAAATACGTAATTACATTCCATGGGAAAACACCAGCAAAACCCTGTAAAAGAATAAACCACATCGTTTTCTTCTTAAAAACTTCTTTTGCAGCTTCCCATGAAAAATGAAATTGCCCAATTTCATCCATTCCCTCAAATTCTGGCTCTGATTGTCCGCGCGGGACTTCTTTAACCTTAAAGTAAATCGTAATCGCAAGAACAATTCCTAAAGAACCAGTGATATAGAAAATCGTCCGCCAGCCAATCACTGGCGCGAGCATAAGCGCAAGCACCATCCCGACCAAATAGCCAATCGGTTGGCTAACCTGCAAAATACCATAAACTTTGCTTCGTTCGTTTGGGCTGAAATAATCGGCAATTAAACTATAGAGACCAGGATAAGATGAATCATCAATACCTGTTGAAGCGCGTGTCGCAACAAAGGGGATATAGCTCTTCACGATGGCACTCAACCATGTTGTCGCACCCCAGATAAGAGAAGCAAGCGCAAGCAATTTTGCACGCGCGTAGCGGTCGTATAAATATCCCCAAATCGGGTATAAAATTGTGCTTACAATTAATGCACCAGAGATAATTAATCCAAATTGGGTATTTGTGATACCAAATTCTTCACTGATGGGACCCTTTAAAGGGCCAATTAATAATTTATCTGTTTGATGCAATAACATAAAGGCAAAGAAAATACCCACAACTTTCCAGCGATACCGTTTTTCTTTTTTCATAAGAACTCCTAAAAACCTTCCTGCTCAGCAAAATATGCCGCCAACCCGCCTTTTTCTGGGGGCATTAAATAGGAAAAAAGCAAATGCTTGTCATCAAATTTATTCGGCTTCCAATCGGGGAAATCAGCAGAAAGGGCAATAACGCGTGTCCCAGCCTTTAGCCCTTTTTCTAGTTTTTTTTGTACAGAAATCGACTGATTAGATCGCAAATAAATAAAGACGACATCTGCATCTGAAAGATTGGATTGATAAAAATTTTCGCAACGAACTTGAATTTGGGCTTGCTTGCCGCCAAAAAATATACGCGCTCTAATAAGCATTGCCTGCAAAAAACTCCCTTCAATGCCAACTGCGCGCGCACCAAATTCTTCTTCTGCGATAAACAAAACACGTCCGTCCCCTGCACCCAAATCGTATAGTAATTCGTTTGACTGTAAATCTATCATTTTCAACGCTGCACGGATGCGGTCTTTTTTAGTCGCTATCCACGTTGAACCATAAAAAACAGGGATAATTGTCCATAATCCGCAAAAAAGGGAGAGAATGGCGGCAATATAAAGGAGGATGAATAAAAATTTAGCCATATTTTTTATCTTCTTTCTTCTAAGAACTCTTTTAGCATTCTTTTTATATCAAAAAGTTATGCAAGGGATTTGTACTTCTCCAATTTTTGCAACGCAATAAAGGCAAAGATATTAAAAAGAATTGCGCCACCAACGACGATAGGGAAGCCAAATTGATACAAAAAAGTTGCTATTGGCGCGCCAATGGCACGTCCTAGCGAGAGCGCCGCGACATTGAATGACATAAGAGTCACTCGAGCAGAAGGCATAATTTCTGTCATCATCGGGATGACGCTAACAAGGGTGAATTCAAAAGTGATATAGAAAATAAAGAGGCCTAGCAGTGCGCCATAAGTATTTTTCCCTAAAATTGGCAAAAGTAAAGCCGCAATTGAATTAGCCATTAAACCAAATCCGAGGGCGCGTTTTTTGCCAAGTTTATCGTAAAAAAGAGCTACTAAACTTTCTCCGCTGATTTCTGAAATCCCGATTACGGCGGCAAATGCCCCTAAGGCAGCAATTTTCAAGCCGAAAGAATCTTCCAGCCAAACGCCAAAGATGAGATTAACAATTTCGTTAGCAATAGTTGCTAATAAGCCAATGCTAAGGCCTGCTATTGCAGGAGGATAGCTGAAAACGCTGGAAAAGCTTGTCCAGAGGCTATCACGTCCACCCACACGCGTCTCGTCCTTTGGGATGAGGAAGATGAGTAAGATGAAAGTCAATAATCCTAGAAAAGCTAGAAGTGTAAAGGGAGATATCCATCCACCACGTGCCACTAAAAACCCAACCAGTGGAACGCCGAGAACAAAAGCAAGCGACCATCCGAATTCTGTAGTGGCGAGAACACGTCCACGTTTTTCATAGGGCGTGCTGTCACTAAGATAGGCCTGCATAGCGGGGTCAAAAATATATTTGGCGAGGGAGGTAAAAAACATGGAGGCAAGTAGCGCAGGGAAAGTGGGGAAAAAAACGACCAATGCCACACTGAGGGCAAAAATACCCACACTGAATAACATGCTAAATTTACGACCACGGCTGTCTATAGAGGGGATAATAAAAGGCACTATGCTACCACTAAGTGAGCGAAGGCTCAGGGCAAGCGACATAGTTTTTAGATCTACACCGAGGGCACGGGCAAATACACCGAGAAAGGGGTATGCCATGCGATAGGCGGTGTTCATGACAGTGCGGATAGCAGTGAATAAGGTGAGTTGCATAAGGGGTAGTTTGAAGTTGAGGATTTGAATGTTGAAAAGTTTTTAAATAGCAAGAACTATTTTTGGGGAAGAAAGAAGCGGGTGACAAAATAGGATGACAGCCACGCAAGGATATTCAATCCAATGAAAAACCCAATAATGGTGAAGTTACCTGATTTGAAGATAGGTGATGGTGGCGGGTGCATAATATTTTCAGCGGTAGCAAAGATATAACGTAGAGCAGCAATGAAAAGGATATTTGCTGTTGCTGTGAGCCAATTAGTATCCATCATCCATAAGCCGATTTGGAGAAGTAAACCCACAATAGCAAAACTAAGCGCAAATCTAAAGCGTGGCTCGGCAAGGAAGAGGCCATTCCAATTTGCCTGCATAGCAAGCATAGAAAGAGGCAAGTAGGTAATCCAGTAAAAAATTCCGCTTCTGCCTAGCGCAGCAGACCAACGATGAAATTCATCTTTACGCGTTATAAGGGCAATAAGCCCAAAAAGAGCCGCGAGAATGAAAAGCAATTCGGCCGTCATCACCCACGCGCCATGCAAATAGACTAGACGCACGCTAGAACCAAGCGTCGCTTCTTCTGGCCCGAAAAGAGTCATTATGCCAATGGCTAGAAGGGTAAAAAGGAAAGAAAGGGTGGGAGATTTTTTTATTTTTAACATGGAATAGATTTTACCTTGAAAGAGCACCAGATATAACACAATTTATAAACTCTGCTCTAATATAATTAAGTAATTTCTTTTAGAGAAAAATTCCTTGACACGCTCCAAGCCGATGGTAAAATCTCTTACACTAAATAGCGGGGGCCTGTAGCGTAGTGGGAGCGCGCGTCAATCGCACTGACGAGGTCGCGGGTTCGAATCCCGCCAGGTC
>JABGQV010000047.1 GCA_018648655.1 Anaerolineae bacterium | reverse complement strand
GCTGACTGTGCGACATCAACCGTTTAAGGTGTGCGTTTTCACCGTTTTACGCAGCGGCACGAATTTCGCGGTCGAGATCGGGAGAGGGGCGGCGAAGTTGATGATGATTAAATCTATAAACGTGAACTTTTAATAATTCGTTTCATCATCTCAACAGAGAAAGTATCATTTCTTTTTCTATGAATCATTTTGTGGCAATTTGAGCAAACGGGTTTTACATTTTGAATAGCCTCACCTAAAAACTCCTTTCTCTCGCCTCCCTCCGTTTCACTCAAAGGTGTTTCATGATGTATCTCAATATAATCTTTCCCTCTCTGACCATAAGTCTTGAAAAAATCAAAATTGCAAACAGTGCAAATAATGTGACCATCCTCACGTCGATAATACTCAATCGCAGCTTTTCGTACTGCATCTGATCTCTCGTAAGCTATTGATGTTTTTTTTCGCCGACGCCCTTCATAAATTACTAAATTTTCATCAACGATATCTATTTTCTTTCCCGATGATTTTGCCTCTTGAATTTTCCGCATTGTTTCTAATACATTTTTGTAGGGAAATCCGTGCTCTATAAGATTGTCTACAATTTCAAAGTTTTCGTCTAAATACGACAATCCTGTTTCAGTGATGTGAAACTTTCCACCTGAACGCCGACTTTTTCCTTTTATGTATGTTGCATATCCCAGTTTGACTAATGTTTCATGAGATACTAAGTTTCGAACAATTTGAGAAAATTTAGTATCTGAACGACCTCTAAGAATTTCTGCATCTTCACCTGTAGGTTTTAGCATTTCTTTCAACTCACTAATCAAAGCAGATGTTGAAATTCCAGGCTCATCAGAAATTATTGACAAAGCGGGTAATATGAGATCACGTTCAGAAATACGCATGATATCCTCCTAAAGCACAAAATATTAGTAGTTATATTTAGAACATAGTTTGTTTCTGTAGAGGGTAGTTCGTAATAATTAGGTGTTTGGCACGTTTGTCATTTCGATTTTGAAAACTAACCATATATTTCTTATCAAATATCTGCTTTTGAACTCCAGGGATAGTCCCGAAAAGCTCCCTTATAAAGTCGGTATCCTTAATAACCATCATGAATTTAGCTGAGGTATTTCGCATGAATGCAGCTAAACGCTCGTGATCTTTTTTGTCAAATGAGTTTCCATCATATGTGCTGAAATCACTATCGTATGGAGGGTCGAGGAATATAAAATCTTCTTTACTCGGTACTATTTTCTCGAAAAAAACAGAGAAATCTTCATTGTAGATTTCAGTGCGCTCTAAGTATTCTTTATATTTTAATTGCTGTATTCGAGATATTTTAGACGAAAAATCTTTTGAATTATATGCCATCCCACCATAAGGCACGTTGAATTTTCGGTCTTTATTAAAACGAAACATGGACGAGTAGCAAAATTCGCGCATATAGTAAAAGGTAGCTATATTTTCTGTATCAGACAAGTTTATTTCATCAGCAAAATTATAAAGGTGTCGCACATACATATAGAAAGCACTGTGCATAGCTGTTTGAAGATTCTTAATAATGTCTTCATGATTTAACTTGCCATTTTCTATAGATAAACTTTGCATGCGAATCAGCTTTCTTGTTAGATTCTTTGATGTTTCTTGTAAAAACACATTTGCTTCGATTTGCTTTAGAGTGTAATTGCTATAGTGATTTTTTTTGTTTCCTACTAAACTTTCAACTTCATACTTGAGTTCTGCTTTTGAAATATCTTCTGAGATAAAATCATCAAACAAAGTCAGTAAGTTGGCAATATCATTATCCAATGCAGAACTTAACGACTGGCGAATGTGATCTAAATGTAGTATTGAAGAGAAAAAGTTTTTGTTTCCCATCTGAATAAAACGATATAAAGAAATCAACTCATCTGACAAATCGTTAATGGCTGCTTTTCGAGCTTGAGAAGCAAAATAAATAGCACCTCCGCCTACAAACGGATCAATAAAGCGTCCATTAAAGTGCGGAAGTAGAGGTAGTATCTTTTCGGATTCTGATATTTTCCCCCCAGGCCATTTTACAATTGCTTTTAAGTCAGTCATAATATTCTCTCGAACAATTGTACTATAAACGAATGTTATTTTTCGATGAAATTTCCAGAATATATTTTTATTACAAGCGGTACTCCTAAACTTATTCATGTATAATTTCAAGACTCCATTTCAGGGGTGAAATCTATTTTTCTGTAACCTATAACTAAAGAAAAATCCTATGAACCTAAGCTTTGTCAAACCTCGTTACGACGTGGGCGGCTTCGCCCATTTGCCCCAGCGTATTGTTAATATATTCGAGATAGAAGAATACGAAACCGTGCTCTTTTTCTTTATCGACGGATTTGGCTGGCGTTTTTATGAAGAATATAAAAAGCATCCCTTCTTCGTTGAACTCGCCAAGCTGGGCAGCGTAGAGAAGATCACGTCTCAATTTCCCTCCACCACGGCGGCGCATGTCACCACCTGGCATACGGGGCAAGCCGTCGGCGAGAGCGGTGTTTTTGAATGGAATTATTACGAGCCAAAACTCGATACCATTTTCTCCCCACTGCTTTATTCTTACGCTGGCACAAAAGAGCGCGACACAGCCGAAGCCAGCGGAATCCCGCCCAGTGAGTTTTATCCCGAGACAAATATCTATGCCAGGCTCAACGAACTCGGCGTAGAAGCGCATTTTTTTCAGCACAGCGCCTTTACCCCCTCGCCTTATTCTGACACCGTCATGGAGGGCTCAAAAAGGCACGGCTATAAAACCCTCTCGGAGGCGATGATCAACTTGCGCCTTCTTTTGGATGAACCGGACAAGCGACGTTATATCGGATTCTATTTTGGGGATGTAGACAGCATCATGCATAAATATGGTCCCGCTTCTCCACATGCTCGCGCCGAGATCGAATCAATGCTCGATACGCTCCTGAAGCAATTCTTGCTCCCGTTAAAAGAACATCCGCGTGGCGAGACGCTTTTTCTGCTTACCGCCGATCATGGTCATGCCGAAGTTGACCCTGAGACCGCGATCTATCTTAACCGTGACCCCGCCTTTGCTGGAATCGAAAAGTATATTAAACGGAATCTAGCCGGTGACACGCTCGTTCCGGCTGGGTCTCCACGAGATTTCTTCCTCTACATCAAAGATGACCTCCTCGACGAAGCGCAGGATTTCATCCAATCCCGCCTTGTCGGAAAAGCAGACGTAGTCAAAACGGAAGACTTGATCGAAGCCGGTTATTTTGGAGAAAGCATCTCAGAGACTTTTCTTTCGCGCGTGGGGAATTTGGTCATTTTGTCTTATCTTCATGAATCTGTTTGGTGGTACGAGAAAGATAAATTTGAGATGAATTATTACGGACATCATGGAGGGCTAACACCGCAGGAAATGGAAATTCCATTGATAATTTGCGATCTTTAAGATTTGTTTTGGAGTAAAATAAGGGGACTTTGCAACGCCGTGCGATGCGGCGTTCACGAAACCTAAAAGGAGAATTTTTATGTATCAAAAAATGGTTATTGCGGGCAATCTCGGACGTGACCCGGAAATGCGCTACACGCCATCAGGACAGGCGGTTACCAATCTGAATGTAGCGACCAATCGCCAATATACATCCAATAGCGGTGAAAAAGTAAAAGAAACGACTTGGTTCCGTGTTTCAGTTTGGGGAAAACAGGCAGAATCCTGCAATCAATATCTACGAAAAGGCTCAAAAGTTCTTGTTGAAGGGCGCATGAATCAAGACCCCGCTACAGGCGGTCCGCGTGTCTGGACAGGAAATGACGGCTCCCCGCGTGCTTCTTTTGAGATCACAGCCCAAACGGTCCGTTTCTTATCATCTCGTGGAGAAGATCAGGCAGCTGGCGGTGGAGCGAGCAGCGGAAGCGGCTCCGACTATAGTCAAGGCAGCAATAATATGATGCCTCCTCCCGATGATGATATTCCATTTTAGGGAGCGATGATGGCAAAGAAACCACCTGTCCAGCCGACGAAGATCACGATGGACATCTCCCCTGAACTTGATACAACCTATGCTAATTTAGCACGCATTGCTCATTCTCCAGCCGATATTGTGCTGGAGTTTGCGCATTTATTGCCAGGCTCTAAAAAAGCAAAGGTCACTTCTCGCGTAGTGATGACTCCCGTGAGTGCAAAATTATTAGCGAAAGCGCTCAATGAGAATTTAGCGCGTTATGAGAATGCTTTTGGCGAAATCTCCATGCCCAAAGCCAATACTTTGGCAGATAATCTCTTTCGTCCCTTTTTGAAACCGGATGG
>JABGQV010000088.1 GCA_018648655.1 Anaerolineae bacterium | reverse complement strand
ACCATAATAGAGTGATACTGGAAGAGAAGTATGGATGAAAAACAGCTTAAATTCTTTATGTATATTAAAAATAAAAACTCGGTTTTCTAAGAGAAAACCGAGTTTTTGATTCTCGTGTTCTTTGCCTTATTCTTAGAAAGATTCTGAAGGACAAGACTTATTAGGTTTCATTCTACCTTAGCCTTTTTTTCATTTTTGGGGATATCCTCCCCTTCCATGAAAACGATTTTATTGTCGACAGCATCTACATCTATTAAAACCGCGCCCCCATCTGTAAAATCGCCTTTGAGTAATTTCATTGAAAGAGGACTTTCAACAAATTTCTGTAATGCTCGTTTTAGGGGGCGCGCACCATAGGCTTTGTCGTAGCCTTCTTTTGCCATCCACGTTCTTGCAGCTGGGGTTAGTGCGGCTGAAATACCAAATTCTTTCAAACGTTCTTGAATTTCATGCATTTGTAAATCAACGATTTCTTCCATCTCTTCTACGCTTAGGGGCGAGAAAGTGATAATTTCGTCAATCCTATTTAAAAATTCTGGTCTAAAGGCATCTTTGAGAGCTTTGCCAATTAGCTTTTCTGCTTCTTGGTCTTCTTCTGATTCTGAGTTTTTCAAAAAACCTAGAGCGCCGCTTTTGCCTACATATTCGGTGCCTAGATTGCTGGTCATAATCAAAATTGTATTACGAAAATCTACTACTTTGCCTTGGCCATCTGTCATGCGGCCATCGTCTAAAATTTGGAGTAATGCATTCCATACATCGGGATGCGCTTTCTCAATTTCATCAAATAGGACAACGCGATAGGGTCTACGACGCACGGCTTCTGTTAGTTGACCACCTTCTTCGTATCCAATGTATCCAGGAGGGGCGCCAAATAAACGTGAAGCCGTATGTTGTTCACGATATTCCGACATATCGATTCGTACCAATGCTTCGGGATCATCAAACATGAACCACGCCAGAGATTTTGCTAATTCTGTTTTCCCAACACCAGAAGGACCGATAAAGATAAATGAACCAATCGGACGATTAGGGTCTTTCAGCCCAGAGCGTGCGCGGCGAATTGCGTCTGAAATGGCCTTAATCGCTTCATCTTGACCAATAATTTTTTCATGTAAACGCGTTTCCATTTTGAGTAGTTTTTCGGCTTCGCTTTCCATCATCTGCGAAACAGGAATTCCCGTCCACTGGTGAACGACTTGGGCTATATCATCTACTTCTACGATTTCATCTAATTTATGTTCTTCTTCCCATTTTTCTCGTGCTATGCTGAACTCTTCTTCTAAACGTAGACGCTCAGTTTTCATTGAAGAAGCACGTTCGTAATCTCGCTCTGCACCAGCAACTTCTTCTTCGGAAGTTAAGCGGTCTATTTCGCTTTTCATGCCGCGTAAATCATCGGGCAGTGAGTAGAGCGCCACACGTAATTTCGCGGCAGATTCATCCATTAAATCAATTGCTTTATCTGGAAGATGACGATCTGTTACATATCTATCTGCTAATTGTGCTGAGGCAACTAAAGCCTCATCTGAGAAGCTGACTTTATGATGTGCTTCGTACCTATCACGCAATCCGTGTAGCATTTTAATTGTATCTTCTACGCTGGGTTCTTCTACATAAATGGGCGCGAATCTGCGCTCTAGGGCGGCATCTTTTTCTATATATTTATGAAATTCGTCTAAAGTGGTAGCACCAATGCACTGTAGCTCTCCGCGTGCTAAGGCGGGTTTGAGCATATTGGAGGCATCTAAAGAACCAGAAGCTGCGCCTGCGCCGACAACGGTGTGCAACTCGTCAATCATCAAAATGATTTCGCCATTTGATTTTTGTACTTCTTCAATGGCAGATTTCAGACGTTCTTCAAACTCACCCCGAAAACGTGAGCCAGCTACCATGCTCCCTAAATCAAGGGAGACTACTTGTTTTCCACCCAAAATTTCTGGAACATCATTATCAACAATTTTTTGCGCTAAACCTTCTACAATGGCAGTTTTTCCTACGCCAGCTTCACCAATTAGAACTGGGTTATTCTTTGTTCTGCGTGAAAGGATCTGCACTAAGCGTAAAATTTCGGTATCACGTCCAATAACGGGATCAAGCTTCCCTTCACGGGCGAGTAGCGTTAAATCCCGCGAATATTTTTCGAGTACTTTATAGCGTTTTTCTGCTTTCTTATCGGTCACATTTTTTCCGCCACGCAATTCTTTTATGGCCCCCATCACACGGTCACGCGTTAGACCTGCATTTTCTAAAATGCGAGAAGCAGGCGTATTTCTCTCGCTTAGAATCGCCAAAAAGAGATGCTCGGTAGAAATATATTCGTCTTTTAAGCGGCTGGCTTCACCATTGGCAAGGTCAATAATTCGCTTCACACGTGGGGTAATAAAAATTTGCCCTGCACCACCACCAAATATATTTGCCTTTGGGCTGGCTTTTAATGTGCTATCAATTCGTTCCACCACTGCATTTGGGTCAACTTTTAAAGCCTCCAAAATATGGGATACGGTGCCGTCAGGTTGTTCAATCAACGCTAGTAAAATATGTTCGGTATCAATTTGGTTATGCCCATAGCGTTGGATAATTTCAGCTGCTCGCTGGGCAGCTTCTTGCGCTCTTTCGGTAAAGCGATCAAATCGCATCATAATTTTTTCCTTCTTGGATATAGGGAGCGCGCGATTGTAGGGGATGGAATAGGGGTGATACGCGCGTGTTTTTGGCTTGCTTTCGTCAAATAGCATTGTGCTGAAGAAAAACAAAATATATCAATAAGCTTCTAAAGTATAACAAAAAAGCATCACCAAGACATTGATGCTTCATTAGAAAAGTGTAAATGTTCGCATTCAGATTTGAAAATGGAATAAGAATTTTGGCCTGAATATTGCTCTTTTGCTATGCTAATACGCTCTCTTCCCCTGAACCACGAATGAAGATACAAGAGCCCTTGACTTCTTGAGATAAATTCTGCATAAATTTCAAATCTGGTTCTTGGGATAAACCAAAAACGGTTAAATCTGCGTGGGGTGTTTTTTCTAGGGCTTTATCAAATGGCAAGGCTAAAACAGAGCAACTTGTTTTTTTTGGTAAACGTGCCAAGCTGATTAATTGCACTAGAAACTCACGTGCTTTTGATGCCGTTTCTTCATCAGGGACAGCCATATTTAGCGTAATTGTAGCGCCCCAGTTTTGAGCAAGTTGATAAGCGAGTAAAATGGCTAAATCTAAATTACTCTGGTGTAAATCATGTTCCCAGTCGGGACCTTGATTAGAAACCCAAACATGGATGATTTGCTCACGCCCCAATTCGATAATATGATGACGTGCCAAGAGTGCAACGCCCATTTGATAAGCGGCAGTTTTATCTATTAAATCTTGTAACTCATTTAAATCACTATCGGGACGTAAATGCAAAAATAAGATATTAGGGCGAAAGAAAGTATTACGTAAAACTTGTGTTGTCATCCGCACGGCATTTACAAAGTCATCTTCTTCAAGCAGGGTTGTATTGGCGTAAATGCCATCATCAACAAAGGCTTTGGTGAGAATATCTAGTCCTTTAAGTTTTTCTTTATTTCCACCAGCATAAATGCCTAAGGCGCGTACCGTCCCTTTTGGATAAGCTAGGGCTTTCAAAAAGCGATAGCTCCCAGAAAGGGTATTTGCCGAGCGAAAAGGAGCTAAAATAACAGGTTTCCACGTTCGCTCTCGTGCAGCTTGCATACGGCGAGTGCGTTTCACTGCCCATTCTGCCATCGATTCAAAGAGACCACTGCGAACATCGCTCTCAAGGCTAGCGAGGTGTCGTCGGGTTAAATACGCGTAGAGGGCTAAAACTAAAATAATTGCTACCAAGCTGAAAACAGAATTGATGAGGAACATCACAAAAGTAGAACTTAATGCTCCGATAAATGGCACCATACGTGACACGCTAAAAGTAGGCCGAAAGCTAACTGTATCGAGAGTTTGTTCAATTAGCACGACCATATTTAGCATGCTATAGGTGATGAGGAAGAACATGGTGATAACACCCGCAATCGCATCTAAACCGCCTCCTATAAGGGCAATTAAAAGGGCAATAAATCCTACGCCCCCTGCAAAGAACATTGCTTGACGCGGTTCACCATCTTCTGATTCTTTTGAGAAAAACTTGCTATAAGGGATAATTTTATGCAAAGCTAGTGCTTGCATCACGCGCGGTGCGGCGACTAAGGATCCTAGTGCGGACGAGAAAGTTGCGCCCAGCATCCCAAGGGTTGTTCAGTTCTAAAAGATACGGTTCTATGTTATTCTCTTTCTAAA
>JABGQV010000075.1 GCA_018648655.1 Anaerolineae bacterium | reverse complement strand
ATTCACTCTGCCAAACTGCCGCTTGCTTCGCCATAATTGGCGAAGGTATTGCTTAATAAAGAGATTATTTATGAAAGAAAAAAAAATTACAAAACGTATTTTTACATCTCGCTCAAGCATCGGAATGCGTTTAACTCTCAGTATAGGTCTGGTTATCAGCCTTACTATCTTCATCTTGTCGTGGAGTATATATCGCAACGAAAAAGAACAGCATTTGCAGCAAATTCACAGCCAGGCAGAAGCCCTGCTCTCTGAGATGACTCTTACAAGAGAGTGGATTTCATCTTATAACGGAATCTGGACTACAACGCCAGGTGATTATTATCTTTTCAGTAAAGATGGCTATTATCAGAAATCACCAGCAATGGTCACAAAAGAATTATCCAACTTGTCGAACGACAAACGTGATTATAGCTTCCATATCACGAGCCTGATATTAACCAATCCTGAAAACATCCCCGATAATTTTGAACATGATGCGCTTATTCAATTTGAAGATCAATTTGAACCTGTTGCGAAAATAGACAGAAGCGGTGATGAACCCGTATACCGTTTGATGTTTCCCTTGGAGGTAAAAGCCAGTTGCCTCGAGTGTCACGACTCACAAGGATATGAAGTAGGAGATATACGCGGTGGTTTAAGTGTTCTTGTGCCAATCAGTGAAATGGATGCCTCTCTTGCGAAAAGTCGCCGTATTCTTACATTTTCAGCACTCAGCATTGTTGTATTAGTAATGGTTGCGCTTTATATCATGGTCAGAAAAATGATTATCTCTCCTGTGAGCGCATTAAAAGATGTTGCTGTTGCTGTTGGTAGCGGTGATTATGATGCTCGGTGTAATTTGAACACAGGTGATGAGCTTGAGGTATTTGGGAATACACTCAACGAAATGGTTTCAAACCTTAAAATATCACAAGATAGACTTAAAGAACGTGTAACACAACGCACTCAAGAACTAGATACGATCTCTGAAGTTGCTTTAATTATTAGTCAGTCGGGGGCGCTTGATGATTTGCTAAATGAAGCGCTTCAAAAAGTAATTATTGCATCTGGGGCAGATGGTGGCCTTATTCAATTATTAGAAAAAGAAAATACCAGAATAGCCTCATATAAAAATTTGCCTGCCGATATTATTAGCTGTTTTTCGAATAACTCTCAAAAGAAAATAGATTTTTCCCTTCAGAAATCTATTCAGGTTGAGAATATAAATAAAGACACTTGTCAGGAATTATTGCATGGGACAGCATGTGCAGAAAAAGAGTGCGAGGCTATAGAAGCCAAATATGCTCGTATTGCCTCTGTTTTATTAAAATCACGCAGTCGCTCACTTGGCGCAATGATTTTATTTAGCGAAAAAGAAAACAGTTTTTCCCCAGAAATTATGCAGTTACTGGAAAGCATTGGCAATCAACTTGGCGTAGCTATTGAAAACGCAAAATATCATCAGCATATAGAAGAGATTGCCGTATTAGAAGAACGTGCTCGTATCTCACGTGAATTACACGATAGTCTTGCTCAAACTCTTGGCTGGCTTAGCATAAAAACTGAATTGCTTGAAGAAGATCTAAAACTGGGTAAAATTCAAGAAGGCAACACCGAAATGAAAAATATTCGCAAGGTGGTTAGAGATGCCTGCTACGATGTGCGTGAATCTATAGACGGTTTACGAACCCGCCCCACGGGAGACTTGAATTTGACTGCTGCTTCTTGGATTGCTGAATTTCGTCAGCGTAGTGGTTTGGAAACCGATTTTCAGGTAAGCAAAGAAAAAATGGCACTTTCTCCGCGTGTTGAAACAGAACTATTACGCATTCTTCAAGAAGCCCTCACCAATATTCGTAAGCACGCCAATGCCAAATCAGTGAGTATAAATTTGCGAGAAAAAGGGGATTATGTCGAGCTGATTATTAATGATGATGGTAGCGGTTTCGACTATAATTTGGACCTAGATAAAAAACATTTTGGATTACGAATTATGCGAGAACGTGCCGAAAATTTGGGTGGGTCTCTCCATGTTGAATCAGAACTAGAGAAAGGAACACGGGTGACTGCCACACTGCCCATCTATCCATCGATATCAAAGTGAAAAAAGCAAGTTTGAGATAAGAATGAAGCGCGCGTGAACTTGAGCTTGTTCTTACTAAAATCGCAACGATGTGGTGATGGACGTTTTTCCGTTAAATCCATCTTACACAAGCTGCTGGAGAAAAATGATGACTGAAAAAAAAATTCATATTATGCTGGTAGACGACCATCTTCTCTTTCGAGAAGGAATGGTGAGTCTTTTAAGCAGAGATGAGCGTTTTGAAATTCTAGGCGAAGCCGATGATGGCATAGGGGCTTTAGAAAAAGTTGAAGAAACGATGCCAGATATTGTGCTGATGGATGTGAAAATGCCTAATATGGACGGGATAGAAGCGACGGGGAAATTGCTAGAAAAGTATCCCGATTTGAAAGTGATTATGATTACAGCATCTGAGAAAGATGAAGACCTTTTTGAAGCAGTAAAGGCAGGGGCACAAGGTTATATTTTGAAAACAGTGACAGATTCTACCTTTATGCGCGATGCAATTTGTCGCGTGGCGGAGGGAGATGCTATTATCCCTCCAGCAATGGCACCGCGTTTACTTAACGAATTTTCTACCCTTTCTAGGGGCATAAAAAAGGAAGAGAAAGAGAAGCCATTAAAAGAGCTTATAGAAGAAAAAGAAATCTCTCTTTTAACACCACGAGAAAACGAGGTTTTAGAATTGGTGGCACAAGGCTTGTCTAATAAAGAGATTGCAAAGCGTTTGGTGATTTCGGTAAATACAGTGCGCTCACATTTGCGATTTATTTTGGATAAGTTGCATATGAATAATAGAGTACAGGCAGCGTTATGGTACCAAGAAAAAAAGACGTCTTAGTCCTTATGGACTAGTCTAAAAAACGGGGCAGTTGAAAACTGCCCCGTTTTTCTTTTAATATCGTCCATCTTGACGATAGTCTACTTTTACCCTATCTTATATACTATATAATATATTAAGAGAAGATTAATTTGCTTTTTGAAAACTTAATAAACTTAGAAACGGAAAATAAAATGACTAAACTTAAAGAAATGAATAAGTACGCTCGCTTCGGCGTTTATTTGCTAATTGCTCTCGTGGCTCTTTTTATATTACCCTTCCTTTCATGGTCGATTGGCGAAGAAAGTTTTGCCGCTACTGGTGATGCAGATTTTTGTGAAAGTTGCCATAGCATGCAACCTTTTGTTGCAGCTAATGCAGATAATAGTCATGGCGGAAATAATGACTATGGCATCAAAGCCGAATGCACTGATTGTCATTTGCCCCATGATAATGCTGTAAATTATTTCTTCACAAAAGTTGAAACAGGCGTTCATGATATTTGGGTAGAGACTTTTGGTAATCCCGAAGATATTGATTGGCTTTCAAAAACTGAACACCGTGAAGAATTTGTTTATGACTCTGGTTGTCTGACATGCCATTCGGAATTGGAATCAGCAACAGCAGATGAAAAAGAACATGATGATTATTTTGCTGGCAGAACCACATCTAAATGCTCAACTTGTCATGAGGAGGTGGGGCACACAAATACTAAGCAACATCTTACACAAAGTAAATACCAATAAAAACTTTATTAATCTCTAATTGAGGAGAAAAAAATGAAAAAGCTAAAAATATTAGCCCTAGTCGCTTTGGTCGTTCTGCTTAGCGTAGCTCTTGCATCCTGCGGTTCAGCACCTGCCGACGCAGATGCCGAAGAAGCCCCTGCAGTGCAGTTGACCGACCAAGCAAAAGAATGTATTGACTGCCATTCTGACGAGACAATTGGTATCGTCATGGATTGGGACGGTAGCGTTCACGAAAAAGAAGGAATTTCTTGCATTGACTGCCATGAAGTCGAAGCAGATTCCCCAATGGCATTAAGCGGCGTTGAAGGTCATGAAGACTTGAAAGTCACCGTTTCTATGCTTGTTGCTCCTGCAACTTGTGGTGAATGTCATGAAGACGCTGTAGAGCAATTCCACGCTAGTGGACACGAGCGTGCTGCTGTTCAGTATGAAGAAAAAGACTCAATGCAAACCCTTATCAATGTTCACGAGGGACGCAACAACCCCGAACTCAGTGGCGCACCTGATGAGACTGGTTGTCAACAATGCCATGGTGTCACAATTGAATTAGATGAAACCGGACACCCCACAGCAGAGACTTATCCCTCCGCTGGTATCGGTAATGTATACCCCACTGGCGAAATTGGAAACTGTACCGTCTGCCACAGCCGACACAGCTTCGAAATTTCAGAAGCTCGTAAAATAGAAGCTTGCGGTGGTTGTCATATTGGCCCCGATCATCCCGATATTGAAATTTACGAAAACACCAAACATGGTCAAATCTACGCTACTGAAGGTGAAGAATGGACTTGGGATAGCCCCTCTGGTGAATGGGAACCTGGCGACTATCGCGCTCCTACCTGTGCTACTTGCCATATGAGCGGAATCGGCGAACTTGAGACTACTCATAATGTTTCACAACGTTTATATTGGAACCTTTGGGCAAAATCATCAAATGTTCGTAACTCAGATGACCCAATGGATATGATGACTGGTGATGGTGTAGCTGGCCGTGCAGAAATGGAACAAGTTTGTGGTGAATGTCATACAACCACCCATACCAAAAACTATTTTGCAAGTGGCGACAAAGCTGTTGAACTCTACAATGTAGAATACTGGACACCTGTCGAAGCAATGCGTGTAGACTTAGCTGAAGCTGGCTTATTGAAAGATAACCCATGGGAAGATGGCTTCATGACTCTTCACTATCATATTTGGCACCACGATGGTCGTCGCGCTCGACAAGGCGCAATGATGGGTGCACCAGATTGGGCACACTGGCACGGTTTCTTCATGCTCCAACAGAAACTAAACCTTGCCACCGCCATTTACGAACTCCGCATGGAAACAGGCGAAATTGAAACCGCAGCACCTTGGTCACTTTCTCCCTAGTACATACTAAATAAAGAAGCAGAATAACGCTTAGACAAAAAACTCCCCGCCCAATTTTGGGCGGGGAGTTTTTTCTTCTTTGGATAGGCTTTTCTAAAACTTACTCTTCCCAATTCAGAAAAACATTTAGTATTCGTAAGTTGGCACCAAAATCAGTATCGCGGTGGTTGCTTAGCTCGATATCTACTGCGGGGATTCCCACCACAGAAGAAGCCCAGTCTGTCAGGTTACCACTATACTCACAACCGGTATCAAGGGGAGGGTAGGAATAAGGGCTAGTATTGGCTAGTTTTTGTGCTAAATTTTCTGAGGGGGCAAAGGGGGGCATTCCTCCAGCAAAAATACCTAAAGCCGCACTATGATAGCTGATTAGCGCATCGAAATTATGCAAATTAATAAAATTCATTAGCGCGATTGTCTCAGGCTCTGAGCCAGCATGTGTTCCACCAGTGGTAGGAAGGTAATTCCAGCAGCCCTCTCTGTCCCATTCTAATTCCCAATGATAGGGGAAATTATGATTCAAATCTACGTTATTTTCATTTGTACGGCCTGTGCGGTCATGCCCGCGTTCATACCCATCTGGGTTGAGGGCGCGTAAGATATAAAGCGTCACATCAGGAGGAACTAATTCAGGGTGCGCGTATAGCTCTGCTATGAGTTCATCTGCGAGAGCTATGGTATTCCACTCGTAGCCACCATGGATGCCTGCCACAATCAATCTTTCGCTGGCTCCATACCCAAATCTGAAAACTTCTAGCGGCCTCCCTGCCACTGAGTAACCAATTACCATTGGCAGTGGGGATTGTTGTGTTCCAGGCACGTAGTCAAATGCGGTGGGAGTAGTTTCGGCAATAAAAGTGCCGCGCGGATTCGGTGTTACTGTCGGGAGAAAGTAGGTTGTTGGGGCAATAGAAAGTGCAGCTGTTGGGGGCGCAGAAGATAGTTCTTCAGGAGTGGCAAGTTCAGGGTGCGTTTCTATCGTCGCAGAGAGAGTCATCCACAAAAAAAATCCTAAGCCGAGTAATCCGATGATATTTAATCCCCAAATTAAGAATAAAAATTTGGGGATTTTGCCTTTTCGGGGCATTATTCTGCGGATCTCCGTAAGATATTAATGGCGATATTTGGTGCCCACCGCAAGGCATTTTTAGGGTGCCCGCCATAGCGTAAGGTGCGAATTTTATTACCCTTAGGCGTCAGCAAAACTAATTCGGCCGTTAGCGCATCTTCACCAGCAAATAGTGCAATCCCTAGCGCTGCATCTGCCCCCTTTTCTTTTTTGAGTTGACGCAAAGCAGGCTCTAAATCTTTTGGATTGAGTTCGCGGTTTTCGCTATAAATAAGGGCAGGGTTAGCAGTTTTTTCAAGATGATTAGCGAGACCTTTTTCTAAACCAGACTCTAAGGTTACCAATTTCCAACCCTGCGATTCGACCGCCGCTAGCGCAACATCCGCGAGTTGGGCTTGGTTTGTGCCAAAAATAAATTTACCTAATCTTTGGCGTAGTTCAGTCTCCACTTCGAGTAGCATTGCGTTGGCTTCATCTTCTGTTTTTGCTTTTGCCGCAAGGCGGATATCCACCACGCCTGTATGTGCAGAAAGCCCCACAGTAGGGTTGCCGAGTTTCTCTAAGTCAGCGATTTTCTCATCAAGGCGTCCTTCACCAATGCCAGCGGTGCTTAAAACACGGACCTTGATAATTTCATCGAGCGAATAGCGTTCTTGAAGATAAGGGATAACAGATTCGTGCAAAACTGTTTCCATTTCACGGGGTACACCAGGGAGGGAAATAATTGCATTACGTTCGGTTTCAACGATAAAACAAGGTGCGGTGCCAACAGGGTTTTCTAGTGCTATAGCCCCTTCTGGTACATAGGCTTGTCGCTTTTGGTTTTCTGTAGGTTTTCTTCCATATAATGAGACATGTTTTTTGACTTCTTCCCATAAATCTGGTCTAAATTCAGTTTTCATGCCTGTAGCTAAGGATATGGCTTCACGAGTGGGGTCGTCTATAGTTGGTCCAAGCCCCCCTGTGGTGATGATAATTTCTGTGCGCTTCATAGATTCACGGATTGTTTCTGCAATGCGTTCTGCATTATCACCGATAGTGATAGTGCGGTAGAGGTCTACGCCAAGGTCACGTAAGTTACGAGCAAGGTAGCGTGTATTTGTATCTACGATTTCACCGAGTAAAATTTCTGTTCCTATAGTGATTATTTCTGCTGATGACATATTTATTAGTTTTCTGTAGTTTGGAGAAATTAGGTTATATACTACTCAGAATATCTAAGTGATATATTTTTTGGGAATAGCGAAAAGTCTTAAAAAAATTTAAGCCTAGCCCTTTATTTTTAGAATCTTAAATGTTTTACAGTAAGGCTATTATTGATTAATTCATTTAGTGCATCAATGCCTAAACGTAAGTGTTCTTCAACATATTCTTCGGTTATCTTTTTATCACTTTCAGCTGTTTTGATTCCGGCAGACATCATGGGGCGATCTGAAACAAGGAGTAATGCACCTGTGGGAATTTCATTTGAGAAACCTGTGATGAAAAGTGTTGCTGTTTCCATATCTATTGCCATTACCCGAATTTTAGCAAGGTAGTCTTTGAAATCTTCATCGTGTTCCCAAACCCGGCGATTTGTGGAATAAACGGTGCCTGTCCAATAATCGCGCTCATGGTTACGGATAGTGGTAGAAACAGCTTTTTGTAAGCTAAAGGCTGGTAAGGCAGGCACTTCAGGCGGGTAATAATCGTTCGATGTTCCTTCTCCACGAATGGCGGCAATGGGGAGCACAAAATCACCAAGCGCGGTTTTTTTCTTTAATCCGCCACATTTTCCAAGAAAGAGAACGGCTTTGGGGTTGATTGCGCTGAGTAAATCCATGACAAGGGCAGCGTTAGGGCTTCCAATGCCAAAGTTAATTAGCGTAATCCCATTAGCGGTGACATTGGGCATAGGTTTTTCATGCCCGTTTATAGGTACATCATACCAATCTGCAAAGAGATGGATATAATGTTCAAAATTTGTTAATAAAATATAGTCGGCAAAATCTTCAAGGTCTGTGCCTGTATAGCGTGGCAGCCAATCTCGAACTATTTGGGTTTTGTTTTTAAGAGTCATAATATTGAGTTGTGTAGTTGATATATCCCCTTTGAGTTTAATAGCTTATGAGAAAAGCAAAAAAGGTGAAAATGGGATTTAGATTACTGATTACTAATTTTACCCGAAAAACAAAAAATGCCCGATATGATAAATATCGGGCATTTTGTATTAAGTTTGCTTTATGCTTTAGTCTACGCCAAGATATGCCTTTTGTACCATTTCGTTGCTTTTGAGTTTCTCAGCATCATCGTGGAGAACAATTTGTCCCGTTTGGAGAACATAACCACGATTTGCAATAGAGAGTGCCATAAGAGCGTTTTGCTCAACGAGAAGAATTGTGGTGCCTTCTTTGTTGATATCAACAATGGCATCAAAAACTGCATCTACGAGAACGGGAGCAAGTCCCATCGAAGGTTCATCTAGCATAAGAAGACGAGGGGCAGACATCATAGCGCGTCCAGTAGCTAACATTTGCTGTTCTCCACCAGAGAGAGTGCCTGCAACTTGTTTTCGTCTTTCTTTCATCCGAGGGAAGAGGGTGTAGACGCGTTCTAAGTCCCTTGCTATCCCAGCTTTATCAGTTCGACTGTAGGAGCCCATTTCAAAGTTTTCTTGTACGGTTAGTTTTGCAAAAACACCACGTCCTTCAGGCACCATTGCCATTCTTTGATAAACAAGTTCATGTGCAGGTGTGCCAGTGATGTCTTTATCAAGATAAGAAATTGAACCTTCTCTTGGGGTCAAGAGGCCGCTGATTGTTCTCAGGGTTGTTGTTTTCCCAGCACCGTTGGCACCGATTAAGGTGACAATTTCACCTTCTTCAACGGTGATGGAGATGCCTTTTAAGGCGTGAATATTTCCATAATAGGTATGGATGTCATTGACTTCTAACATTGCCATTTTATTCTCCCTTACCTAAGTCTAAACCGGATGCGGCACCGCTTCCGAGGTAGGCTTCGATAACTCTGGGGTTGCGTTGAATATCGAGAGGTGTTCCTTCAGCGATTTTTTCACCGAAGTCCATTACCCAAATTTCTTCACTGATTCCCATAACCACTTTCATATCATGCTCAATCAGTAGAATGGTGATTCCGACTTCATCCCGTAATCTACGAATGAAGTGCATTAGCTCAATGGATTCGTTGGGGTTCATTCCGGCGGTGGGTTCGTCGAGGAGCAAAAGTTTGGGCTTGCTGGCAAGAGCACGCGCGATCTCAAGTCTACGTTGCGCGCCGTAGGGCAGGTTGTGGGCAACCTGATCACCAAGTCCGTTTAGACCAACAAAGTTGAGCAAACGAATTGCCTCTTCTAATGCTTCTTCTTCTTCTTTAAGAAAGTTTTTTGTTTTGAAAATCGCTTCAATCCAGTGGGTTTTGAGGTGTCTGTGTTCGCCAACCAAGATATTTTCTATAGCGGTCATTTTTGAAAAAAGGCGGATGTTTTGGTAAGTACGTGAAATGCCTTTTAAGGTAACTTGGTCGGGGCGAAGTCCTTCGATATGTTCTTTTCCGTCAAGGATAATCTCGCCTTCGGTGGGGGTATAAAAACCCGTGATGCAGTTGAAGAATGTTGTTTTCCCTGCACCATTTGGTCCGATAACACTGGAGATGGAATTTTCTTTGACATCAATTTCAAAAGAATTGACAGCTACGAGACCACCAAAGCGTTTTGTAACATTGCGTGTGCTAAGTATTATGCTCATAATTGTCTCCTAATTCTCTGCTAAGCCGAGGTCATCATCTGGGTTTAGCTCTCTTTTTCTGCTTTTATCAGGCAAGAAGCCCTCTGGTTTGAAAAGCATCATGACAATAAGCAAAACGCCATAAATCAACATGCGGTATTCTGCAAACTCTCTAAGCAATTCAGGTAAGCCAACGAGGATTAGTGCGCCAGCGAAAACGCCAGGAATACTACCAACGCCACCTACAATAATTAGAGATAAAACGTTGATAGAGATGATTAGATTAAAACTATGCGGGAAGATTGAGGTTAGTTTTGATGCGAAAATTGCACCAGCTAAACCTGAAAAAGCTGCGCCTGTAGCAAAAGCCATAAGTTTAGTGCTAACCAAGTTCATGCCCATCGCTTCAGCAACATCTTCATCTTCTCGAAGGGCCATCCATTGACGACCGAGACGTGAATCTCGGAGGCGGGTGGCGATAAATACGGCCAGCAAAACAGCTCCTAAGACGACGTAGTAGAGTTGTCCTGGCTGAACTAGTTCTATGCCGAAGAAGTCTGGCTTGGGGATTTGCAAAATACCTTGTGCGCCGCCCAAAGTTTCTTTGAAAACATCAGAGACGGCGATAACACGGATGATTTCACCAAATCCGAGCGTAACAATTGCCAAATAATCGCCTCTCATGCCCAAAACAGGAATGCCCAGCATAATGCCAAAGAGCGTAGAGGTGATGACGGCAATGGGTAGTGCTGTCCAGAAGGTGAAGCCTATATCTAATCCTAGTGCGCCTTGGGAGGTGAGAACGCCCATTACGTAGGCGCCAATGGCGAAAAATGCGACATATCCTAAATCTAGTAGGCCTGCGAAACCAACTACAATATTTAGCCCTAAACCCATAAGGATATATAAGCCGACATTATTGGTGACTTCTGTGAGGTAAGAGCCTAGAATAAGGGGTAAGAAGAGAATGACGAGCATGGTGAGAATTGATTTGCCCTGCGTCATTTGTTTTTTCTTTGCTGGAGTGACGTTGGCGATTTTTTCTTTGTAGCTAGCGCCATTTTTGCTCCACCAAATCGTAATTCCCATTACTAGAGCAAATAATAGAATTGCAGAGATAGGGTTAAGAGATTTGCCTGAGAAAATAGCTTTTGCTACGCCTCTGCCAAACAGATCACGGACACGAATTAGTAGAATTTCTGAGAATGTAGCAAGGCCTAATGTCCACGCAAATGCTGTTACAAGTGGCTTACTAATTTTCTCATCTAAAATGCTGATAAAGGCAGCGAAAGCGCTCATAAGTCCGAAAAGAAGAATAAGTAAGACGCTTCCTACTGTTACTCCTTGCCCAAAAGTAAGTAGTTCTGTTAATGCGGGAGAAACATTTGCTAAAAATTGCCGCAAGTCGGTTGTTGTTTCAATATAAACAAGCAACACAGAGGGGAGAGCGGCAATTGCGCCAATTACAAAGCCGATACCAAGAGGCTTTACTTTGCCTTCAGCTTCCATCTTATTTGTAGTGAGATAGGCTATTGCTACAGGGGTTGCAAGAAGAAAAACATGCCCTAAAGTAAACCAGCCTTTTATGAGTTCTCTCTCACCAAGCAATGCGATAAAACCAATTAGGTTTAAACTAAGAACAGTAAGCCCTGCTAGAAGTCCTTTTTTGATAATATCTTTTGTTGTCATAGATTTATTCATAAGAAGTCTCCTATGCCTTTTCTTCAGCTAAACTTTCGCCCAGAATACCTTGTGGACGGAAAATTAGCACCAAGACTAACATTGTAAAGGCGATGATGTCTTTTAGCTGATGTGGAGAGAGAACGCCTAAGCCTTCAAGGAAAAGTCCGGGCCCAACAGATTCAAAGACACCTAAGAATAAACCACCTAAAGCTGCACCAGGAATACTGCCGATGCCGCCTAAAACAGCTGCAGTAAAGGCTTTAATACCGGGGAAAAATCCCATGAAAAAGTGGACTTGTCTGAAAACAAGTGCGTATAGTACGCCTGCTATCCCAGCCATCGCCGCACCCATCGTGAAAGTAATGGTAATCGCTCTGTCAACATCAATGCCCATCAATCTGGCAACATCTTTGTTTTCAGCAGCTGCACGGATAGATTTGCCTACTTTCGTTTTTACGACAAATAGATATAAACCGACCAGCATTATAAGGGTAACAATAATAACAATTACTTGTGATTTCAAAATGTCAATGCCACCAATATTTACTTTTCCGGCAACGCTCTCAATAAGAGGAAAAGGTCTCACTTTCGAACCATATAAGCCTCTGAAAAAGTACTGCCAAAAGAAAGACGCACCAATCGCTGTAATTAAAGGAACCAAGCGAGGAGCACCACGCAAAGGTTTATAGGCAATACGTTCTGTTAATATCGCAATTCCGACGGAAACGAGCATTGTCACAATAGCGATAATTGTAATACCAAGTACAGGATGGGCGTCTAAATATCCTGATTCACTCATTGGAACGGCAAGAAAAACGCTAGCTGTCATAATACCTGACATGAAAAATTCGCCATGGGCGAAGTTGATCATAAAAAGGACACCATAAACAAGGGTATATCCAATTGCGATAAGTGCGTATAGACTCCCCTGAGCGATACCTGCAACAATTGTGTCTGTCCAGGCTCTTGCGGAGTAGGGATTATTCAATAATGTTGCAATTGTTCCCCATAGCATAGCGACGATAAGGGATGTACGGAAAAACCACATGATCACGCCGAGAAAGTCGATTTGTTTAATTCTATCTGACATAAGAGTTATCCTCTTCTTTTTCTGACTTTATACAAAAGGATGGGGTCGCAGAATCTGCGACCCCATCCCCATTAAGTATCTAATCTAATTTAAGATAAAGATTAGGGCCATACAACTTCGTAATCACCAGCGGTAAGTTGAGAAACGGTGATTTGAGGATCAGCACAGTCACCATATTCGTTACAGGTGAGGGTGCCGGTGATACCATCATAACCAGAGGTAGCATCTAAGCAGTCGCGCATAGCTTGACGGCCAACGTGGAGGAAATCGCCATCAACAACGCCAACTTCTTCAACACAGCTCAAAATCATATTGGTTGCATCAAAAGCGTGAGCATGGAAAACGGAGATAGGCTCGGTGCCATAGTCTTCCAAGTATTTTGCCAAGAAATCATTATAGAGTTCGTTGGTGAATCCGAGATCGGGACCAGAGAAGTACATACCTTCGCCAGCTTCGCCAACTGCTTCAACAGCAGCGGGGGAAATCATGCCGTCAGCAGCAGCCAAAATGGTGTCTTCAAGACCAGCAACTTCTTTAGCCTGTTTGGTCAAGAATCCGCCTTCTGCGGTGAAAACGGGGTAATAAATGAACTCAGGAGGACCAGCAGCAGCAACAGCGGTCAAAACGGGGCGCATGTCTGTATCACCTTTATTTACAGCGGTGAATTCAACAACGGTGCCGCCGAGAGCTTCAAAGCTGTCAGCAAATACGCGAGCTAAACCTTCGGTATAAGGATCGCCATCATGAATAGCGGCAACTTCAGTTACGCCCAAAACATCAAAGGCGAAGTCAGCCATAGCTTTACCTTGAACTTTGTCATTATGAGCAGTTCGGTAATAACCAGGATTCCAAGCAGAGTCAGGATTGGTCAATGCGGGGGAAGTATTGGAAGGGGAAACCATTACATAACCAGCATCGGACATAACTTGTGACAAAGGAACGCCAGCACCGGAGCAGCTTGTGCCAACAATACCGATGATTGTGGGATCAGAAACAATTTTCTGGCCAGCGGCTTGTCCACCTTCGGCGGAACAACCATCATCTTCGGCTTGGAGTTCAAGTGCGTGTCCAGCGACTTCGCCTTTGAAAGCCATAGCAATTTCAACACCATTCTGGGAGTCAACACCGAGGTCAGTGTTAGGGCCAGAAATTACGAGTGCAGAAGCAAGGCGGACGGGTTCGCCGGGACCGTAGCTAACACAGCCGAGAGCATCGGTGCATTCATATTCTGCGGCGCCACAAGCGGTCAACATCATGCTTACAACCATCAAGGTAGCAAGTACAGCAAATAAACGTTTAGACATAATTCTTTTTCTCCTTCTTTGTAGTTGTTAAAAATTGTGTGGAAGTGAATCTTCCAAAAAACAGGGTCGTTCAATTTGGCAGACAACGCCATTGCAAATGTCCTCACCACCTCCTTATTTATTTGAAAATATAGTAAGACTTAAATATAGCTAACACAAAAGATACTCTAAAGATACACAGAGCCTTAATAATACTTGCTAAGAAATAATATACAAGGAAAAAAACAGGTTTTTATGAAAACTTTACTTCTCTGGCGGCGTATATAAAACCTGATCTCTAATACGTAAATCAGTGTTGCGAATTTTCATTGCTAAATCTGCAGAAAGATTATACATGAGACGATAACCTAATTGTGGGTAAGTCTCACACAACATTAGTAAGCGGTCGCGTGGAATAATTACCAAGCGAGTATCTTTTGAACCAGCACTAGCCGAAGCAGAACGCAAGCCCTCGTCTACTAATGCTACCTCACCAAAAGATTGGCCTCTTTGTAAAATGGCTACTACTGTTCCCTTTTTCCCCGCTGAAGAATTAATTAAGATATTCACTTCCCCGCTTGCTATTATATATAACTCTTTGCTACTACTATTTTCTTCAAAAACCATCTCTCCCTTAGAAAAAAGTGCATCGTGACACAAATTTGCCACCAACTCTAATTGCGTTGGCGTAAACTGATAAAAAATATCACTTTGCTTGAGCGTACTAATATATGAACTCATTTTGCCTCTGGGATTTTAAGCTAGTTCGTAGTGTAGCATATTTGAAGGATGTCTGCAACCGAAATGCAGGAGGTTTTAATCACGTTTCTCTCTTGATTTAGGCTTGTTTGCTCTTTAAAAAACTTTTTAATAGTGGTAAACAAAAATGCGTTAATTTACAAAGAAAGGCATCTTTTTTGCACTCAAGCTCGAGACAGGTACGAAGCGCTTTTATAATCGGCTTTATCTTAAAGCCCTTGGTGAAACCTTCTGATGTCCTTTTGCAGAAAAATGATACAATTCTGCTCTCAAAAAGAGAGCCTGAAAACTAAGGTTTTTAGATAAATTTAGGAGTATATTGTGAAAAAATCGGGTCGAGTTTTATTTCTTTTTATTATAGTAGTTTTTTTTATGCAAGCTTGTGGTAGCGCAACATCTTCCCTTCCTGAAGCAACTGAAATCCCGGTGCCTATAGACCCTATTCAGGAACATCTTGATAAAGCCGCTGAATACGCCGAAAGCGGGGATATTAGAGGTGAAATAACAGAGTATCTAGCTGCTATTGATTTAGATAGTGAGAATGCCCTAATTCACCTCCTTTTGGGGAAAACCTATGAAAGGGTAGAGATGGTAGAGGGTGCCGTAACAGAGTATAAAGAAGCCGCTCGTCTCGCTGCACTTGACCCAGAACTCACGATTAGTATTCCTTCGGTAGCTCACTTATATTACGACAGTGGAGAATATGAGAAAGCAATTCCTGAATTTATAGAAGTGATTGAAGCAAACCCTGATAATCTTGAAGATTATATTTCTTTAGGCTATTGCTATTATCAACTAGGAGAATACGAAGAAGCTGCTGCACGATATGAGCTGCTTTTAGAGCGTGCGCCTGAATACCCTATTGCTCTCTTTGGCTTGGGGAGCATTTATTATTATAAGTTGAGCGAATATGAAAAAGCATTATCCTTACTTCAAAAATATTTAGAAATAGAACCTGAAACTGAATATAGAGAAGAAGTAGAAACAATCATTGCAGATATAACAGGGGTAGAAGCAACTCTTTTTGAAGGCGATACCAATGCTGGTGCTATTCTGAAAGATGATGTACTAAATGCTGCCTTGAATTATCTTGAATGTGATAGAGCGTCTGTCGTAAAAGTCAAAGTAAATTTCTTCGAACTCGAAGATGGGACAGAAGAACAATTATGGGGAGAAGAAGAATGGCTTATTACTGCCTGTGAAGAAAGTAGACTTTTCTCTATCACCTTCACTGCTGATGGTGAGGGCGGCACATTTTTTGATATAGCAGAAATAGATATTCCCACAGATGCTTCTGGATTGAGCGTAGAAGAACATCTCGATTTAGCCTCAGAATATTATGATGCGGGTGAAACTGATAAAGAGATTGCCGAATATCTTGCCGCTCTTGAAATAGACCCTGATAATTTACAAGCACATACCTTTTTAGGTTTCACCTATCACGTTGAAAAAGGTAAAACAGAAGAAGGGATTGCTGAACTAGAAAAAGCCTTAGCCATTGCCCCAGAAGATGCCTCAGCACTTATGTTCTTGGGTTTTATTTATTATGATTTACAAGAGTTTGACAAAGCGATTCCTATATTTGAAGAATTCTTAGAGCTACATTCAGACCATCAATATAGAGATATGATCGGCGAAATGCTAAACGAATCTAAAAATCAATAAATTTATAAAAGACACTCGGCTTTTTCAAGAAAAACCGAGTGTCTTGCTATTTGGCATAAATCTAAAAAGAGAAAATTATGAATTCAAACTTTGTTAAACCCCGTTACGACTCAGGTGGCTTTGCCCATTTACCTCATTATATTAAAGAAGTTTTTGAGAAAAAAGAATATAAAAAGGTTCTCTTCTTTTTAATTGACGGCTTTGGTTGGCGATTTTATGAAGAATATAAAACTCATCCCTTCTTTGTAGAGTTGGCCAAACATGGCAGTGTACGAAAAATTACATCCCAGTTTCCCTCTACAACAGCCGTACATGTGACCACTTGGCATACGGATTTGCCAGTTGGTGAGAGCGGAGTTTTAGAATGGCAGTATTATGAGCCCAAGCTAGATGCCATTTTTGCATCCTTGCTTTTTTCTTATGCAGGCACATCAAAACGAGATACTGCCAAATCTAGTGGCATTGATCCTCGCGAGCTATACCCCACAGAAAATATATACTCTGCGCTCAATTCTTTGGGCGTAGACGCGCATATCTTTCAGAATCAGGGAATTGTGCCCTCCACCTATTCTGATATCGTCACAGAAGGTGCGAAACTGCATGGCTATCAAACGTTTTCAGAAGCAATGGTTAATTTGCGGATTTTGTTGAAGGAAGCAAAATCCCCTAGCTATATCGGTTTCTATTTTGGGGATGTAGATGGAATTATGCACAAATATGGGCCTACAGCGCCCCAAACTCGTGCAGAGATCGAAACAACGCTCGATGCGCTCTTGAACCAGTTCTTGCTTCCGTTAAAAGAAGACCTGCCCGGCGAAACACTTTTTCTCTTCACCGCAGATCACGGTCATGCTGAAGTAGACCCCAAAACGACTATTTTCATTAACCGTGATCCAAAATTTGCTGGAGTAGAAAAATTTTTAAAACGAAATAAGGCAGGGGAATTACTCGTCCCCTCTGGTTCTCCCAGAGACTTTTTCCTCTATATTAAAGAAGATCTATTAGATGAAGCACAAGAGTTTTTTCAATCTCGTCTAGCAGGCAAAGCAGATGTGGTTAAAACACAAGAACTCATAGACGCGGGCTATTTTGGTGAAACTATCTCCGAAACTTTTCTCTCGCGGGTTGGAAATTTGGTAATCCTTTCCTATCTCCATGAATCAGTTTGGTGGTATGAAAAAGATAATTTTGAAATGAATTATTATGGACATCACGGCGGTTTAACCCCAGAAGAGATGGAAATCCCCCTTATAAGTGCTGAGTTTTAGTTCTTGCTTCCCCAAGTCCTTCCACCTGCTAAGAAGGATTTACCAGACATAGATTTCTTCCCTGCGGGCTGAATTTCTTCGAGTATCAGAATTCCTTCTGAGGTGCCAATTGCAGGTGCGCCCTCGATTTTTATTTGAGTGCCGATTCCTGGGCTTTTGGCATGGTCCACTTTTGCACGGTGAACCTTCACTCGTTTCCCTTGCCATTCAAAGAAAGTGCTAGGCCAAGGGCTAAAAGCGCGGATTTGTCTTTCTAGCTCTGCCGCAGTTTTCGAAAAGTCTAGTTCTCCATCTGCTTTTTTGAGCATTTTGGCATAAGAGGAGCCTTCTTCTGGCTGAGGTTGCGGGGCGATTTCACCAGAAATATATTTTGGCAAAGTTTCTACGAGTAGCTCTGCGCCTACAGGAGCAAGTTTATTAAAGAGGGTTTCAGCAGTATCGTCATTGTTGATGGGGATGGCGCGTTTTGAAAGCATATCGCCAGTATCAATGCCTTCGTTCATGAGCATAATGGTGATTCCAGTTTCTGCATCGCCCGCGAGGATGGATGCTTGGATGGGCGCGGCGCCGCGCCAACGTGGGAGGAGTGAACCGTGTACGTTCACGCATCCATAACGTGGGAGGTCAAGAAGCTCGGGACGCAAAATTTGCCCGTAGGCGGCAACCACGATTAGGTCAGGAGCGAAGCGGCGCAATTCATCCATTGAATCTTTTATACGATGAGGCTGAATAGTGGGAATACCTAACTCATCTGCAATAATTTTGACGGGAGGAGAGACGAGTTTTTTTCCGCGACCAGCACGCCGATCTGGCTGTGTGACACATCCAACGATATTAAAATTTTGCGCTAAGGCGCGTAAAGAAATCGCGGCGAAGTCTGGCGATCCCATAAATACGATGCGGGGTGAATTTTTCATAGGACTATTATACAATCTTTTGCAATTGATTTTTAGCCTTATTCACTGTAGAATAAGGCAAGTTAAGTCTTATTCATACTATATGAGGAGTTTAAAATGACTGAAGAACCTATTATGACTGAAGAGGAAATTACAAGCGACGATAAGTTGTGGGCAGCGTTGGCATATTTCTTTTCACCAATCGTATCTATTATTATTTTGTTGATGGATGATAAAAAAGACCGTGCTTTTATTAAAGCGCATAATGTTCAAGCTCTTGTTGCTGGCATTGTTATGTCTATTATTATTGTTCCTATTGCTGCTTTAACACTGGGCTGTGGCTCAATTATTTATCTGATTATGTGGTACTGGGCTTATAAAGCTTACCAAGGTGAATATATTGAAATTCCAGTAATTACCAATTTTGTAAAAAATCAGGGCTGGGCATAGGTCTAGCTTCTCTAAATAAAAAACGCCCGCATATAAATGCGGGCGTTTTTTATTACATACTACATATTGATTTCTCTTTAGATTTTTACTAGAATGAAGGTTTAGGGTTTTATTAATCAGTTTTTAATTTCTGGTTTGTGAAACGTGTTACTATCTATGTTGGTTCTCTCAAGAATGCTTGAGAGAAAATCATATTCAACTCGCGAAAGGAAAAGGTTTATGACATACGAAATTTCAACTGCCGATAAAGCAAAATTAGATGCTTTGGATAATGCCAAAGTCATGCAAGTTATTGCCGATGCTGCCGCATTGATGAAACCTGCAAAAGTTGTCGTCTTCGATGATTCTGCCGAAGATATTGCCAAAGTTCGCCAACTCTCTATTGATAATGACGAAGAAAAACTCCTTGAGATGGACGGTCATACCATTCATTATGATGGCTATTTTGACCAAGGGCGTGACAAAGCAAATACCGCCACATTGCTCCCCGCTGGGCAGAAACTAAGCCGTGGCCTAAATGTGAAAGAGCGAGAATCTGGGCTTGGAGAAATTTTAGGCCTCATGGATGGTGTTATGGCAGGCAAAGAAATGATTGTGCGTTTCTTCTGTCTTGGACCAACAAACTCCCGTTTTTCTATTAGCTCACTTCAAATTACTGATTCTTATTATGTTGCCCATAGTGAAGATATTCTTTACCGCCCGGGCTACGAAGAATTCAAACGCTTAAATGATAAAAATGAATTTTTCTATTTCTGGCATAGCGCAGGCGAACTTGGCGAAGATAATACAACCGCCAATATCGATAAACGCCGCATCTATATTGACCCACAAGAGAATCGTGTTCTCTCTGTAAATAATCAATATGCTGGTAACTCATTAGCTTGTAAGAAACTCTCCCTACGCTTAGCCATTAACAAAGCCAATAAAGAAGATTGGCTGACTGAGCATATGTTCATTTCTGCTTTCTATCCATTGGATGAACGCCGCAAGACTTATTTCATGGGCGCGTACCCCAGTGGTTGTGGGAAAACTTCTACCGCCATGATTGAAGGCTCCACCATTGTTGGTGATGATATTGCTTATATCCGTGAAGGTGCAGAAGGCGAAATGCGCGCCGTCAACATTGAGCGTGGTATCTTCGGCATTATCGGTGACGTAAATGCAAAAGACGATCCCCTAATCTTCAAAGCCATCACAGAACCTAAAGAGCTTATCTTCAGCAATATCCTCACCACCGAAGATGGCAAAGCTTATTGGTCTGGTATGGGCAAAGATATTGAAGTACCCACTGCTGGTTTCAATCACGCTGGCGCATGGAAAAAAGGCGATCTAGATGCCGCAGGCAAAGAAATCCCCATGTCTCACCCCAACTCTCGCTTCACCACCACCATCAGCGAGTTGGATAATGCCGATGAGAACTACGATAATCCCAATGGCGTCGCAGTAGACGGCATCTTTTATGGCGGGCGCGATTCTGACACCAACGTCCCCATTTCTGAAAGCCTGAGCTGGGAACATGGCGTATTCGTTGGCGCAACCATAGAATCTGAAACAACCGCGACCACACTTGGCGCAACCGGCAAACGTGCATCCAGCCCGATGGCAAATATGGATTTCGTCATTGTGCCTCTTTCACTTTATCTTAACAATCACATCAAATTTGGCAATAAGCTCAAACGCTGCCCCAAGGTTTTCTCCACCAATTACTTCCTGAAAAACGCCGAAGGTCAATATATGAACGAAAAGACCGACAAACGCGTTTGGGCACTCTGGGCAGAAGGTCGCGTTCATGGTGAATATGAAGCTATCGAAACCCCCGTTGGGCTCCTCCCCAAATATGAAGACCTAAAAGTTCTCTTTGATGGCGCATTCGATGACCGTGACTACACCCTCGAAGAATATAACGAACAATTCAGCATCCGTACCGATAAATACCTCGCAAAACTTGACCGTATGGAAGAACTCTTCAGCAGCGAAGACAATATGCCCGAAGAATTCTGGACAGTGTTGAAATCACAACGTGCAAGCCTAGAAGCTCTCGCAGGAAAATTAGGGACAGTTGTTGCCCCATCTGCCTTAGCATAATTGTTTTTCTCTAACGAAAAGCCTCTCCGAGAATTCTCGGAGAGGCTTTTTTTATTTAAGATAATCAGCACTTATTTTATATACGCTGCCACCAAATGCCTGTACACTCTGGCAGGGTTTTCCAGTTTTCTTTAATAACTTGGGTGCCCATCTCCTCGCCGAAGAAAAAAGTGGATAGTTTTTCAGCCTCTTCGATGGAGGTGAAGCGGTAATCTGTTCGGAGCGTACCTGACCCAAAACCTGCTTCCGTTAACCAAGCATAATACTCGGCAAGATGCTCTGGTGGTTGTGGCGATGCGTGCCCTGTGCCCATCGTCTCAAAGATGATAATCATCCCGCCTGGGCGTAGGATTCGGCGCATTTCTTTTAGCCCATCTTCTAATGCTCTTTTCCACTGAACTCCACCCCAAACTGCGAGATAACAAAAGCTCCAGCCTGAAACGATTAAATCGGCGCTGTTATCCCCAACGGGGATGTGACGGTGGTCGGCGACGCTAGTTGCCCAATTTTTTAGTCCCATTTTTGCGAGTGATTTTGCCGCAACTTCGAGCATATGTGCGGAGGTGTCGAAAGCCTTAATTGAGCAAATACGCGGGGCAAGCAGACGTGTTAGCCGCCCTGTTCCTGCACCGAAGTCGACCACGTCTATATTCACGAGCGAAACGAGACTCTCGATCTCCCGCAAGATATTTCCCTGATAATCTTCCCGCTGAATCAGGCGCTCATACTCATCTGCATATTTTTTATAAACTTCTTTTTCTGTGGGCATAGAATCAATATCCTATCTACAAATTAAAAGTGGAATTTCAGTTTGTCGCAAGACCTCATCTACAACACTACCGAGAACGACTTCTACAAGGGAGCTTGATTTATATCCGCCCATGAGGATGAAATCGCAATGATTTTCTTGAGCTGTTTTTAAGATAATCTCACTTCGAATCCCTTTTTTATGGTGGATAAGATTTATAGGCAAATTATGCTTTTTGAAATATTCGTGCGCATCAGCGTATATAGTATCTGTATCTCTTTCTTCGTGCTCTATAACCAAAGCACTTAGTTTAATTCCCCATTTATTTCCCAAATAAGCTGCTAAATAAAGTGCCTCTTTGGATTTTGGGGTGCCGTTATAGCTGAGGAGAGCATGGTTGAAATTTGAAAGCTGGTCGCGCACGACAAGCATAGGACGTGGGCAGCGGCGAAGCATTGTTCGGAGACCAGAACCATATCGAGCAACGGGAGTATCTCCGGGAGGGAAGGAGACTTTTGTAACGATGATATCTGTCCAGTGAGATCGTTCACAGGCAATTCGTGCAACAGCACCGGCTTGAATTGCCATCGTTCCTTTTATATTGGCTGATTTGCAGCGTTCTTCAAAATCAGATTTGAGTTTTAGCGGGGAATCTGCCTGTGTTTCAGCTTTTCTTTTGACAACGTGTAAACCCTGAATTTGCCCAGTTTCCTTTTCCGCAAGAATGATAGATTGTTCGAGAGCAAGCCAGTTTTTGTCAGTAGCGCTGGCTAAGACTAAAATATTTGAAAATAAATTTTTCTTTCTGGGGCGTTTTTGAATTTCTTCACGCCAAAGACCTGGTGCCGGGCCAGACTCGAGGGCATCGGGGGTTAGGGCATCATATATTTTTGCCAGTAAGCGCGAAAATCGCTGTGAAAACTCTGGGGTGAAATGATATTCCAGATCACCGAGGGCTTCTTCTGCATCAATTTGCCAGTTTAAGGTGTTTTCTAAATCGACACGGTGTTTTGAAATCCACAAATATAAGTCAGCTTCTTTCTGTTGCGGAAAATGCCGTAAAATCCCTCTTTCTTCAATAATTTGGATGATGGGTGCATAGACTTCATCGTGCCAATGAAGAACCGCCTCTTCGTAGGAAATATCGCGTTTTTCATCAAGCCCCATGAAATAGCGATGGACTTCAATATGCTCTAGAAGAATTGGATATTGACCAGGATTTGTTGCACTAAAATTGCTGTCAGGTTTAAGTTTATCTAGCTGTGTTTTTTCAAAAAAATCTAGTTCTTCTATTTTTACGATTAAATCATCGGGTTGGGTATCGGGGGTAATAGCAACGCGTGTGCGCACTTCCCTAACATAAGCCTGAATACTGGGTGCTTCCAATTGGCGAGCGACTGATACACGATGATTTCCATCGAGCACAAAAAAAACCTCCCCTATTTGGTAGACATCAATAGGAGGTAACCCTGCTAAGCCTGTAGCCCCAGCCATCACTCGAGCCCAACGTTCTTTATCGTTATCAAAGAGGGGCAAAAAACTCCGTGAAAAATCTTTGTTCCGCCCCACACTACCGATAATAGAATCAAGTGGGATATCACGTAATACGGTTTTGTTATTTTCTATTGCACGCAGTTTCTGACGTACTTCTTCGTAGGAAAGTAATTTAGTTGACTTCCCTGTTATGCGCGCGAGAACACCTTCAATTGAAGCTTTTTGACGTGCTGTTTGAAAATCACTAAGTGCGCTAGTATATAAAAACTCCTCAGACATTTATTTTCCCTGGTCCGCTCCAACTTCGATGGTTCCTGCTTTATAAGTGATTACTCGTTGTGGGAAGGGTATTTCGATGCCCGCTTCGGTCAGGTTTTTATAAATAGCGGTATTTACTTTATCAAACATACGACGCGTATCGGCATAAGATTCGAGCCACCAACGGGCGCGGAAGATAAGGGCAGAATCGCCAAACTCGAGAAAAAGAGCTTCTACGGGATGCTCGGTAAGAACGCCCTCAACTGTTTTAACAGCACTAACGATGGTCTCGCGCGCAAGCTCAATATCTGTGCCATACGCCACCCCAACGTGAATTTGAATGCGATATTCGGAGTTGGGGTAAGAATGATTAACGATAAGGCTTTTTCCAATCACTGAGTTGGGGAGAATGACCATACGATTATCACGGGTACGGATGCGGGTGCTACGCAAACCAATATCTACTACATCCCCCCAAGTGGCTAAATCTTGTACTTCGATTCTGTCGCCGATGCGAAAGGGACGGTCGAACATGATGACAAAACCATTGATGGTGTCAGAGAGCGTGGCTTGTGCAGCGAGGGCGATAGCGAGAGAACCGATTCCTAGTGTGGCAACCATCCCGCCAACTTCTATATTGAAATAACCAAGAAAAATAATGGCAGCAATGACAACCAAGACAATAAGGATTAAGCGGCGCAAAAAAGGCATTAATTGTTCGCCAAGCTCTACTTCTTCTGTTGCTGCTAATTGTTCTTCGTACCACTTCGCGAGATTGGCAATTAGCCGCCACGCTATAACGGTGCCAATTGCCCAGAAAAACACAAAGTAGAAGGAATCTAATTCAAAATCGAGTTTGTCAAAGATGAAATCTAAGCGATTGAGCGAAAATTGAAAGGCAAAAACTAAAGCTAGCCAATAAAGTGGCGGGGCAATTGATTCGATCAGAACATCATCAAAGGTGGTTTTGGTGTGTTTTGTAAAGCGCCGAATAACGCGTTTGAAAATAAATTTGATGGCCCAACGCCCTAAAAAGGCGGTGGCGAAAAAGATTAAAATTGAGATTCCTATATCTGTCCAATTTTCTTGTGTGAGTGCTGACCAGTTCATATTTTTAGCTCCTGTATTACAGCGGCTTTTTGCGCATCTGGCAAAAATGAAGCCTCTACTGCGTAGCGATTGCAAATTTTTATTTCGTCCAAACTCATGCCCAAAACTTCGTGGGCGATGCGATATTCGTTATTCAAATTAGTTTCTAAAACTTCGGGGTCATCTGAGTTGATGGTGACGCGCACGCCCAAATCAAAAAGCTTTTTCAGTGGGTGCGCTTCTATTGTTGGCACAGAATTGGTTAGATAATTGCTCCACGGATTGACCTCTAGCGTGATGCCGCGTTCAACCACTAGCTCGACGACAGACATGTCTTCGATAATATGGATGCCGTGCCCGATTCGCTCTGGTCCCACGGCTTGAATCGTGTCAAAAACCGCTGAAGCGGGCGTATCCTCCCCCGAATGGATTGTGATTCCTAGCCCCGCATCTTTGGCGCGTAGCACGGGGCGAGCAAATTCATTAATCGGATACTGGGTTTCACTATCTGCTAAATCTATGCCGTGAATTTTATCTTTATGCTTAATTGCCCAGTCAACGGTTTTTTCGCAAGATTCTACTCCCATACTACGAGAAGTGATGGCGATTAACCCAATTGCCATGCCAAATTGCGCCTCAGCCTTATTCTTTGCACGGATGATTCCATCCAGAGCCAAGTCCCAGTCAAGGTTGTGACCGCTAAATGCCCAATCGGGAGAAAATCGTACTTCGAGCAATCTGATATTTTGCGCAGCAGAATCTTCGAAGAATTCCCACGCAATCCGTTCTAAAACCTGTGGAGAAGCGATGCTCTTTTGGGCGATTCCAAAGGCTTCTAATACCGTGTCCAGATTTTTCCATTGCTCATAAACTTTGATATGCGGGTTTAATTCTTCGGCCTTATAGGTGGGCAAATCTAAGCCATGCTCTTTGGCAATTTCGATAATCGTGGCGGTGCGAATGGCTCCTTCGAGATGGACGTGAAGATGTGTTTTGGGGATGTCGTTATATTTTTGGTCAAAGTTTTTCATTATGCGCTATCCTAATGTGAGGTAGAGAAAAATGCCAACGCCACAAAGAAGTAGGCTGCCCAGTGCTATAGCGATGATAAGAAAACGAGAGCCGCTTCTGTCTTCTTGAATAACGGATTGATGCTGGGCAAGGGGCTTTGATGCACGGATTTCTCTATCATTTTCCCAGACGGGCATGGCAGTGGGATGTGATGCGTGAATACCGCCATCTAGATTTGGTATTTTAGAGATAATGCCCATTTTCTTAAGCATAGACATACCCGTTTCAAGTTTAATACGTTGTTCTTGTGTCAAATTTTTAAAGCCACTAACACGCTTCCCATCTACGACGAAATTGCTTGCGGCAAAGGCTTCGATGATATTGCTAACGATATCGCCCTGAAAAATATCGGGGATGCCATCTTGGTTATCATCTTTAAAGTGAGCCATCAATTGCTCATAAGCCTGTCGCTCTGATACAGGCATTTCAGCGAGGTTGTTATATGTCTTGCCGTTGAAGGTAATTTGGGACATGGAGAAGCTCCTTTTTGGTTGAGTTTATCTTACTGGTTTTTCTGGTAAAAAGCAAAAGCCTGCTAAGCGTGGAAAATCTTGGAAGACTTTTTGATTCTGTCAATCTGTATGGACGTTACGTCTATACGGAAGATATTTCGAAGAAACTTGTTTCCTTGAAAATATTTTTTTGCCGAAGATATATGTTATAAATCACGTGAGGGTAAAAACTTAATTCCAACTTCAGAGATATCAATGTACCGTTATTTAATCCAATACATAAAAAACATATCCCCGCGACCGTTTTCTGTTGCTTTTTTTCTTTCTTTCTTTTTTTTCATGATCTATTTTTGGATTAGCCTCACCTTATCAAAAACAGCTGCTTATAATGAGAATGATCTCTTATTCGGGATTGATACTGTTCGTGTCGTTGATGATATGACCGTCTTTTCCACAAATCATTATCGGACTAGCGTGCACCCGCTTTATCTTCTATTCGTAAATCCTTGGGGTGTATTGCTAAAGAAAATCGTTGGCTCGAAACTTTTGGCAGCTTTAATTATCAACTCTTTTCTTGGAGGATTCGGCGTTGGTATGGCCTTTTTGTTTTTTTATGGATACAAGAAAGCAATTCAACATGCAGTGATACTTGCCTCACTGTTTGGTGTCTCAGCTAGCCAACTAATTCTATCTGTTATTCCAGACACAGCAACTTTGGCTATTTGTAGTTTGCTCTTCACATATCTCATTTTTTTATTATCACTAAAACATGAAAATACGTATCATGCTATTTGGATAATAGCTGGGGTATTCTCTTTAGGCGTTACAACAACAAATGTCTTTCAAACTTTTTTAGCCTACACTTTTATGATTTTGATATTGCGATCAAAGAAGGAATGGTATAACAAAGCACTATCCGTCAGTGGATATGGACTGAGTGTTATTACGATTACCATTCTTCTGGCACTAATACAAAAAAGAATTTATCCATCTGCAGAATTGTTTTATCTACCATCAAGTTTTCAGAACGAGTTGCGTTTCGCAAGTCTGTTGATATTTCAAGAGCCTTTGGCTGTACTGAAACAATTAGTGGGGAATTTCTTATTGGTGAACGTAATAGCCCCTTACCCTGATGTTTTCACACTAACAGACACATTCAGATATTCCCCTTCCATAACCTTCAGCACATCTTCTAATTTTAGCTTTTTAGGGTGGATATCCTTTTCTATATGGGTTTTTCTTCTCTCGATAAGCCTTGGTAAATACCAAGATAACCAGAAAAAAAGAACATTACATATTTTCTTTTTACTCTGCTTTGAATTCAATATAGTCTTACACAGTTTTTATGGTGTTGGAGAAAGAGGATTGATTGAATACTTCTTATATACAGGAAACTTCACTTTTCTTTCGGTAGGCGCATTAGCAAATTTACCTCTTAGAAAAAATAAATATTTGGTGACTTTATTGGTTGGGTTAGTTCTCTTCACTGTCGGGAATAATTTCTTTGTACTTAGAGAGATTTATTTTATTTATGGACGATAACTATAGGTGTTTCTAATATAGGTGATCTGTTGATGCTTTTTTTATCATAACTTAGCCTTAAAAAATACAATTATTCTTCAAGTTCAATATATTCATAAATATCAAAGCCATTAATGGTTTCGATGTGTTGGAAATATTCTTCTACGAACTCAAAAAAAACAGTTTGGTATGGAGTGTTTTCATAAATAACTTTCTTCGTACGTTGTATTTGAGATTGCCGAATCGCTGGGTCAAGTGAGAGAATATAATCAGGAGATGTATGAAAAGTATCTACAATCATTGCTGGTGGATTTGTAGCGATATCTTGAGCGAATGACAGGCCCATATCTTCTGTATAAGGGGATTTTGCATAAGCTGGGTAAAAGAGATATGCTGTAGGTGCATCTCTTTTTGAAGAGTAATTTAAACTAGGATATGCCCCCCAAGCAAGAATCTTAGCGTCTTTATCTGTATTTTCCCGCAAAAAATCTGCTACCGGATCGTTATATTCAATTCCCTGGGCGCGCTCAAAAAGAATATGATTTAGTGTGTCTTGATATTCTTTTAGCGCGCCTGAATTAATATAAAATAAGAGGAGAAGAGGAAAGACTATTATCAAGCTGTATTTTCTGTCATTCCATAATTCTAAAAAATGGAGGGAAAAGATTTTTTTTGCAAGCATACTAAATGCGAATGCATTTAGTATGGCGATTGCAGGTATCCATAAAATAAAGTAATGAAGGTAGATTCTTCCAGAAATGCTACTTAAAATTAATTCAAGAGGAAAGTGTATTAGCAGAAAAACATGTATAGGAGAGAGGTCTTTCCTAAAGTTTTTTTTTGTAAAATTATATAGAATAATTAAATAACCGCTAATTGCACTATAGGCTGGTAAGCCAATATATTGCACTCCTTGCCAGAAGTTTAAGTAAAAAACGTGCTGGCTTTTTGAGTAAAAGAAATTATAAAGAATAGATGCTTCGAACATTTCTGCAAAAAAACCTTTTTGCAGAAAATATAGATAAGTTATGATAAAAACAGTTAGGCTGGCTAAACTCGTATAAAATATTAAGTGCCGTACTTTGGTGTATTTTTGTGAGAATATTCCTGCGAAAAAGATTGCCAAAGCAATTGAAATAGGGACACCTATATTATTTGCACGAAATAGGAAGTTCAGAGAAAAAGTTATTCCAACTAGGAGGGCTAGTTTCTTGTTAGATTTTTTATCAAGATAAAGAAAATACGATAAAGCTAGAAAGCTCAATAGCAGAGAATATTCTTCTGTGAAATTTCCGCCGTCAAAGATTTTTAGTAATGCAAAAAGCCAAGCCATAGTTGCAAATAATGCTGTTCCATGCCCCCATTTTTTCCGAGTGACTTTGAAAAAAAATACTGTTTCAACAAATAAGAAAATTGCTTCAAGGAGCCAAACTCCCCAACGGCTCCCTTTTCCAATTAGCAGCCCCAAGGCATTGATATAGAAAATTCCAGGGCCTTTACTGTCCCAAAAATCAATATAAGGTAACTTCCCTTTTAAAATTTGAGAGCCTGAGTATAGAAAAAAACCATTGTCCCGCCCTGGTGATTTAGTGTAAGGATTGGCTTGGATCATGACCAATCCAATAAGTATGGCAAAGAAAACAAGTAGCAAGAGAGCACTTAATTTTAATTGGATTTGAGTTTGTCTCATGTTCTTTATGGGATAATCAGGAAGGAAGGAAGGGTGTTCCACTGAAAAGACATTATAGCATGAGCCCCAATAACAACAAGCGGCCTCTCGCCTCAGATAGTTTTCTGCTAATTTAAGATATCTATCTTAGGAATAATGATATTTTAGCGCAAAGTTTTTTTATTATGCGTTACCTTAGTGTGTAGTAGAGAAAAAGGATAATGTGCAAAGAAATAGGATGCCGAGTGCTAAAGCGATGATAAGAAAACGAGAACCGCTTCTATCTTCTTGAATAGCGGATTGATGCTGGGCAAGTGGCTTAGAAGCGCGGATTTCTCTAACATTCTCCCAGACGGGCATAACAGTGGGGTGCGACGCATGAATGCCGTCATCTAGATTTGGCATTTTAGAGAAATGCCCATTTTCTTAGCATGGATACACCCGTTTTGAGCTTGATACGTTGTTCTTGTGGCAATTTTTAAAGGTACCAACACGTTTACGATCTACAGCGAGGTTGTTATAAGTCTTGCCGTTGAAAGTGATTTTGGGCATGTTGAGATTCCTTTTTCTATAGTGAACCCCAATGTCAAGACCACAAAATGACAAAGTTAAGGTGGATAAA
>JABGQV010000184.1 GCA_018648655.1 Anaerolineae bacterium | reverse complement strand
TAGAACATTTGAGTAATGACAGAGTTTTGTTCCCCCCCCCCTGAACGCTTACACAAAAACAACTTACGGTACTGCGAGTGTGCGTGGCAGCATGATGAGCGTGAGCTTTAATCCCGAAGGTGAAGGCATGTTTGTCACCTGCCTTGAAGGACATTGCATCTTAGAAAATAACGCAGGGCGTGTCGAACTCACTGAAGGACTTTCTGCATCTATCGAAGAAGAAGGCAAAGCACCAACAAAAGCAATGCCTATCAACGAAGAAGAAGTTTCAGCATGGCAAGAAGCCAATCCTGAAATCGAGCCTTGGCTACAAGGAACGCCCATCGCTCCACCCCAAGCCCCTCCCCCACCACCGGTTGATCAAAACTCTAATCCTCCCCCCATGAAAGAAGTCACCTACGGACTCAATAATAATTGCTCTGAAGGAAATTGGCATTGGGATTTTACTGGCCCAATAACCAAAACCTTCAGCATTCCACCTGGTGGAAGTGCTTCTGGCACGTTGCCTCCCGGCGACTATATCGCTACAGATTCTCTCGAAGGTGGTCACAGTTCTCATACTGGAGAACTTAAAAATGGCGGGCATCTTATAGTGAGTGCTTGCCCAGATTAACGAGAAGAAAAATGAAAATACCTACAGAACTTATCAATTACTTGAAAAAAGCAAGCCGAGTTGCCGTACTAACTGGCGCAGGAATTTCAGCTGAATCTGGATTAAAAACCTTTCGAGATTCACAGGATGGACACTGGGCAAAATACCGCCCCGAAGATTTAGCAACACCTGAAGCCTTCGCACGTGACCCCAAACTTGTGTGGGACTGGTACACAATGCGCCGCAATAAAGTAGCTGAAGCAAGCCCCAACTCTGGGCATTTTGCCCTTGTTGAGCTTGAGAGACTCATCCCTCACTTTACCCTCATCACCCAAAACGTAGATGGATATCATCGCCAAGCAGGGAGCAAAAATGTGCTCGAGTTGCACGGCAATATTCAAAAAGTAAAATGCTATGATGGTTGCGGTGTGGTAGAAGATTGGGACGAAGACGATAATATCCCCCGCTGCCCAAAATGCGGCGCTTACCTACGCCCAGACGTAGTCTGGTTTGGCGAATCGCTTCCCCTAGATGCGCTAGAAAAGGCGCATCAGGCCACACTAGAGTCTCAGGCCTTTCTCTCTATAGGCACATCAGGTTTAGTGCAACCTGCTGCCTCCTTAGCACATACAGCACGCCAAAAAGGAGCAATTGTGGCCGAAATCAATCTCGATCCTACACCGCTCACCCCGCATGTTGATTTTGCTCTGCATGGAAAATCTGGTGAGATTTTGCCACAATTAGTAGAAGAAGTTTGGGGCTGATTATCGCTTACCACCTCACCGAATTCACGCGCTCCACTTATCCAATTTTTCACGTAAACCAGCAACTTTCTCTCGCAGGAGTAATGCGCCAATTCCAAAAATGATTAGAAAAACACCTGTGCAACCGATTAAGAGTATCGTGGGCAATCCTTCGAGTAAGCCAAAAGTGATCGTCATCACACCCACAATTAGAAAAACAATTGGGGTGACAATCATGCTTCGAGAACGAGAGATAATTCCGTAGACTAAAACAGCTAAGGCTTGAAAGAAAAGCACCACGAAGTAAACCAATCTCTCTTCGGAAACCATCTGAACATAAGTAGTGCTCAAAAGGACCAACTGTGAGAGCATCCCCGTACTAAATGCCGCTGTTTTGCTCCCGCTGCGCACAAGCAGATAGTGCATTAGCATCCCTAATACTGCCGGAACGACAGAGAAAAATTGTGGTTGGTCAATATCAAAATTCATTAAAATCATAAAATATGACATCAAATAAAGAGCATTGGCAGGGAAACCGAGCCAGATATTGCGTTTTTTAAAGGCTTCGACAGTGAAAAGCATCGCCGCAAGAGCAACAGGAATACTCGCTAAAAACTCCGTGCCTTCAAAGGGCGCGCTAAACGAGATGAGCGCGCCAAGAATCAAGCCACTGTAGCGATACACATCTGCCCAGCGAGAAGTATTTTTCACACGCTCCAACCCCCAACCAATCAGATAAAAGGCAATAGTTAAGGCAATCAGCGGGGCGAGCCAATGCTCTGCATCCTGACTACGAAGAATATAAATGATGATAAGCGTAAAATAAGTATTTGCCGCATAAGCAATCTGCGAAAAATAGCGAAATGCATAAGCGAGGGTGAGGAAAGCATAGATACCAAAAATAAGCACTACTTTCCCAGCATTATCCTGAATGGAAAAGAGTGAGCCAGCAGTATTGATAAAAAAAAGCAATACCCCTAAAAAACGCGGTGGGAAATGCCAAATAGGGTGGATTTTGAAGTCGTTTTTCAAGATAATATCAGGAAGGAGAAAGAAAAGGCTTGGGATGAGCAACTTGAAACCAAAATAAAAATCCCATGAACGAATTCCATCTAAGTCAAAAAAAGCGAAATAGCTTGTAAGGGCAAAAAGGAGTGTGAGAGACCAAATCCACAGACGAGGACGATAAAAATTTAGCAAGGCATAAAGAATTGTGCCACTTAATAAAATCGAAAAACCAAGTATATAACTTTCATCCCAGCCCCAAAAAGAAGCTGTGCCAATCAGTAGGACAGAGCCAAAAAGAAGCGGTTGCCTATATTTTTTAAATTTTTCATTTTTGAGCGCCTTCAAAGCTTCCCCGCTCAAAGCAAGAATTACACCCCACACAAAAAAGATAATATACTGAGCTCTATCACTAATACCAAATGTATGAAAAAAGACCCAAGGAATTGGCAAAATACTAATCACGGCAAGATAGTGAAAAGGAAGTTTATCCTTTAGAAAACGACTGCAAATATAGAAAAGCGCGGCAAGAATCCAGATTGCCGTAACGATCAACCACCAACTATTCGCAAAATCACTTTCATCATAGCGAATCAGAAAAGCAATTAAAGAAATAAAGAGAAGAATAATCTCTTGAACTTGAGCAAAAAGAAAAAGCGGATTGGAAAACTTCTCATCTTGCCATTTTCTCAAAAAACTCACGCCAACTAAACCTATTATTCCTGAGAAGGAGAGCATAAGCAAATATAGATCAATAGGTGGGTCATTGAAAAGTTCAGCAAAAAAGAGCAGAGAGACACCCAAAGAGAGAAAAGCTAAAATACTAAAAAAACGCGAGCGAAAGAAGCGAATAGCAAAAGCCCAAATAAAAGCCATCAAGGCAAAGACGATCATCCAATAAACAGAGTTTGCAATACCCTTTAAATTGAGCAAATCTGCAAGAACATTAAAGTCGATTGGGAGCAAAACCGAAAAAACAACAAAGAGCGTAAAACTAGGCTGGGAGAGTTTCTTTTTGAGAAAAACTGAGCTACCCCCAAAGATTAAAGTAAAAAAAAGCAAAATAGGCAAGCGCAACCCTTCAATCGCTGCCGCAAAAATAAATGCAGCTGCTATCACAAAAAATGCCCCTAAATAAAGTGCAATCTTAATGCTCGATTCGCTAAATAAAACTTGCCCCAAAGAACGCTTTGGTTCTTTCGCTTTTGAAGCAGTCTCTACATTTATTGATTTTTCCGCTTCCATTACCCCAGTAGCAGACACGTTTATATAAAAATCAAAGGCATATCGTTTTTCTAAAGCCGCAACTACATCTGGTCCTAGTAATCCTTCTTTTTTCCAGCGGCGAACTTCTTCGAGCAAAGTTATTCTCATTGCTTTTGATAAGTGTGTGTTTTTTTTGAAAATCTGCTTATGCACGGACAGCCCTAAAGCCTCCAATGCAGCCGCCCGCACCTTCTTGCTACGATCTTTCACCGCCATTTTTTCAAGCTGGCGTAAAACCGTCCTACTACTATATGCCAATTCACTTAACGTCGCTATACTTCCTAAACGCTCTTCCATTTCTGCGCTCATCAAACCATCTTGAATTCTGGTAAGTACACTTTCTGGCTTTGCAGATAAATTCTCAAAATCAGACATAAATCACCTCATAAACTTGTTCACTTAGACACTTTATGCTACCATATTTTCAACAAGAAAAAGGAGCATAAATGAGCATTCTCACCCTTCTAACTGATTTTGGCACACAGGACGGCTTCATCGGCGTAATGAAAGGCGTTATTTGGGAAATCTGCCCAAAAGTGCAAATTTCTGATCTTTCACATCAGATTGAACCTCAGAATATCATGCAAGCCGCCCAAACCCTAGACCGTGTTTTCCCATATTTTGGCGATGGAACTGTCCATGTTGCCGTAGTAGACCCGGGCGTGGGCACTAAACGAAGAGCGATTGCTGCACAAATAGGAAAACAATTCTGCGTCGCTCCTGACAATGGCTTGCTCTCATTGATTTTAGAGCGTGCCGAAGATCAGCATCTACCGATAAAACTTATATCCTTAGACAACGCCAAATATTGGCTACACGATATCACCAGCACCTTTCACGGACGTGATATTTTTGCCCCCGTTGGCGCACATCTAGCTGCCGGTGTAGAGATTGAAAAACTGGGAAAAGTCATCGAAGACCCAATATTATTAAATTTCCCCAAGGTTAAGAAAAGCCCAAATGGTTGGGATGCCAAAATCACATTAATTGACCATTTTGGCAATTTACGCACAAATTTACATGCTAAAGAAATTAAAGGAGATGTAGAAATTAATGTATTGGAAAAAGAAATTGATAATATATCTGCCTCTTATGGGCATCACTCCCCAGGGGATTTGGTCGCGGTAATAGACAGCGGTGGTTATCTCGAAATTGCTATTGTAAATGGAAGCGCAAAAAAAAGATTGAAAGCAAAAGTTGGTGATTTAGTTAAGGTAATAGATAATGGATAAAATTTTAATTACTAATTTATATGCGCATGGCATTATTGGCGTTTATGATGAAGAACGAGTAACGCCACAAGATATTTTAATTAATATCACACTATATACCAATACACGCCGCGCAGCAAAATCTGATTCTTTAGAAGATTGCATTAATTATGATACGCTTTCGCAAAAAATAAAAAAACACGCCGAAACAATACAGCGATTAACAGTAGAGGCTCTCGCTGAAGATATAGCTGAAATATGTTTAGAACAAAAGGGGATGAAAAAGGCTAAAGTCCGTGTAGAGAAGCCAAAAGCGATTGAGTTTATAGAAAAAGTTGGGGTAGAGATTGAACGCACCAAAAGCTGAAAAGCGCAGAAAAGGTTTTAGGTAGGTATCAGGTCTAAATCACGAGCGGTGCAGTTTTTCATCCCCTTTAAAAACTTTATCAGAGACACGAGCTTGATTTTATAAAGCCCGTGTCTCTGTTTATTAAACCTGTAAGGGAGAAGCCCCACGGGAGATATTATCTAAGAATTCTTGGCGTGTGGCTAAATTTGCACGAAATGCACCGTGCATAGCAGAGGTCGTCATGCGAGCACTTTGCTGTTTTACCCCTCGCATCATCATGCAAAGATGTAAGCCCTCAACAACAACAGCTACCCCCTGAGGGTTGAGAAGGTCGCGAATAAAATCAGCGATTTCACGCGTCATACGCTCTTGTACTTGCAATCTGCGAGCAAACATATCAACAATACGAGGAATTTTAGAAAGCCCAATCACCTTGCCATTGGGAATATAGGCGATATGGGCACGTCCCATAAAAGGGAGCATATGATGCTCACAAAGGCTATAAAACTGAACATCGCGTACAAGCACCATTTCATCGTATTCAACATTGAAGAGCGCGCCATTTACAATTTTCTCAGGATCTGCGTCGTACCCCGCTAATAACTCTTCGTACATATTTGCAACTCTAAGTGGGGTTCTTTTTAATCCTTCCCTTTCAGGAGATTCGCCCACAGAAAGGAGGATATTTTTGGTTGCTTTTTTTATGGCTTCGCTATCAAAGCGATGAGCGTTTTTTTCTGAATTATCGTATAGGTTGTTTTTTTTCATCATTCTCTGTAGACAGAAACTGACCCGAAAATTCGAGTCAGTTTCTTCTTGCTATTCTTTTTTAGCTTTCTTGGTTCTTAGGTTTTTAGGCAATTTCTGGTTCAATTAAACCATAGCTACCATCACGACGACGATATAGGACATTGATTGCATTTGTATCGCCGTTATAGAATATAAAAAAGTTATCGTGTTCTAGCAATTGCATTTGTTCATAGGCTTCTTCTACCACCATTGGATATACGGTAAATTTTTTGCTACGAGCAATAATCATCCCTTCATTTTCAAAATCATCATCTAAGGACTCTGAAACTACCTCTGCCGCAGACCGTCCGTCGCCTCTGCCTCGATCTTGTTTACCTTTATACCGCTCTATCTGACGCTTCATCTTATTAAACGCAGTATCAAAGGCGGCTAAGATATCATCGGCTCTTTCTTCGGTTCGCAATAGGATGCGCGGACCTTGCACGGTAATTTGAGCAACTTGCCTATCTGTTGCGCTACGCGCAGATTTCACATAAGAGAGGTCTACACGCACATTATCAATTTCTTTGAGATAGCGATCTAAATTTTCTGCCTTGTCGGAAACATAATCGTGAATATTGTCTGTCACGTCCATGTTCTTTCCGAAAACTTGCACTTGGTTTGTCATCGTACCTCCTAACTAATAAAAATGGATTAAACGGTCTTAAGACCATGATGTGGCAATGCTCGAGCTAGTGAGAGGGCGTAAACCTCCTGAGCACCACCTTTGATTAACGCTTCCGCGCATGAATTTAGGGTTGCTCCCGTTGTGGAGACATCATCTATGACCAAAACTTTTTTTCCAGCAACCTTATTATGGTTTGCGACGAAAGCACTACGCACATTATTTTCACGCTCATCCGCTGAAAGCCCCACCTGAGAGACTGTTTCTCGTACCCTTTTTAGGGCATGAGGAGCATATATCCACTCTTGAGCAAGCGCTAAAGGATGAGCAAATAATCCTACTTGATTATACCCGCGTTCTCGAAAACGTTTTTTACCCAAAGGTACAGGAACTACAATATCAATATCCCATTTGAGCTGGCCTGCATAATCTTGCATCTCTGTGGCAAGAGCATCACCCAAACCCAAATCTTGCCGATACTTAATTCTATGCACTGCCTTACGAACTGGGCCTTCAAAAACAACCCAAGACCTAAGTGTCTTATAAAAAGGAGGACTTTGTTGACAAGAAAAACAAGGTTCATCTTTCATTTCTGGCAACCCGCAAATACTGCATTTAGGTCCTGAAATTAATGTGAGCGTTTTTCGGCAATCTTCGCACCAACGTTCCCCCTTTTTTTCACATCCCCCACAAATAGGTGGGTATAAAAGATCTACACCCAGCCAGAACAAGCGATAAAGATGATATTTTATGCGCCAAGATTTACTCAAGGTCGTTATCCTATATCAAAATTTTCTGCCATACTAAATGCTGCTGGAGCTAAAAGAACAATAAAAATAGAAGGGAAGGTAAGAAAAGCCATCGGAATAACCATTTTTACAGGCGCCTGATGTGCTTGCTCTTCTGCTCTTTGTCTACGCTTAATACGCATTTGTTCTGATTGAATACGTAATACTTTTGCCATACTTACCCCCAACTGTTCACTCTGAATTACAGCGGCGATAAAACTAGTCATTTCTGCAAGGCCAATTCTATCTGCCATGTCTTTAAGGGCATCTCGCCTTAACTTGCCCAACTGTACTTCTCGAATAGCTCTTGAAAAGGAAAGGGAAAGCTCATTATCCCATTTCTCACTTACCTTTGACATAGCCGCATCAAAACCTAAACCTGCTTCAACACAAATTGTCAATAAATCAAGTGCATCTGGCATTGCTTTTTGAATTTCTTTTTGACGGCTGTCAATTTTTCCTTGCAACCAAAGCTGAGGAAAGAAAAAACCCAATACAGCAAATAAAGGAACAATAAGATAAGGGTTAAGATCAACAGTTGATGGTGGTGAAAACATAAAGACAAGAAAAAGAAATCCACCTAAAAATCCAGCTAAAACAAATCGAGATGCTAAAAAGGTTGAGGCAGCCATACGAATTGGGTTCCCTGCCAGTTCAATTTTTAGTTCAGTGTCTTCAATCAAATGCTGAGGTGTAAAACGCGCTGAAAACTCTCCTACTCTTAATAGGAAAGGAACAATAACACGTTCATTGAAAGGTTGAGAAAGCTCAATATCTTCAAGAGATGTCAACTCTCCTTGCTCGCTAATTTCAATCAAACGCGAAGTCAGCAAGTCATCCTCTTCAGATGCTACTTCACGAGCTCCCGCTCTTACTAAAGCAGCAATCCCACCAATAATAACAAAACCAATAATTACCCATACCCAAATCGAAATACCCATATTAAACCTCGATAGCTGCGATTTTCATCATAATGGCATAGCCTAAAGCAATCAGCACAAGTCCCGCTCCAAGAATTCCAGCTGCACAACCGACTCCCCTTATAAATAAATTCTGCATATAATCATTATTAAAAAACCAAAGAAAGATAGCCAACCCAATAGGAACAAATGAAAGTATTTTGGCCGAAGCCCTAACCTGTGAAGTTAAAACTTGAATTTCACCCTTAATACGAATACGCTCTCGAATTGTAAATGAAATAGTATCAAGAATCTCTGCAAGATTACCGCCAACTTCTCTTTGAACGTTAATAGCCGTAATCATAAAATCTAAATCTGGGCTAGGGATACGGCGAAATAAATTATCTAATCCTTTCCCCATTGGAACTCCAAGTTGCATTTCTTGAACAACGCGACGGAATTCATCACTAATTGGAGCAGGGAGTTCTTTGCTAACGGCTTCCATTGCTTGCATCGTGGAGAACCCAGCTCTCAAACCATTTACCATTAAGTTAATCATATCGGGCAATTGATCATCAAAGGCTGCAAGTCTTTTTCTCTGTTGTCCACTAACATAGATGCCTGGGAGAATTGCCCCAATAACAGCACCAATTATAAAAGAAATAATATTTCTGCCACCAAAAAAACCTGCTATAAGGGATAATCCGACTGTAGCTATAACGACTAAAGCATAGTATTCAGCTACTTGAAATTTCATATCAGCACGCGCAAGTGAATCCTTAACCTTATCCCCTCTCGAAGATTTCTCAACACGTCGATTAATCCATTCCCCAAGAACAGTTTCTTTGTCACCATCTGCTAGAGTTTGCTCTTCTTCCTCAAGATAACGTCCTAGTCTGTCTTCCACTAAGTTACGTTCGCTATTGGAAGACATCATAATCCCAGCTATCAATAAGATGACAAGCAAAACTGCTGCGATAATAAAAAACCAAGTTGTTGTATCTAATTCCATTAGTTGTATCCGCTTATTTACGTCTTAGATTTAGTATCTTCTTCTTTCACCAATTCCAAAAATGGATGGAGGCAGTTGAATACCATGAGCCTCAATTTTATCCATAAATTTAGGGCGTAAGCCTGTAGGTCTTAGCCTCCCCGCCACTTTTCCTTCTTCCATACCAACTTGTTCAAAAGCAAAAATATCAGTTGTGGTAATAACATCACCTTCCATACCACTAATTTCTGTAATATAAGTTACACGTCTTGATCCATCCTGCATACGTGACTGCTGGATAACGACATCAACCGCTGATGAAATCTGTTCACGAATAGCCCTAACTGGCAAATCCATTCCTGCCATTAACGTCATAGTCTCAAGACGGGCAAGTGAATCGCGTGGACTATTTGCATGAGTTGTTGTCATAGAGCCATCATGTCCTGTATTCATAGCCTGTAACATATCCAATGCTGCTTCATCCCGAATTTCTCCAACAATAATACGGTCAGGGCGCATACGTAATGAGTTTACTACAAGCTGCTGAATAGTTATCTCACCTCGCCCTTCAATATTTGCAGGGCGAGATTCAAGAGTCACGACATGTTCTTGTCGCAATTGAACCTCAGCGGCATTCTCTATTGTCAAAATTCGTTCATCTGATGGAATAAAAGCTGACATGATATTCAATAAGGTAGTCTTTCCAGACCCTGTACCACCAGAAATAACAATATTTAACCTAGCTTCAACACATGCCTTCATAAACTGCAAAGCTTCTGGCGTAATAGATCCAAACTGAATAAGTTGTTCCATCGTAATAGGGTTTTTTGAAAATTTACGGATAGTAAGAGTTGGTCCAACAAGTGAAATTGGTGGGACTACCGCATTCACACGAGAGCCATCAGGTAAACGCGCATCCACATATGGACTTGACTCATCAATCCGCCTACCAAGAGGTGCAACAATCCTATCAATAATACGCATGACATGCTCATCGCTCTCAAATGTTACAGGAACCCGATGCAATCTCCCTTTACGCTCAATATAAATATTTTTTGCACCATTTACCATAACCTCTGTTAGGCTATCGTCTTGCAAAAGAGGCTCTAACGGACCAAACCCCAGAATTTCAGCTGTTATTTGCTCAAAGAGACGGTGTCTCTCTGGTCTAGAAAGAACAATATTCTCTTCGGCTAAAATTTGTTCAAATAAGTCTTGAATTGAACGCTTAACTTCCTCTGTTTGAGAGATGTCTGTGGAGGGGTCAATCTCGGCAAGCAATTTATTTTGCACGCGAGTTTTTAAATCATAATATGTCCCCGATTGCGGTGTCGTATTCGGAGCATTTGCTCTTCTAGCCTGTAATGATCCTAAACGAGAAGCTGATTCTTCGCCTCCAAGTTCGCTAGGCGCCTTCTTTTCAGATGTTGAGCTTTGTCCTTGTTCAATTCTCTTTAGCAATGACATTGAGCATCTCCATTATTACCTATTTTCCCTTCTCATCTTCTCTTGTCTCAGCAGAAGCAATACGTGTGCGAATACTTTCAGCCAAAGAAAGAATTCCTCGGCTTGCAGGCTGAGTCTTATTCTCTAAAATAAATGGAACCCCTCGATTAACAGAACGTGTAATAACTCGCTCGTCAAGAGGAATTGTTGCAGCAACTTCAAGCTTCAGGTTATTCCCTATTTTCTCTGGAGTAATACCTATACGCTTATCATAGCGATTTATGGTGAAAACTACACGCTCTTGCTCTGCTCCCAAAGACGTTACCAACAAATTCAAAAATAATTGCGCGCTTTTTATTGAAGGAATATCTTGTGTGGCTATTAAAACAATTATATCGCTTTCATCAACAGCTGATAACACAATATCAGTAAGTAGAGATGGAGTATCAACAATTACATAAGCATATAAACGACGAAGATATTGTATTGTCTTCAAGAATTCTTGACCAGACACTGATTCTGCCTGCTCTGGACGAGGGGGAGCGGCTAAAACATGCACACCAGAAGCATCATGTTTTACCATAACATCGCCAACAATTTCGGGATCTAATTCATCAGCAATTGAGGCTAAATCCAAAATTGTATTTTTTCCCTGCTCATTTATAAAAAGAGCAACATCACCAAATTGTAAATTGCCATCTACAATTACCGTACGGGTTTCATCATTATGCAGAGCCATCCCAAGATTAACCGCTATGGTTGTGCTGCCTACTCCGCCCTTCGGGGAATAGACTACGATCACCTTCCCCTGTTGCAATGATGAAATACTTGCAACAGATGGCAACCCACTGCTCGTCACTACTGGGGCAGCACCACCTTTTGCTTTTTCTTGATGAGCCATAGTTCCCGCTCTTCGAATAGCAGTAATCAGTTCATCTCCAGTAGGCGGCTTCGTAAGAAAGTCGCTGGCACCAGCTTGCATGGCTCGTCTCAAGTAATTTGAATCACCCTGTACAGATAAAATAACAACTTGAACAAAAGAACTTTTTTGACGAATAGCCTCTGTAGCAGCAATGCCATCCATGTCTGGCATATTGATATCCATCAAGATTACATCTGGCTCAACCTCATCAGAAATTTCTATAGCTTCTCTGCCTGTACGTGCTACACCAACAACATCCACATCCGATTCGAATTGAAGAAGTTTTCGAACGTTTTCCCTTGTTTCCGCTACATCGTCGACAATTAAGACTCTAAATTTATTATTTGAAGCCATCTATTCTCCGCTATGGTTAGTTTTGTCTACACTCTTGATAACTATTCAAGTATAGGAGATTCTAAAGCATCAATACGGGGTTCGGGACCATAAGGCAATTTGGCTGGAACAGGAATCGCGTATTGACTCAAAAGAAATTGTAATGTCGCAGCTTCCGTCTCCACTCTAGATGTGTCATTAGCACCACGCAAAGTCAATGTCAATTCCGCCCCTCCATATAACATATATGCCAAAGATGTAGCATCCTGAGGCGAAACAATTAAAGTAACAACATCAGGAATACTAGGAGCTGGAGCTTCCTCACCTGGAGCAGGTGGGGTTTCTTCATCATCCTCCCCAGAATCTTCAACCGTATCTAAAGGAAAATCTCCCAACTTTAATACTGTAATATCTTGAAATATGGTTTTACAAACGGGACGCGGGCGTTGCGCCTCAGATGGAACAATATATATAGGTTGTTGAAAAGTTGGGTCGAGTTCAACACGTCCCTGTGCAGAACCTGAAGCCTCACTGCTTTGCCCCCCACTTACACTCGCGGATAAACTCGGTGCTTCAGATGGTTTAAACCCAGATTGTGAAACGAAAGCTGTTCGGTTGGGAAGTATGGACTGAAACCCAGAATCTATATCAACAAAGAGAAAACAAGCAATCAGATTAACATGAGCTCCATCAGCAACACCATATGTAACAGATGACAAGCGAGTTGTAGGAATAGAAATCGCGGTCATCCCAGGTGAGATTAAATTTGCCCACTCTGGTCCTGTTGATGCAATCTCCCCAATCCCACTAACCATTGGTTTTGTAATGATCACACCCTGCTCAATAGGGTATTTTGCATACTTTCCAACAACCTGCTCATCTCGTTGGTCATACCGGAACATTACACCAAAATCTGTCCCTTCTGGCAAAGATATCCAACCTAAAACTTCGTCCGTAATCTCAGCACCCTGCGGGATATTTTGTTCAGCGATAATGATTTTGACTAAGACTTGCTCAGGAACCTCGGGAACCACACTCGCTTGATTCCGTAAAAACAAGAACGCCCCTGCAAGGGCGACAAGCAGTATTACTGCTAAGTAGATAAAAACTCTTCCTCTACGCATAAATTACTCCTTTCTGTAGGTCAAACCTTCTTCCCATTCATTATATTGTATAAATATTTTCAATTATAGCAGGAAAATTATATTACTTTATAGGAAAAAGGTGGGACGCTGTCTGACGACGGCGTCCCACCTTTTTTAATTACAAGATACACTTAAATTATTAGAGACTATTATTAATGCTAGTAAAAATGTTAGAAATGGATGGTCCAAGTAGTGTCAATGCAGCAATAACAACAACGGCTACTAAAACAAGAATCAACGCATATTCTACTAAACCTTGGCCTTTCTCTTTTGGGGAGAACAACATGTGAAAGCACCTCCTTCTTGTGATAATTTCTTCAGCATAAGAACTAGAAGATGAATACATTATAAACACCTCAGAAAAAAAAAACAAGAGGGATAAAGAATTTATTGCTTACAATTTTGCAAGCCAGCTAGCTCCCTGCTGGAATCGAAAGTGCGACACGGGTCCCTTTTCCTGCAGAGCTATCGATATTGAAACTTCCTCCTAACATTTCAACACGGTCACGTATCAGTTTCAACCCTAAACTACCACCTTCATTCAATGTATCAAGGTCAAAACCTTTCCCGTTATCATCAACGCTAACTTTTATGATGCTATCCCCCACATCAACATGCACCTTAATGACAGTGGCGTGACTATGCCTTGACGAATTTCCTAAAAGTTCTTGCAATGCTCGGAAGACCATAACTTCAAGATACGATTCTAATCTTCTTTCTGTTCCAGAGACAAGTAAATTCATTTCTATCCCAGACTGTTCTTTAAAAGTCTCTGCATAACGCCGAATGGTTGGGATCAGACCTAAATCATCCAACATCATAGGGCGAAGTTCAAAGATAAAATTTCGAACCTGCTGAAACGTCCGCATGGCCGATGCTTTTAAACTATTCAATTCATCTCTTCCTTGGTCAACATCAACAGATAAAAGCCGTAGAGCAATCTCAGCTTGTAAAATGAAATTAGATAAAGCTTGTGCTGGACCATCATGCATTTGACGAGATAAACGCTGCCGTTCAGACTCCTGTGCATTAACAATCATTTCAATATTAGTGGATTCATTCCGTTGGTTCTCGCTGGTCTGAAAGGTACGTTGACCGTCAGTGCTCCTAGCCTGTTGCAAAACCATTTTATAACGCTCTAAATGCGTCTGGTCATTTTGCAATTTGTCCAATTGACCGCGCATAACAAGCAAGCGTTGCTGCGCCTCTAAAGCAGAATCATAAGTCATACGAACTTCTTCTGCAGACATAGACGATATTTCTGACTTGATTTGTTGCAAATGTGCAGTAATCGCAGCATTTCGTTGTGTTAGTTTCCCCACTTCGTCTTGGCTTTGCTCAATCATCAAGGTTACTTCTCTCAATGAACTTTCTGTTTCATCAAGCTCCGATTGAATATCAAGAGCTTCTACTTCCATCATATCATCATCAATTTGCGATAAGACCATGCTAAATTCTCCTATACGTTTTGCACATCATCATCGTCATGCAATTGTACCCAGCCACGTTTTAAAGCATATACAACAGCCTGAGTACGATCTTCAACGCCAAATTTTCTCAAAATGGCAGTGACATGATTTTTAACGGTTTGATGGCTAATCCCTAACAGCATTGCAATCTCTTTATTGCTCATTCCACGCACAACACAAGACAAGACTTCCATTTCTCGTTTTGAAAGAGGATGAAATGGCATACCTGGCTCACTATAGGTACGCCTTGTATCCACCATGTTATCCTTAATCCACACATTTACTTCTTCTTTAGAAAGAACTTGCTCAGCTATAACAAATTTACCCTTATAAATCTCTCGAATACTCTGAATTAAACGTTTAGGCCCTATTTCTTTTGCACAATAAGCTGCTGCCCCAGCAATTGCTGCATGTAACGCTTGTTCAAGATCGTCATACCCCGTGAGCAATAATACGCGTGTATGAAGTTTTTCTTGCACAATACGATGAGTAACTTGTTGTCCATTTAGCCCAGGCAGGTTAACGTCTATCACTGCTATATCTGGTGAGAGGGAACGAATAATTTCTAGCGCTTCCTCCCCAGAAGATGCCTGACCAATAACGGTCATATCTGGTTCTAAAGATAATGCATCTACCACGCCCTGACGAAATAATGGGTGATCATCTATAACTACTAATTTTATTGTTTTCATGGCTGTCTCTTTATTTCCCTTGAAGCTGATTGAGTGGCGAGCATAGCATAGCGCGTATCGATAAAAAATTACAAAATTCTAATATGTCCATCGCCAGACCGTCACATTTCTTCCACCTACCAGGAGTGTAAAAGAATTCTTCGTATTATACACAATAGGCAGCGCTTCTGATAGGGTTTCTTATTCAATTATCCCCCTATGAAACCTATGCAAGGGCAAACGAAGGTTTTAGATTACTCTCTTTCAATCAAAAAAATTTTTGCTTCTCTAACTTCTCCTAAAAATGTCAGGGGTTCCCATTCAGTAGGAGCGTTAAAAACAGTTTTTAAGCCATCCACTACATAATCTTCCTCTAAAATCAAAAAACGAGCATTATAGCGTTCGGCAATTGCTAATATCGTTTGAATATCTCCATAGGGTTGAGCCAGTGCGAATCTTCCACTTGCAAGAAAATAAGCAGGAGGATTAGCGACTATAACAGTTGCATGTGATATATCATCATCTTCTGAAATCATTTCTTCAATCTCTGTATAAAGAGGAATACCACTACCCTCAGACTTTATAAGTGCTGATGCGGAAAACACACGCACCCATAAAACGCCTAAGGTTAAAAACAAAAAGATTATGATTAACGCATTTGAAAAAAAATAACGAACCTTTTCTAACCTCAGCTTACGCTTTTTAGCCATCCACCCAACAAAACAGTATAGGCCAATTGGGGCAAGTGCCCACCAAAGTGGTTGTAAAGCTGCTCCAGAATGTGCGAATGCTCCCCGTGCTCCAGCAAAGGGGAAAATAAGAGTCATAATCACAAAAGTTGTTAGCCACGCAAATACCCCCATAAAAACAATTTTTTTATTAATAGAACTCTCAGCCAAATCTGTCGAAAACACCCCTTGCAGAGACCGCGAGTTCTTTTTGAAAAAATATCGGGCGCCAATAATAATAAAGGGCAACAAAACAACTCCTCCTTGCACAACAATGATTACGGCAAGGTTTTGCTTTAGTGCCCAAATACGCGTTTTTATAATTTCTATAACTCCAGAAGATAGCCAAGTATTTATTGATAAGTTTCCGGCAGGATAGGAAAAAATTTGTTCATAAGAAGTAAGCCAGAGCATTTGATCACCATTAGGCGCAAGAGGAGTACCAAAAACGCCATAGTTTCGAAAAAGCCATGGGAGAATAAAAAGAGCATAGGATGATAATACAAGTACTATAGATAAAAGCATAGAAGGCGTAGGTCGAGGCAGCCTCATTCTCAAGCTACCAATTTCCAAAACACTCTTTTTTTTATTATCTAGTTTATCAAGCATAAGCAGAGCAATCAGCGCAATAATTAACCAAATTGTCCCATCTGCGCGAGTAAGGTGAAAAAGAGCAGAAAGCACTCCTAATATAATCGCTCTTAGCCATAAACGCTCTACCCTCAAGCTAAGAAAAAAAAGTCCGCCCAGCACCATATATATCACAAAACTGTCTGTTGTATATAAAGATGGTGCATATCCTCCACCAAGCATGGCAAAAATTGCAGAGATAATGGAAAGATCACGTCTTTTTGAGAAAGAAAAAGCTAATTTGGCAGTAATCAAAGGGAGAAAAGCTGAAAGCAAAATAAAAGCTATTTGAGCAGAAGCAAATCTAATATCACGTGTGATCCACATTCCAAGAGCAGAAAATATTGATGTTAATGGCATCCAATAGCTATGAGAAGGATGGGGTAAAGCAACGGGGTCGCTTAAATAATTCCATAAAAAGGGTTCAGTAAAGCCTTTGCCCTCAACCAGTTGCAGACCAGTAGCATAATAATAGTCAGCATCTAAATAGCCAGGAGTGGATTGAAAAGATGCAATGCTTAATGCAACTGCTAGGGAAAGAAAAAAGATGATTATATTATCTCGATAGGTCATTTATTATTGCCATGTATTTCTAAGATAGGGTGTAGCACGCCAAAGAGGATCACTGACGTAGTATAAAAAAATGAGGCCAAGAAAATGCTGATTTATGGCACTCAACTTAAAATTGCGTACGAAACCGAAGAAAATCAGCTAAACGAAAAATCAGAATGTGGAAAAGGGAGGGGAAATAAAATACTAAGATTTATTCTTAGATTTTAATTAAGTTCTTTCAGTTTCATCATCCAGAAAATCTTTTAGCGTTTCAGTAAAAAACTCTGGCTCATCTAGCATGATGAAATGCCCAGCATTTTTGAATCTTTCAATCCGAGTTGAAGGAATTCCGGCGAGCATAGGCTTCCACTCATGTGGACTAACGATATTATCTAAATCACCATACATTCCCATAGATGGAATTTGTATTTCATTGAGCATTGGTCTTAAATCCGTGCGATGTAAGGAGGCGATACTGAGCAGGAAAGATTCTAATGTGGTCCGTGATAAATCCCTGTCCATCATTTCAGGAAAACGAGGGTCACGACTAATAAACGGAGAGGCAACTTTAATGCCCAAACGAAAAGCCCACATGGCATTAAATAGCATAAAAGCAATTGAGCGGTTGCCTGAAAGTTTTAGAGGCCAAGCTAAAGAAGAACCAACAATAGGCGAACCGATAACGACAACTTTGCTCACCAATTCTGGATGTGCCAAAGCGATAGAGAGGCTAACTGTTCCCCCCATGCTATGCCCGACTAGTGGCGCACGCACAATACCTAAATGCCCCATAAATTGCTCGACTAAGCTAACAAAATCTTGTACCGCATAGGTTTCACGCTTTTTCCCCGATTCTCCAAAACCCCAAAAATCCAACGCATAAGTGCGGTAATGACGCCCTAGATACTTCATTGTTTCTTGCCATAACCCCCATGAACCCAGCCAGCCATGTAATAAAATTACAGGACGACCGCGCCCATAAACTTCGTAATGAACAATTCCTTGATCTGTAGTAATTGAAGACACAATAATCCCATCAACAGGAGGGCTATCCCCCCGTTTCCATCTCAGCTAAAATGCTATAAAGTAATTCTAAAAGAACAGATTTTACTGATTTCAAATCAGTAGCAACACAAGGAAGTAATTTGATTTTGGGATCTAAGCGCAATGCATTACGCATATCTTCGATTTCCCATGCATCTTCTACGTCTTGTTTATTTGCGGCAACAACATAAGGAGTTGGAGCATAAGCACGAAATGTTTGCAAAATGCTACGAGCTTCTCTAAAAGTTTCTGGGCGAGCACTATCAATCATCACAATAAATCCCAGCATACCTTCTGAAAGTATTTCCCACATAAAGTCAAAGCGTTTCTGCCCAGGTGTGCCAAAAAGATAAAGCACGAGGTCTTCATCTACTGTAATACGCCCAAAATCCATTGCAACTGTGGTTGCATCTTTAACTTGCTTCTCTCCAGCTCCAGAAATTTTGCGCTCTGTTGCTACAACGTCAATTTCACTGACTGAGCCTATAAACTCTGTCTTCCCAGAGCTAAAAGGACCTGTAAGCACCATCTTGACTGTCTGCATAAGCACTATCCTCTATAAAAAAAGATAAAAAAAATTATATATTTCCAATTCGATTGATAAGGCGATTCACCAAAGATTTTTGTTCTTTCACATCTTGGGTTGGGAACATGTCTTTCGCTAATTTGGGCTTTTCACCTTCTGGCTGAGTAATCTCAACCAGTCCTGCTTGAATCAATCCATAAACAATACGGCGAATTTCAATATCATCCATCTTTGCTGTTTTTGCAATTTGGCTAATCTTATTTTTCGGCGTTATATATGAAACAACTCGCCATTCTTCTACACTCAAATTAACATTTTTAAAACCAGCCCCAGGGCGGTCTGCAAATTTCAACGCCATCTCAAGGCTAGGGATTTCATCCTGTAACTGTTCCCATTCACGTAACTGGCGTGAACCTTCTATAATTAAGTTTTCTAAATCAAGACGAACACTAATTTTATCTTCGGGGGGGAGTTTATTATTTTCAAAATGAAAAAATCCTTCTACCCAAGTAAATAAATCACGTACGACTCCCATAAAGCTCTTTTGCAAAGATAATAAAATATCTTCCTGTGAAAGATAGCCAGCATTAATTAAAAGTAATCCCAACTCTTTATCTGTCACATGTCCTGCTCGGTTTTGAATAGAACGATATTGGCTCGCACTCAATTTCTTTCCTTTATGCAAAATAGAAGCCAAGCTACCATTCTCGCGCCCAACCATTGCATAAGCTAATTTCCCACCACGAAAAGAAACCTCAGCTGTCTCATTTGGTCCTTCTATAATTAGCGTCCCCGTTTTACTGGCTAAATTAACCAAATTGAGCAACTGTGTTACTGTAAAATCTCTAAGATTTCCATTTAGAGCCATAAATTTTCCTTAAAAAATATAGATAACGGAGGAATTATACATCCTAGAAAAGGATGCGTCAAACGAGATGACTTTTCACTCTTGAAAGGTAGAGTTTTCATCCAGAGTTTTTGCCTCAACCATTAGTTGGACATGGTCGATCGTGGACCCTAGGCTTGATACCGTTAAATTGAAGCCGCCCTTGCCTGAGACAGATTCCCACCGCCGCACACCAAGAATATTATCATCAGCATCATATGCGATAGCCAAGACCCACAACCGTGATATCTCCCCCTCTACCATTACATCCCCTTTGATTTTGGCACTCACTCCACTCCATGCTATTTCTGTAAGCACATTTCGCACAGATGCAAGAAGATAGCGCCCATTATCTTCGGGGCTTGGTAATGCGGTAAGCAATTTAGCATTTACACTCATATTTTCAGGAATATTCTCAAAAAATGCTACCAAAGGCATCCTTTCACCAACCGGGAGGCGATCTATAAGAGCATAGGCTATTTTCTCTGCAAATACTTCTCCATTTTCATCAAAGAGCATAATTTCTGCAGAGGGGTTTTCTACTGCTATATCTTGATTATTTAATACAGAAATAAAGCACCACATCCCACCACTGAGAGGTTCATAGCAATTAGGCGGAGAAATCTCTACTTCAAGTGGAGCAATGGCAAGAGAAGCTGGCGTTATCTCAACTTCGGGAATAACTATTTCTTCACCCACAGTCATTGAATATGGAGACGTTTCAGGATTAACACGTATTATCTCTTCAACGCTTATGCCAAATTCGAGGGAAATACTTCCCATCGTATCCCCTTTTTTGATGGCGTAAAGATGAGGTGTAGCAGTTGGTGGAGGAGGATGCGTTGGGGCTGGGGTTGGAGGCAGCGGGGTACTGCTGGGGACAGGAGAACTGTATATTTGCAATGACCCAACCTTAGGACGCGCTAGTGTCGGCTCCACATCCACATTTTGAGGGACGCATGCAGTTAGCCCTATCGTTACTATGAGGAGGTATGCAAATATTCTTGCCATGTTTCCTCTTTAGGAAGACGCATATATTTTGTGAGAAGTGGATGAACGCTCTCTAACTCGGCGTAAATTTGACGTGCAATTTTACGGATTGAAAAGTGAGCATTTTTGGCGGCGCGCAATTGGCAAAGATGATAGGCTTGGCGCAAGTTAAAGCTCGCTAAAACGCGACGGTAAAATCCATTGGGAACAAGGTAAGCTGCCAAATGCGGATTGAAAGTAGCAACTTTTTGATAAGTTTCAGCGGCGGCATCCATAGCGTTTTTATAGCGGTCTTCAAAATTGGCTTCGACAAGTAGGCTCGGCGTGGCATAACCAAGATTTGTGGTGAGATTTTGCGGCGTTTGAGTCATTGTACGATGACGTTTGAACTCGTAATATGCACCCTGATCCATAAGCAGGTCGAAGGTGTATGTGCTGTACTCAAGCTCACGCAGAGGAATGTCAAATTTCCCCATTTTAGCAAATAGTTTTGAGGTAATTTCGGAACGCTCTTCTTCACTGAGACTTTCAATATAATGCTGGGCTTGGGTGAAAGAGAGTTCGCCAAATCTATATAATGCTGATGTTAAGATTTTATTTTCGCCATCGGAGTCATATTGAAGCAGTTGCACGCTTTTCTCTCGTGTTGGGATGGGGGCACAACAGGTTTTGCTCAAAAGGCTAAATTCTTTCTCTGCTTCGGTCAGATAGGGAACAGAATCTGCGTATTTAACCAAGGTAGGCACCTCAGCTTGTGCGGCTATCTTAATTTTTTTCCCAATCTGACGCACTTCTTCCAGCGGACTTGAGAGCATTTTACGAATTGCACTCTCTAAAACACGAGCATTAGCTGTCATTCCTACATTAGCATAAGAAGCAGCGGGAAGCAAAAAACGACATGCGTCTACATATTTTGAGCGAATTCGCCTATCCCATAGCTCATTTCTTTCGCCCTCTTTGCGCGGAAATTTTTCTCGAATAATAGCGCGAGTAGGCTCTATAGAATCGGCATAAGTCTTGAAAAGCAGCTGGACAGTTTTCTTATACTCACTCTTTAGAGGGTGCCCATTAAGTTCTGGTGGAATCACAAAAGCATTCGAATCCCATTTTTGGTAGCGGGTCGATTTTTCAGTATAAGAAGCAAGTCTATTCGATTGAACACTTTCTATTGCCATCCGAGAAACATTTTCAATGGCAATATGCAAAACCGCATGTTCTGCCACCGAAGCATGACCATAACCTACTACCCATTTTTCATGAAATTCTGCGCTAGATTCATTGCTGAGTTCATCGGCAATCTCATTAAAACCCAGCGGAGAGCGAGATGTTTTTGCAAAAGTAACCGCAATCACTTCGGGAGAAAGTTTTTTAGGAGAGAGAAGATAAATTTTTTCTTTAAGCATAGAAAACTCCATAAATTTATTTGCATTGCACTATAGACGAAAAGGGCATTTGCGTCAACGGGGAAAATATGCATCCCCACCTTCCGCTATGGAACGCTTGAGACACATCCCATGCACATCGAAGCCTCAGCAAGTTCAAATTACGCATGTGCCGAGAAACTCATCCTTGACACAGGGGCATTCAAGATTATAATGTGACCTTCTAGTCACATGACTTAGTGGTCACAATCTTATGCCAAAGCAAACTTTCTTAAATCTTCCTGAAGAAAAACAGAACACAATCATCGATGTTGCAATCAATGAATTCGCAGAGTATGGTTTTGAGAGCGCATCAACGAACCGTATCGTTGAGAAGAGTGGTATTTCAAAAGGCAGTTTTTACCAATATTTTGAAGATAAATTAGATGTATTTATGCATTTGATTGATTTATTTGGGAAGGAAAAAACTGAGTTCTTCGCTGATAAACACCCTCCTAGTGCCAATATGGATACTTTTACATACTTCCATTGGATGATTAAGACCGGCATGGAGTTTGAATCAGTTCACCCACATTTAGCACAGGCGATTACTCGTGTTTTGCTTAGAGATGGAATGTATTATGGGAAGTATTTTATAGAGGAGCGTAAGAAAACGACTCTTGCTCTTAAAATGATGATTGAGCAAGCCATTGAACGTGGAGAAGTTGACCCAAGTGTTGAGGTAGATTTGGCGGTAATGGTCATGGAAACATGGAGCAACGCAATCAGCACATATGTTTTAAATGAAAGCATGCAAGAAGAAGATTTTATGACTTGGTTACGATTACCGAAAACTCAGGAAAGAATAGACAAGCTTTTATATGTAATGGAATATGGCTTGCGTAATACCGAATCGCAATTCATAGCAGATGCAGAAATAGAGGAGAAAAAATGATACTACTTTTGAAATTAGCCTGGCGCAATCTGTGGCGTAATCGGCGCAGAACGCTGCTTGTCGTGATGGCAATGGGGATGATGATGTCATTCCTCGTCATGTACGACGGGATGTTATTTGGTTTTGAATCTGCCGTTTATGGGAACGCGATCAAACTGAGCGGCGGCAATATCCAAATCCGTGCGATCGGGTATGAAGATTCTTATAGCGCAAACCCGATGCTGGCTCTCGGCGATGGAATAGATGCCGTAGCAGCCGCTGAAGCACAATCTGGGGTAGATGCAGCCTTACGCCACGCCAATACAGGCGGCTTTCTTTCTAACCATGAAGGCGTTTTCCCTATTGGCATTTTTGGCATTGAGCCAGAGAGAGAGAAATCCATTAATCCTATAATGCAAAATGAGTTTCTTGTTGACGGGCGTTTTCTGCAAGCCGACGATGAAGATGTAATCTTTATTGGTCAGGGCTTAGCAGATGCAATGGACGTAAGCGTAGGTGATCGCATCCCGATGAGCGGCAAAGCCATCAATGAAGAAATGAACAAACGTACAATGACCGTGATCGGCATCTACGATATCAATTTGGCATCCCTCGAACGCCAATCCGTTTATATCTCTCTTAATGCCGCACAAGATATTTACGGTTTGGGCGATAACGTAACCGAAGTAATTCTCTTCACAGAAACTACAGGCAAAGAAGCACCGATCGTAAAGGCACTCAACAGCTCGCTCACAGGCTATGAAATCACAACCTGGAAAACATCCATCCCTGAGCTGAGCTCTACAGTAGAAATGAAAAATGCTGTGATGACTGGCTTCAGCGCAGTGATTCTCGGAATCGCCGCGATTGGCATCTTCAACATCTTGCTAATGGCAATCTACGAACGCACACAAGAGATTGGCTTGCTCGGTGCCATTGGACTTAAGCCTCGGCAAATTTCATTTCTTTTCCTATTTGAAGGCATCATGATCGGCATTGTTGGTGCTGTCGTTGGAACATTTATGGGATATATAATCACCGCGCTCCTCGGCATTTACGGTATTAACTACGCTTTTGCCGTCGATATGATGGACTATATGGCATTGATGGGCACGCATATCTACCCCGCTTTCGACATCAATCTAACATTACAACGCGCAGCTATGGTAGCAGTAATTTCCACATTGGCTGCGCTCTACCCTGCCGTTGAAGCATCTCGCCGCGAACCAGCAGACGCGCTGCATCACGTTTAAATCTTTCCATCATCCTACCCTTCTCCCTTTGGGAGAGGGCGAAGGGTGAGGGGTTTTAGGAGAACGACTATGAACTATATACTTAAAATGTCCTTACGAAACTTGGCGCGCAATAAACGCCGCTCTGTGCTTTCAGCGATCGCAATCGCTATCGGGACAGCCTTATTGCTTATGATGGCAGCAACCATCCGTGGCGAAATGCGCGGTGCGCTCGATATCAATATTAATCTGCGCACAGGTCATTTGCAAGTCCACACTGAAGATTATAAAGACGAAAATATGAGCCTAAAGCGAGTGGATATGATCGAAGCCCCCCTCGCTATGTCCGGTCAAATTGAGGGGATTACTCAGGTCAAAGCTGCAAGCCCACGTCTGAATGCAAGCGGTATCCTTGCCTATAAAAACGAGACCATCGGCATCCAAGTTATCGGCATTGACCCTCCATCTACAACAAACGCTCCTTATCGAGATGGATTAGTTGCAGGTGAGTTCCTAACTGCTGATGACCGCGAAGGTGTGTTGATCGGGCTTCCACTAGCAGAAAGCTTAAATCTCAGCCCCGGTGATTCGATAGACCTGATTATCAACACATCTGAAGGGCAAACCGACGAGCAGCGTTTTACAATTCGCGGTGTCTACACCACAGATACCCCAGGCTATGATAAAGTGACCATTTTCATGCCGCTTGAAAAAACCCAAACCATCACGCGGACTGAAAACTACGCCAGCATGATCTATATTCTTCTACACGAAATGGATGACACTGCTGCCGTCAAGGAAGCTATCAACGCTCCGGGATATATCGTTGAAGACTGGGAAGAAATCAACAAACTCTTCGTGCTTGTAATGGAGTTATCAAATGCAATGATGTTCTTCTTCAATCTGATGGTACTTGGCGTAACCGCGACAGTCATCATGAATACACTACTAATGGCGGTTTACGAACGCACCCGTGAAATGGGTATCTTGGGCGCACTTGGTATGAAAGCAAAACAGGTCAAAGCTCTCTTCCTGACAGAAGCCACACTGCTGGCTATTGGCGGCGTGCTGATTGGTTTAGCCATTGGGATACCGCTCGTGCTCTACTATGCTCAAGTAGGCTTTTATTTTGGCGATATGGGCATCTCTGCAAACTCAGGGATCATGATTGGCAATTCAATTTACCCTTATCCCACTCTTGGTGATGTATTCAGCATAAGTGCCGCTGCAATTTTAATCACCATTCTTTCTGGATATTACCCCGCTTCTCAGGCAGCGAAACTAGAACCTGTAGATGCGTTGCATAGCAATAACTAAGGAGAATTCTCATGGAAATCGCAAAACTTACAGATATTACTCGCATATACAAAGTCGGAGAAGTAGAAACACGCGCGCTAAATGGTGTTGACCTGAGCATTGGTGAAGGCGAATTCACCACTTTAGTCGGCCCTTCTGGCTCTGGCAAAACTACACTGTTACAGCTCATCGGTTGTCTTGACATGCCTACTTCGGGCAAAGTCTTCATAAATAATGAAGAAGCCACCAGCATGAACCGCGATCAACGCGCTGATCTGCGCAAAGGGACAATTGGATTTATCTTCCAGTTTTTTGCACTCATCCCTACGCTCACTGCCTACGAAAACGTTGAATTACCCATGCTCTTGATGGGCAAAAAAAATCACAAATCTCGCGTGATGAAGTTGCTAGATGCAGTTGGACTCGCCAACCGTGCCGAGCATCGCCCCGACCAGATGAGCGGTGGTCAGCAGCAGCGTGTTGCCGTAGCCCGCGCCCTCTCCGTTGACCCGCTCTTGATTCTCGCTGATGAACCGACTGCTAATCTTGACACGCAAAATGGCGAACAAATTATGGAGATTATGAAGAAACTCAACGAAGAAACGAATACTACTTTCGTCTTCGCTACACATGATCCGCGCGTCATTAAATATGCTAAGCGTATCGTCACTTTAGAAGACGGAAAGATTGTCAAAGACAAAAATATTGCGTAAAGCGTATTTCGTCTGTTTACGCAATACGAAATACGTCTTTACGGAGAAAACCATGAAAACACCTAAATTTCTCTACTTAAGCTTATTACTCACCCTGCTTCTCTCCGCTTGTGGGAGCGCAGGGAATGCTCCAGAAGCAATTCCCACCATTGTTTTGGGACAGGGAAATGTAACTACAACGGAAGCAAGCCCAAGGTCCACGGGCGATATCGTTGCCTCTGCTCTTGTTGTCCCCGCGCAGGAGGCACATCTGGCATTTCTAACTGGCGGAAATATCAAAACAATCAACGTAACTCTTGGTGAAGAGGTAAAAGCTGGGCAAATTCTTGTAGAATTAGATAATACAATCGCCCTACTTGAGATTGAGCGCGCTAAACGTGCCCTCAGAGAATTAACATCGCCTTTAGAAATCGCTACTGCCGAAGAAGACCTCGCAATAGCTCAAGATAATTTTGAAGACGCCCAAGACAAAGTAGAAGCCTTAGCCTATAAACGTGCATCTGATACCACTATAGATAATGTCAAAGCCGAAATTGATCTTGCCGAAAAGCAACTAACACTCACATCGAGTGCCTACAAATCAGTTGCCAATCGTGCCGATGGCGATGCAAAAAAAGCTGCAGCACTCCTTGCCATGACCAATGCTCAATTAGGGCTAAATAGTCTTCAGGCCACTTATAACTGGTATACAGGCACCCCATCTGAAACAGATATAGCCATTGTATACGCTAAATTGAATGCAGCTGAAGCCGCTTTTCAAGAAGCAGAATGGTATCTTGCTACTCTCAATGGAGAAAAGCTCCCCTCTGAAGCTTCAGGGACGAAACTCACAGCATTGCAACAAGCAAAAGATAATCTCGACATAGCAGAAAATCAACTCGATCAATCTCGTCTGATTGCGCCGATCTCTGGAATTATTGCAGAACTTAATATTATTGAAGGAGAATATGCATTCCCTGCAAACATATTGATTACCATCAGCGATATGGAGAAGCCTCAAGTCAAGACCACCGATCTAAGCGAGCGAGACATCACAAAAGTGAAGGTTGGCGCGCTTGCAACAATTTTTGTCGATGCACTCAATGAAGCATTTAGAGGAAAAGTAACCACGATCTCCCCGATTGCCGATACGCTCGGCGGCGATGTTATTTACGAAATCACCCTAACTTTCGATGAGCCACCCGCAGATGCGCTTAGCGGCATGACGGCTGAAGTCTCGATCGAAGAATAAGATTTTTAGCATATCAAAAGAGCCTTTCATAACGCGAAAGGCTCTTTCTATTTTAAAACCATCTCAAGTATAATTTCAGAATGTCTTCATCAAAACCATCCCCTCCCCGCAGCTTTTTCTCCCTCATCGGCTGGACGCGCGACAGCAGCATCCTTTTAAGCATCTTTTTCTCGATGGTCGGATTAATTGTCTACGTCTGGTGGCCCCTTGCAGAAGAAGTTTTATCCTATATTGATTGGACTGGTCGCTGGTGGCTCTATATAGATTGGCTACTCATCGGCATTTTCTTCTTTATGAGCATCGCCATCGTTTCGCACGCCAATTTATCTAGGGATTCGCTCACAATCTTGGTTGCGACTTTCGGCGGACTTGCCATCGAATCTTGGGGGACACAAACAAATCTCTGGCATTACTACACCGCCGAAAGACCGCCCTTATGGATTATCCCCGCGTGGCCCATTGCAACACTGACCATAAATCGTATAGTCCGCTTACTGAATTTTCTCACAATAAAGAAGACTATAGCACATAAAGAAAAGCCTTTTTTAGAAAAAAACTCTGCACATTGGCTACTCAAAATAATCTACTGGATTATCTTCCCGGTCTTCTTCATCCTAATGCTTTATTTTGTTGCCCCAACATTCGACAAACCCTATACCATACTATCAGTTTTGCTAGTTGCGCTACTGACTATCTCCCCAACTAGCTATAAATACGCTATCCTAACTTTTGTTGCTGGTATTGCCCTTGGATACTTTCTCGAACTCTGGGGCACCACCCGAGAGTGCTGGACATATTATACCTACCAAAAACCGCCTCTATTTGCTGTTCTAGCACACGGGATGGCAGCAGTCGCTTTTTGGCGAACAGAATTATTAATAAAATCTATTTGGCTACAAATAAAAAACACTTCAACGAGAAAAAAGTATGAAAGAATTTGATATTAAATTACTAAAACTACTCGCTCATCGCCTCGAGCGTCTCAACGTAGATTCACTCTGGGCACGCCGTGCCAGTGGAACGCGCGGTAATATCATCAAAATAGTTTCAGAGATTAAAGAGAAAAAAGAAGTTGACCCAAAGCGTCTCTCCGCACTTATTGACCGTGCATTTGAAGTGCTAGAACATGCTGCACAAGAAATTCCAGATATGGATGAGATTAGAAAGAAGTACAATCAAAAAGGAAATATAAAATGAAAAAAATTAGCATCCAATATCATAAAACCAAAATTGGTGAATTTATTATCGGCTCTTTTGATGAAAAACTCTGCCTGCTTGATTTCAGATACAGAAAAATGAGAACAACTGTCGATAATAGAATCCAAAAAGGATTAAATGCTGAATTTGTAGAAAAAGATGATCCAGTCCTAGAAAAAACTAGGGAAGAGTTAGATGAATATCTAAATAGTGAAAGAAAAGAGTTCAATATACCCCTCTTATTGGTTGGATCAGAATTTCAGAAAAAAGTCTGGAACGCACTAATAAAAGTACCCTATGGGAGATCATCTACATATTTAGCTCTTGCAAAAGAAATAAATAATGAGAAAGCTGTGCGCGCAGTCGCAAATGCGAACGGAGCCAACGCAATTGGGATTATTATCCCCTGTCATCGTATTATTGGTAGTGATGGAAAATTAGTTGGTTATGGGGGTGGTCTACCGGTCAAAAAACGTTTGTTGAAATTGGAAAAAAGTCATTTTAATGGACAAGGCCAATTATTTGCTTAGACCTAAATTTTAGACCATTATTAAACTCACTACAGAAACCTTGCAAAAAGAGCAAGGTTTCTATATTAAAATATCCAAATATAAAAAATATGCTAAGAAGAATACAAAAATTTAATTTTAAAAATGCAACAAATAGAGAATATATAGCTCTTAATATATGCCAGAATAAAATTCGTGCAGAACAATTCCCTGCTGAGAAAGCAATTCTCGTAGATGAAATGAAAAATGGCTTTAAAAACACTCCTACCCACACAAAAACACTTTGTTGGGTAGTATGGGATAAACCTTCACAAATAATAATTGCCTATGCACTTATTCAAATTCCCCAAGAAGATAATTTAGATACGGGAGAATTTTCTATAAATATCCTAAAAAAATATCGTATGAAAGGTCTTGGGAAAAGGTTGCTTTCTAAAATTATAAAAATAGCAAAAGAAAATAATCGTAACTTATTATTAGGCAATACAACAAGCCAAAGCCCTACCAGTAAAATCTTCATGAATAAAATTGGAGCCGAGAAAGGATTAACCTGTCATATTAATGAATTATCCTTAGACAGCATCAATCAAAACTTACTAAACCAATGGAAAATGGAAAGAAAGGAAGAGAGAAAAGATTTTCAATTTGAGTTTTGGAAAGGAAAATACGTCAAAAAAAATATAGAAGAGATTATAAAACTACATCACTTAATCAACCAACAACCTCATGGAAGCCTCAAGATTGAAAATATAAACTATTCAGCTAATTATATTTATCAAAATGATAACTATATCTTTTCTCAAGGCTATGAACGATGGATTATCTTCGTAAAAGAAATTAAGTCTAAAAAATATGTGGGCTATACTAAAACACTTTGGCATCCTGACAAACCTAAAATCATAGAACAAGAAATGACTGGAGTTTTTCCTGAATTTAGAAATAAAGGTTTAGCCAAATGGATAAAAGTAGAAATGCTAGAAAAAATTATTACAGAACGCCCCCAAGCAAGATTTATACGCACAGAAATCGCACACGCAAATAGAATAATGATTAAAATAAATAGAGAACTAGGCTTCAAATCTTTTTCTGAAAGCTACACTTGGCAAGTAAAAACAGAGAAAGTCGCCTCGTATCTTGAAGGTTCAAAATAAAAAGACACTTCCGAAGTTTTTAGACATCAGAAGTATCATTCCCTACAGCCCATTTTTCTTCGCTTCATCC
>JABGQV010000024.1 GCA_018648655.1 Anaerolineae bacterium | reverse complement strand
TTTTGCATTGAGATTTAGCAGGGCGGCAAAGTTTATGAAGAAGATCAAGACGATTCGCCCTACACCTATGGCTTGCTCGCTGAAAAAACGGCGGACTGCGTCTATGTCGGAGGTGACGCGTTCAATTAAGTCGCCGACGGCGGCACTTCCGTGATAAGAGAAACTCAGCCGCTGGATATGGTCGAAAAGGAAGTCGCGCAAACGGCGAGCAAGACCTTCAGCTGTGTAAGCAGCGAGGCGACCTGAAATATAGGAAAATCCGCCTTCAAAAAGTGCCAAGCCGACAAAACCCAACGCAACCCAAAGAAAGGTGCGTGGAAGGTCGCCATTAATTGGCTCGGCATTGTCAGTTAGCACATCGGCAAAATAGCGTAAAAGCAGATAAGTAAGCGTTTTCGACACAGCAGAAATCGCCAGAGTCAGCGTTGCGCCAATATAATGCCGACGATAATCTTTCATCATTCGCCACAAGCCTTTTAGGCGGTTTTTTGCAATGGTTTCCCGAAAGTCGAATGTTAGTGTTTTGTTCATAGTTTTGTCCTGAATCAGGTTAAAGAAAAAGCCACGATGCGGAGAGCGCATCGTGGCTAAAAAGACGAAAATAGGATATTCCTAAAGAGGAATAGGCGCACTCCATGAAAGTGAAGATAAAACACTTGCGGGGATAAATACTTTACGATCTGTCATTTTCATGCACTCCTTTTTAAGATTTGCTTCCGAGAAAGCCCAGTGAGTCTATCACTAGGAGAGGGGAGTGTCAAGATAATTTCTTCTTCAAAGAGCAGAAATGTCGCTATGCTATAATGAAGCCGACAATGAAGCCAATAGAAAGTTGTAGGATTTTCCGAAAAGTTAGGATGTGGAACTAATCGGGTGGGTAGGAGCCAAAAGATATGGATAAAGAAATGCTCAAAAAGGGAGATTGGATTGTTCATCGCCAACATGGCGTGGGGCAAATTGAGGGGACAGAAGAAAAAAAGATAGGCGAGGATGCGCATCAGTATTTTCGTGTGAAGGTCAGAGGTGGGGTTTACTGGCTACCGATTAAAAACATCCCTGATTATGTACGTGTTGTCTCTTCAGAAAATCAATTCCACGAAGTCTTGAAGGTGATGCGAAAAGCCCCTCAGGAAATGGCTGATAATTATAAAGAACGCGAGAGGGATGTAGCAGAAAAGTTAGAGAACTCAACTCTTGAAGTGAAAGGTGAGCTGATCCGAGACCTTCAGGCACGCAGGATGATGGATGGGATGAAACTCAGTGCCCTTAACGAAAGGCAATTAGATGCGTTGAGGATGCAATTTCTTCGGGAGATGGTTGTTGTCTTGGATATAGATATGGAAGAGGCCGAAGAAAAACTGGATAAAGTGCTAAGGAAAAGTGTCTCCAGATTCGAGAAAGAATAATGCGTGTTTGAATGAGGGGAATTTTATTTTTGGCGTGGGTATATCGAAATGATGTGGTGATTTTGCGAGGAAGGCTTTAGTCTTATGATGTGTACCCCTCAGGAGTAAGCAGTCTTATCGTCTGAAAAATGAGATTGTGTCGGCGGTAAAACTGCCTCGCAAAGTCAGAATTATTTTAGCTTACTCACCGCCTTATTTTTTATCAAAAATCTCAGCATATCCCCGATCTAGTTCGTCATCTGAAAGGTGTGCGTAGCGTTGTGTGACTGCAATATTGCTATGTCGCGCCAACTTTTGCGCCATTTTTAAATTCCCTGTGGCACGTAAAACAGTCGTTACAAAGTAATGCCTAAAGGAGTGGGGGGTTATCTTGCCGACTGCTTCTTCGCCCAAAATTTGACGCACTCGTTCGTTAATGATATTTCTCCCAGTTGCCGTAGAAATCGGCTTGATTTTTTTCCCCGCGCCTTTATCGTGCCGTGCAAAGAGGGGTAGGGAGGGGAGGGGGAGACGTGAAGCTCCGTCTAATTTCTGGCGCGTGCCAAGATAATCTTTTAGGGCACGCATTGAGCGCGTCGAAAAACGGATCACGGCTTGTTTGTCGCCTTTGCCGATGATGACAGCGCGTCCCTCGTTCCAATCTACATCTCCCCGTCGCAATTCGCAAATTTCATGCACACGAAGTCCTGTATCTGCCAAAGTAATGATAAAAGCACGGTCTCTTAATGCGCGTAATCGTTCTTTTTCATCATTTGTCGCATATTGCGTGTAATCGTCCACAGCTTTGAGTACTGTGTCAACGTCCTCGCGCGGAAATTGGGGCAAACGCTGACCCGGTCTTCTGGCACGCTGGCGGATGAGCAGCTTTAGGCGGGGCAGGTTGACCTCAGCAACTCTTTCTGCTGCAAGATATTCATAAAAATTATTCAGTGCAGAGAGATAGAGCCGCTCTGTGGTAGGGGCATAGACTTTTAGCGCGGAGATCATCCAGGTTACAGAATCTTCGTTTATTTCATCAATCTCTGTATCATCGGGGGAGATGTTGCGAACCTCTAATACTTGCTTGAAAAATCTCAGTGCATAGGAATAAGTCTCAAATGTATTTTTACTCCGGGCATTTTTTACTGTTTCCAAGTATGAGTTGATTGCAGATTGTATCGAAAGTGATTTAATCATTTTTACTCGATAAAATCATCAATAAGGTTAGGGCAATGTTTTTCCAAAGTGAAAGTTCATTTCGCAGGCTAACATGGTCTAAGGTGTTCTCCTGATGGCTGCCTAAAACTAAATTTTCGGGGCGATTGTCAGCTTTATCTCCATTTAAGTGGCGCACAACCTCACCTGTCTCTATTCGACGCTCTATTTTTTTTGCCATAACTAAGCGATGCTCTAAGACATAATGCAGTTTACTATTGCCTGCTAGTTCTATTTCATAATCATCCAACATTGATTTGGCTACAGCAATATAGCCTCCTATTTTCCAGCGTCCACCTCCGAGCTCGGTGTTCTTCCATTTTCTGTTTTTTCCTGACAGCTTGGGTAGGGAACCAGCGCACCTCCTGCTGCAAGCAGTTCTCTCTGGTTTACGAGAAAATGACCCCCGAGTTATTTCCGTCCCGCAGATAATACATATTCTAGTTTCAGCCATAAGACTCCTTATGCTTCGCTTAATAATACTTAAGCGAAGCATAAGGATAGTATACAACATTTTCCTAAAAGGTCAATCCCCTTCTTACTCGTTTCTCGAAACACTATAAGGCATCAAGCAAATAAGCACCTAAAAAAAACAGCACTGTAACCAGAAACTTATTAGCAAAAAATCACCAAACACCTCTCCCCCGCAACAGTTTATGTATATATATAGATAGTATATAACTCCCGCTAATGCCAATTATTGATTGCCATGGATCGGTAAAATGCTATTGCACAAAAAGAACAAGTGTTCTATAATGCAGATATGGATAAGCGACTCCCCCTCCTCTCATCCCAAATGCGGTTTGAAGCGGATGGCGTGCCCGCCTCGCCCGTGAATTCAACTTGCCACCGCGCAAAAGACGTGATGATCCACCCCGCTGTGATGCCAAACGGGAAGAAAACGCGTCTGCTGAAAACACTGCTTTCCTCAGCCTGTGAGCGCGACTGTTTCTACTGCCCTTTCCGTGCGGGGCGTGATTTTCGGCGCGCCACCTTTGCTCCAGAAGAATTCGCACGCCTTTTTATGCAGCTCCACAAAGCAGATTTAGCAGACGGTCTCTTCATCAGCTCTGCGCTGGCTGGTGGCGGAATTCGTACACAAGAGAAACTGCTCGATACGGCTGAAATTTTACGCGGAAAGCTGGGATTTCGAGGCTATATTCATCTCAAAATTATGCCTGGAGCCGAGAAAGGGCAAGTCTTTCGTGCGATGCAATTGGCAGATCGTGTTTCGGTTAATCTCGAAGCACCGAGTAAAGCGCGGTTGGCAAAACTGGCTCCACGCAAGGTTTTTTGGGAGGAGCTTTTACAGCCTTTACGCTGGGTAAACGAAATCCGTAAAACGCAACCTGCGCATGAGGGCTGGAAAGGAAAATGGGCATCCTCTACAACGCAATTTGTAGCTGGCGGCGCAGATGAAAGCGATCTTGAGTTGCTCAGCACTACTGCGCGCGGATATGATGACTTGGGGCTGGCGCGGACTTATTTCATGGCCTTCAACCCTGTGCCAGACACGCCGATGGAAAGCAAATCCCCCACCCCTGCTTTGAGAGAGTTACGTTTATATCAGGCATCCTTTTTATTACGTGATTACGGTTTTGACCTCGAGGAATTGCCTTTCACTGCTGATGAGAATCTCCCCCTCCCCACCGATCCAAAGGAGGCCTGGGCAGAAATCCACCTGAAGCATAACCCAATTGAAATGAATAACGCCACGCCGCGCCAGCTTTTGCGCGTACCTGGTGTTGGACCTAAAACAGTCAAAAAAATCCTTGGCGCGCGGCGTATGCGCGAATTACGAGATCTTTCTCAATTAAAGAAATTGGGAATTGCCACAAAACGAGCTGCGCCCTTCATTTTATTAGGCGGAAAA
>JABGQV010000120.1 GCA_018648655.1 Anaerolineae bacterium | reverse complement strand
AAAGCCTCCATTAATATTTCACTATATTTGTCCAATGACCTTTGAGGGCGAACAATCGCAAAACGCTCCAATTTCTTGAGAAAGTCGTGCTTTAATATCTCTAAGACCAGATTTGAGCATTCTACGAGGTAAACTCACGAGGTCAACACTGTCAGCTTCTAAAAACTGATTCCAAGAATAGAACTCTCCAAGCATCAATCTGCCAACTGCCGCCGCACGATTTGCTCGACGTATCAAATTGGCTTCTCTTTCACGACCAGATAAACGTGTAGACATAACTACTTCCTTATGCTCTTCCTCATATCTCGATAGTGGAGTTGATTATGCATATAAACAAGCTTAATCATTTCTTCTACTATAGTTTCTTCAAGGAAAGGATGACGGCCTTCTTTCTCTAAATCTTCTTCGTTTAAGGTCTCTACCCATTCTGCCATCTTGGCACGAACATCTTCAAAGGCAAATAATAATTCGCTTGGTGACAATTTTTCTGTTTTCTCTTGCTGGCGGGCATTATAACGATCTATATCAAATTCTTTAGATACACCTTCACCACCATCAACAATACTGGGAAAGAGTTTCAAAAATGCTTGCTCAGCAGTCACAAAATGAGCGAGGACGTTCCGAATTGTCCACTCGCCACCTTCGGTGTAGATGGTGCGTGCCCAATCGTCATCATTTAGCTTTTTGAAATAGGTGGTCATTTTTTCACCTTCAGCACGAAGGCGTTTTGCAAGGAATTGTGGGGATTTTGGCATTATTTAATCCTTTTTATAGCAGATGTGCGTTGCATCCGCTTTTAGATGCGCTGCACATCAGGTTATGCGAAGCAATATCGTCTAATCTAAGACCCGGACCGCAACGCATCTTTGAGATGCAATGCAGTTCTCTAGAGAAGCGAATAACCACCATCCACGGTGATTGTCTGCCCCGTAATATATTCATTTTTTAGCAGAAACTCGAGGGCTGAGGCAAGCTCGCTCTCTTTGGCAGGGCGTGGAATGGGGAGACGATTTATGAGTCTATCCCACTCTTCTTTGGGGAAATCATCTGCGGGGAGGGCGAGCCCTGGGGCAATGGCATTAACACGCACATCTGGGGCGAAGCTACGTGCGAGAATCTTGGTGAGGGATTGAAGCCCAGCTTTACTGACTGTGTAGTCGGGGAATTTTGACCATGTTTTTTCTGCCCCTACATCGGTGATATTCACTATCAGCCCTCCGCCCACTTCATTCATACGCTTATAAGCTCCTTGAGCGAGAAGAAAGGGGGCGCGGAGATTGAGGTTTATGGTTGCGTCCCATTCAGATACGGATAATGTTTTTGCATCAGCAGCTTGCATGAGGGCGGCAGAGTTAACGAGCACACGCAAAGGGTGAGGCGATGCATCCACAACGCTCAGCAAACCCGAAATCGCGTTTGTGTCGGTTAAATCTGCTTGAGCGAGAAAGACAGGAGTATCTAACAAACGCAATTTTTCCGCGGTAGACTCTGCATCATCCCGTGAATGATTATAGTGAAGCAAAATGGCATATCCCTGCTCGGCAAGGGTGCGCGCAAAGAGAAATCCGAGACGATGTGCGGAACCCGTGACGAGCGCAAGAGGAAGATGAGATGATGTCATAGAGTGTATTGCATTTTGTTGGCTTTAAATAAAAAGTGCAGAGAATATTCTCTGCACTAAGTTTACCTTGATTGCTCAATTATTTCTTAAAGAAATTAGAAATAAAGAACCATAAGTTTGCAGGGCGCTCTGCCAAGCGGCGCATAAAGTAGGGATACCATTGTGTGCCAAAAGGAACATAAACACGAACTTGGTAACCTTCTTCTATAAGCTGAGATTGCAAGTCTCGGCGAATACCATAAAGCATTTGGAACTCGAAAAACTCTTTGCCCAAACCAATTTTCTTCGCATATTGTTTCGCAAAATCAACGCGCTTATCGTCTTGTGTACCAATGGCAGGAATTGGGGGAATGCATCCATCTTCGCTGACTTTAGCAAAATTATTCTCTAAAGTACTGTCCATGAGAATTTTGGTGAGAAGGTCAAAATTGGCATCTACATCTTCTTTCTTAGGATAAGCCAATTCTGGTGGCTCTTTATAGGCCCCCTTAATTAAACGGAAACGCGTGCCATTTTCAAGCATTTTCTTGGTGTCATCTTCTGCACGATAAAGATAAGATTGCACAGCCATACCAACTGTCTCAGGGCCAAAACCTGCTTTGAGCATTTCATTATAAGCATCAATGGTGATATCGGTATAAGGGGTATCTTCGATATCAATACGCACAAAATTACTATATTCTTGAGCCCGCTCCAAGATACGACGTAAATTTTGCCGACAAATGGTCGCATCTAGCCCCATGCCAATTTGAGTAAGCTTAATAGAAACGCCGGCACGCACGCCAGATTCTTCAATAGCATCCAAAATGCCTAAAATCTCTTCAGTAGAGTTGATGGCTTCTTCGGCCATTGAAGTATGCTCGCCAAGTTGGTCAAGTGTGGCGTTAATACCTTTTGCATTTAGCGCTTTTACAACAGCTAATGCTTCTTCATTTGTTTCCCCTGCCACAAAACGAGAAGCAACCTTCCACGCAAAAGACCAGCCCGTAACCATACGTTGTGCCCACCCTGCTTGAGATAAATAAATCAGGAAAGTACGTAACATTTTTTCTCCTTTGGAATGCTCAAAATCTATAACAGAGCATAACGGAGCATGTTATACTCTGCGAGTGTCATAAATCACTATTTTTCTATATAAATCCTATTTTTCGAGGCTCTGTGAAAACCCGTAATACATCTTCCCTAATCCTTCGTACCATCTCTCTGATCTTTATTTTCGCTGCTGCTGCGCTAATCTTATTTCAACTTGTCAACTATAGCCGAGACCGCAATAATTACCCTGCTGGCATGACTATAGGCGGCATCGCTGTAGGAGGCACAAATGCACAATTAGCCTCTGAGCGCGTCTTGCTCGTATATACACAACCCATTGAAACGCACTACGCAGGCGAGATTATTCATATAACCCCAGCTCAAATTGGTTTTAGCGTGGATATAGAAAGTATGCTCGCCGCCGCAGATTTAGCGCGGACAACATCCTCCTTTTGGGGCGGATTCTGGGATAGCCTCTGGAATCGCGCGCGACCCGCAGGTGAGATTCCCCTCCGAGCATCGCTTAATACTGAACAACTTGCTTTCTACCTAGAAAGTGAAATCGCAGCCCGTTACGATAAGCCCTCATCTGCCGCGCAACCCATAGCCGGGAGCGTGATTTTCGAAAAGGGACAACCGGGGCAAGAACTAAATATCAGCCGCGCTACCCTGCTCATCGAAGATGCGCTCCGTTCCCCCACGAATCGTTCCGTCACCCTTGCCTATCAAGAAACGGCACCCGCTCGTCCAACTATCGACAACCTTGAGATTTTGCTCAAGCAAATCATCGAACTCTCTGAATTTGACGGAGTCATCAATCTCTATCTTAGTGATTTACAAAATGCACAAGAAGTTCACTTTGCCTTAGATAATGGCGAAGAGCTTTCAGTAGACCCAATAGATGTGGCCATCACGGCCTCTAGCACCATAAAAATCCCTATCATGCTTTCTAATTTCATCCATCTCGGCACCCCAGATGAAAGAAGCACGGGCTTTATGGAAGATGTCTTTAGCCAATCTGATAATGCTGCCGCAGATAATTTAATGCTAGAAATTGACTTCGACAGAGGTCCGCTCATTGTCAGTGACGATATGCAAGCCCTCGGCTTAGAAAATACTTTTATGGCGGGATTCTTCTGTAGCCCCGCTGCACCTTGCCCCCTTTTGAGACGCTATACCACCCCCGCCAATCAACGTACCGATATCTTCACCAACCCAGATGACTATAATCAAACCACCTCATCTGATATCGGGATGCTACTCACAGATATTTACCAATGCGCTGAAAGCGGAGGCGGAGCATTAATAGCCACCTTCCCCGCAGAACTTACTCAAGAGAATTGTCTGCAAATGATCGAGTTTATGGAGCAAGATAAATTTGGCTCTCTAATTCAAGCCGGTCTCCCTGATGGAACAAAAGTTGCCCATAAGCACGGATTTATTCCCGACCGCTTCGGCGTTGTACACGATATCAGTGACGTGGGCATCGTCTACACCCCTGGTGGTGATTTTGTGCTCGCTATTTATACCTACCATCCCGTACAAGGAATTTGGGGAGAAGTAAACCCACTTTTTGTGGAGCTAACACAGGCTATTTATAACTACTTCAATTTGATTGGGGCATAAAAAAGTAGGCGAGTGAATTTTCTGGTATTCATTTGTTTGGATAAAACTAGAAGACAGCAGAAATAATCCCCATAACTGTCCAACAAGCGAGAACAGAAGTAATGCAAGGCACGATTTGCTTTAAGCTTTCTTGAGGGAAAACAAATGAAAACATTATGGGAATACCAAGACGAACTGTTCGCCCTCAAAGGTCATTGGACAAATATAGTGAAATATTAATGGAGGCT
>JABGQV010000025.1:3852-4537 GCA_018648655.1 Anaerolineae bacterium | reverse complement strand
CTCCCCCCGCAAGCGGGGGGAGAACATAAAACTATTTAGTCTGCGTTTGATGGGCGCGGATCGCGTCTTTGATCTCTTGGGCATCGCCTTTGAGCAAGCCGTTGATGAAGATAGGCTGCGAGCCGCCTGTCGTCTCGATGGTGAGATCGGCGAAAAGGATGCCCGATTTTAGTTTGACGGAGGCTATTTTCCCGTAGCTGATGATTTCTTCATCTGAGCCGAACATACGGCGTTTGATGAAGTGGATACCGTCATTTGCGACGGTCACTTCGTCGGGGAAAAGTGCATTGCCTGAAGTTAATCTGTTTGATTTATAGTGTTTATCCATTTTTTGTTCCTTTTCACTTTAGCGGTACTTTCCTAAAAACAGGCATAAGTTTCCACAGCGGAAGCAAGCCTAAATTCGAGAGCGACACGCGAATCCAATTAGGGGTTCATTTCGTAAATATCTTTGAGCGCGTAAACGTGTTCCTGCCATACTTTCTGATAGCGTTCTTCATCCACATTTGCTTTGCGGATCATGCGCTGGCAGAATGCCATCTGCTCGGGGGTGCTGCTGGGTTTGCTATAAAGTTGGAGGGCGAATTTCGAGAAATCGCGCAGCATGAAGTCGAAAATCTGGTCTACGAGCGCGTCATCCATTTCGTAGATTTTTGCATTTTCAAGGATGAGTTGGGCGTAAACG
>JABGQV010000025.1:0-3842 GCA_018648655.1 Anaerolineae bacterium | reverse complement strand
AAAAAGTTCTCCCAGCGCCATCAGGAAGTCGATATCTTTGCGTTGGGCATCGTCGGGCGTTGCCATCATGAGGAACTCTTTTAGGACGGCAACCTGTTCTTTGAAAATGTCGATATTGGGCAGGTCGTAACGCTCGAAGGCGATATTATAGTCGTGAAAAAGGATCTTGCCCAAGCCGCGCGTGGGGCCTTGATCGAAGAGGAAATCATCGTTAACTGGATTGTTTTGCTGGGGCAAGTCGGGGTATTCAGCGGGCGCAAAGAAATAATTGGGCATGAATTTGACGATGAGCGCGATGTTGACATGCACCGTGCCTTCGAGCTTCGGCAGGGCGCGGATGTCGCGGGCAGCCATCTCGAAAAAGGTGTCTTTTTCAAAGCCCTTCGCGGCGATCACATCCCAAAGAAGGTTGATAACTTCTTCGCCCTGCGTGGTGACTTTCATTTTAACCATCGGATTGTAGAGTAAATAACGTCTATCATCGGGCGAGGCAGCGCGCATATAATCTGCGGCTCGCAGCGCAAAAAGTTTCATCGCGACCAGTCTGGCGTAGGCATCGGTAAACATCTGCTTGACATGGGGAAAATCGGTGACGTGCATTTTATAAAGGCGACGATTTGCCGCGTGATTGATCGCTTCGTAAAGGGCGTGGGTGCAGATCCCGATCGAGGCCCACCCCAGATTGTACTTGCCCACGTTGACCGTATTTAGTGCCGAATCCCAGGCATCTTGCCCTTTGCTGAGAATCTCATCTTCGGTAATTGGGTAATCCTTGAGCGCATACTCAGCGACATAATTTTGGCTATTGGTTACGTTTTTAACGAGTTCATAATTTTCGTGCTGCGAATCGGCAACAAAGAAGACATAATCTCCGCTATCGGTCAGTTTTCCAAAGGTTGAAACCATTGGCGCGACGTTGGCATTGCCGATATAGTATTTCTCGCCATTTGCAAGATAAGTACCATCTTCCTGTGGTGCAAGTTTCATGCTCGATGAGTAAATGTCCGCGCCATGCTTTTGTTCTGAGAGACCGAAGGCGAAAATAGCGCCATCTTCCAGGTGTTGAGCGGCTTTTTCTTTGAGTGCTTCGTTCTTTCCCATCCAGATTGGCCCCAGCCCCAAAATGCTGACTTGCCATGTATACCAATAGGCCAAACCGTAAAAGCCAAGGATTTCGTTAAATCCACAATTGCGCCAGGTATCCCAGCGAGCGTTTTCATCTTTGCCATATTTTTCAGGGGTCAGGAGCGTGGAAAATATCTTTTCTTCTTTGACAAATTCGATGAAATCGGCATACCAAGTGCGTTCGTGGTCGTCTTCTTTGATCCTAGCTTTGCCTTTATTCTCAAAAAAGGCGATGGTTTTCTCCATGATCTGACGCGACTCTTCATCGGGATAATGTTGTTGGTAATTTTTTGGGTTGAGAAGAAACATGGTGGCTCCTGAGCGTAAACTAGTGGAATATGTGTAAAATCGCTGTTTGCGAGGACTTTCTTATTATAGATTATTGTTTTCATCTGCCCCCCTGCCCTTTGGGCATCCCCCCATTTTGAAAAGATAAAATGGGGGGAATCAGTAGAAAAAAAATTCTTCTTAGCTCTCCCAACCTTCGCCATCATAATAACGGGTGCCGCGATGACCTTTTTTAGGATAGGGTTTTTCAAGTTTTTCCCCGGGCGTTTTGACAAAGATCAGGCTGCGCGGTTTTCCCGAGTTGGGGTTCACAGCGCCAAACTCGATCCGCGTAATTTGGCAACGCCCCACCAGCATATCTTGCCAAATGGTGTAGACATAATCACCAACATTCAGGCGCGAGGGTTTACCTGCCATGTGAAATTCATATTCGCCTTCTTTTCCATCATACAAGAGGTTAATAGCTTCAATCCCTTCTTTCTGGGGAATGGTTTTTGTTATGCCACTCATTTCTTTTCTCCAAGAATTTATTATATATATATCTAAAATAATAAACTGCTTCTAGTTGATTTGCTAGAGGCAGTTTATAACATTTCTTTGTTGTCTATTCTGGTAGCTGTAAAGTAGCTGCAGCATGGTGGGCCTGGTTGGATTTGAGCCAGTGGCCAAACGTATTCAGGCTCAACTCCAACTGGGTTGGGTATACATGTCGTCTTATTATAAAGCATGGCTGTGAACCTAGCGTATTCAAGCTTACTCCCTGTCCAGTACTTATTTCATTGTTTTAAGTCTTTCCGAGCAATAGGGATAATTTTTTTAAGAGTTTTTTGGTTAATAGCATTGAGGTAATCAATATATTCAAACCAGGATTCAATCTGGTCAAGATTGTCAATCTGGCTTTCATATTCATCTAATACTTTTACGGCTTTATCAGAAAGAAGAAAGGCCCCTATGTCCATAGCACTTTTAAGCTCTTCGCGTGATTTCTTAGACAGTTCCTTTAGTTCTTCAGCTCTTTCTTCTCCAACAGTTCTTCCCCTGTACTCTGCTTCAAGGTGTTCATTAGAAGATTTTTTTAATTGATGAAGGGCGTTCAATATTCTTGTGTATGCATCCACTTTTTTTTCCCACCATTTCTGAGAACGAAATTGCCTAAGCGATAATTGAACGGTTATCCAAGAAGTAGCCCCAGCTATCAAGATGCCGGTAAGTATTGATACAAGTGTTTGATCCACAATTCAGCCTTTCCTTTTTTGCCTGCACATATTGTTCAGATTTTTTTCAAAAAACATTTACTCTATGTAATGATATGGCTAATTATCGTCAACCCACAGCCAAATCTGCCGCGCTAACATGGCGAGCTCCGGCTTTGTCTGGGTCGAAGCCATCGGGCCATTCAGTATAGTCATCATATTTGGCTCCAGGGGTGATACTGACATAAGGGACGGTTCTTATCGTTTTTCCACTTGCGGCATTTCGGACTACTCCAGTGCGCTTTGTTCTATTGAACTTTGCCCCGATGAGATTGGCTTCACTAAGATCAGCTCCACAGAAATTGGCTTGGCCAAGATACGCTTCACGAAGGTCAGCTTGACAGAGGTTGGCTTTGCTGAGATTCGCTGCATAGAAATCAGCTCCACTAAAATTAGCATAATAGAGTTTAGCTCCACTGAGATCAGCTCCACTGAGATCAGCTTCAGCGAGATTAGCTCTACTTAGTTTGGCTCTACGAAGATAGGCTCCTGCTAAGTTTATCTTCGATACTCCTTCCCGGTTTAGCCTTTTTATATTTCCGCTTATTCTAAAGGTAGCTTCTGGTTCATGCCAACCCAAATAGTCTGCTATTTCTTCCTGATATCTTTTGATAGTTCGCTGTTTTTTTCCACCTTGATTAAGCCAGGCAACAAGAACACCTAGGAGTAAAACGTCAAAAAGCATACCATGTGCTTCTACAAGAACGTTCTCCAGAAATTCATTATCGTAAAATGGGGAAGATAATTTTATAACGAAAGGAATGACTAGAATTGCAAGTAATACATATATTTTGAATGGAGATGTAAAAAACACTTGAATGCTCTTTTTTATTTTTGCAAACCTATTTTTCATTATACTTCTCCTAATTAGCCTGATCCCAAAAAGCTTTTCTCTGATTTGCTCAGTATCCTAATAAGTGGAGAGCGAAATAGCTATCGTTAGTGTTCATGATATTCGATATTACTGATAATACTCATTAGCGCTTTAAATAATAAACTGCTTCTAGTTGGATTACTAACCATTGGTGCTAGTTTTTAGAGTGCGAATTGTGCAATGCTCATTTTGTACGGGCTTTCATTTGGGTTCAGTTGAGCAAACAGCTTCAAAAGAACATTGAACATAGTGTTCCGCCTCAGGTGAAAATGGAATTTTTGGCATCAAAAATAAGACACTAT
>JABGQV010000095.1 GCA_018648655.1 Anaerolineae bacterium | reverse complement strand
CTTTCACCAACAGCAACACGAGCTTCTAATTCGGTAGTGTTAAAAGGTTTTGTTAGGTAATCATCTGCTCCTGCGTATAACCCCGCTACTATATCTTCATCTTTGCTATTTGCTGTGACTAAAATGGTGTAGACATAACCAGGCAAAGTTGTAGTACGAATTTTTTTGACAAGTTGAATACCATCCATAAGAGGCATATTCCAATCGGTAATGACAAAACGGACCATCTCATCTTGGATTTTCTGCCAAGCGGATTCTCCATTATCAGCAAGTATAGCTTCGTGCCCTAAACGGACAAGTGTTTTCTCTACAATTCGCCGATCTATTTCTTCATCGTCAACGACTAAAACTTTTATCATAATTTTCTAATGCCGTTATATAAGGCGTTCTTACTCACAATATTACCCATATTTTACTACATTACAGCCAAGAAAAACTTTGCTTCTATAAAAAAATCTTTTTTACCGTAGATTTATAAACCCAATTAAGTAAAAGACATTTTTTTCTTCAACTCTTCCAACACAAAAGTTTCCCGGTTTCTCCATGTTGAAAAAGAGTTTGAATTTACTTCTATTTGCTTATTTTTTTCTATCGCTATATCAATATCTACCCACTCTGGCTTATAGCCTAATTTTTCTTCATAATCATCTAAGTTCTGTGCTCCTAACTTTCCTTTAATTTCACAAAAATAATAATAGGAAGTCATCTTAAAAGTCTCGTAATCTTCTTCTTTTTGATTTATGGCATATTCTTGTGTTTTGCCTAATTCTCCAGTCACTTCTGTCATCTCTGCACCACATTCTTCGATTATTTCTCGTCGCAGAGCTTCGATATGCCTCTCTTCTGCATGCACACCGCCACCCGGGAATTTATAGTCACCATAAATTGGTGAATAAATCATCAAAATCTTTCTTGCACAAAAAATAATGCCGCGCACAGCTTCACGGAAAAAAGTTTTTCCTTCTAAATTTATATTTTTATCATGGTAGATGGTTTTTAATAATTTCATTTTCAACCTATCCTTTTCATAGAAAAGTATAATTCACTATGGTGCCTATAGTATAATTTCACTGTCTTCATAATTTAAACTCATGTTTTCGCTGGAGGAAGCAATGTCAGAAGGAAATATCCGTGTTTTGGTTGCCAAGCCTGGATTAGATGGCCATGATAGGGGCGCAAAAGTTGTTGCACGTGCCTTACGCGATGCAGGAATGGAAGTCATCTACACAGGCTTGCGTCAGACCCCTGAAATGATCGCCGAAGCCGCGCTGCAAGAAGATGTAGATATTATCGGCATCTCCATTCTCTCTGGGGCGCATATGGCACTTGTGCCACGTATTCTTGAGCTCACTAAGGCCAACGGACAAGAAGATGTAAAACTCTTTTTAGGCGGCATTATTCCCGATGACGATATAGACGAACTTCAGAAAATGGGGGTGAGCGGCGTTTACGGGCCCGGATCATCCACCGAAGATATAGTTGCCGACATTCGCAAAATTATAAAGAGAGCCTGAGAATCTATGAATTTATCTCAGGCTCTTTTGAATCAAAATAGGCTTGCCCTCACGCGTCTTCTTACACAAGTAGAAAATAACACAAAACAAGGACGCGAAGCACTCAACGAACTTTTTCCACATACCGGCAAAGCCCATCTCATTGGAATCACTGGCGCCCCCGGCACAGGGAAATCGACACTCGTTAACCAACTTGCCCTCTACTATAGAAAAGAGCATGATTATCGAGTAGCGATTCTTGCCGTTGACCCTTCTAGCCCTTTTACGGGAGGAGCTGTTTTGGGCGACCGTGTGCGGATGCGAGATCTCTCTGGTGACCAGAATATTTTTATCCGTTCAATGGCTTCGCGCGGATCTCTAGGTGGGCTTGCGCAGTCAACATCTGCTATGGTTCAGCTTTTTGACGCGGCAAATTACGACGTCATCTTAGTCGAAACAGTGGGCGCAGGGCAAGCCGAAGTGGATATCGCCAAACTCGCCCACACAACCCTTGTTGTCGAAGCGCCTGGCCTTGGAGATGATATCCAAGCCATTAAAGCAGGGATTCTAGAAATCGCTGATGTGCTCGTTATTAACAAAGCCGACCGCCCTGGCGTTGAAAATACCGAACGCGCGCTAAAGGGAATGCTCGAACTTGCTCATCCTGCCCGGCGTGTTTTTCAGCACCATGGTCAAAATATGGTTGTTGAAGCAGAAGAAAAAGATGAAGAGCAAGAAAATATTTGGATACCAGAAGTTAAACGCATCATTGCTAAAGATGGAGATGGAATCGCTGAACTTGGTGAAGCCATTGCTCGCCATGTTGACTTTTTGCGCGAAAGTGATGAATGGAGTCGACAAACGCGCACCCAGCTTCAAACTACGTTGGATGCGCTTCTTCGAGAGAAATTATTTAATCGTTTTCTGGATAAACTATCCCCCCAAGTTTACGCAAAGACCTTATCCCAAATAATAAAAAGAGAAGAATCACCGTGGAGCGCGGTGGAAAGGCTTTTAAGATAAGGCCCGAAACCTTTCAGGTTTCTAATGGAGAAAAAATGATTTACGGAGAAAGAATTCGCTTTCGTAGAGCAGAAAAAGATGATATTCCCCTCTTTATGGAGTGGATTAATGACCCCGCAGTAACTGAAGGGCTAACGCTTTATTTGCCTATGGGTTTATGGGAAGAAGAAGAATGGTTTGCTGGCTTATCAAAGCGTCCCCAAGCCGAAAGACCATTGACAGTCGAAATTCCCGATGATAGTGGCTGGCGAGCGATTGGCAATGTGAGTGTGTTCAATATAGACAGTGTTGCTCGCTCAGCAGAAGTAGGAATCATGCTCGGCGATAAATCAATTTGGAATCAAGGCTATGGCACAGAAACGATGCGATTTTTACTCAAACACGGTTTTGAAAGTTTAAATTTAAACCGCATCCAACTCTATGTTTACGAAAAAAATATTTGGGCAGTTCGTGCTTATGAAAAGGTTGGTTTCATTCACGAGGGGCGAAAAAGACAAGCCTTATATAAAAACGGAAGATATCAAGACATTCTCATTATGAGCATTTTACGTGAAGAATGGAAAAAGGAAAACTAATTATGAGTGGAAATAATCACGACCACGAAATGAAAGCCTATGGAGATATTGCCCTTTTTCCTGGCACCGCCTCACCTGAATTAGCCAATAAAATAGCGAACTATCTTGAAAAAAGATTATGTGAAAGAGATGTGATTCTCTTTGCTAATGATAATTTATTTGTTAAATTACAAGAAAGTGTGCGCGGAAAAGATGTATATGTCATTCAAACTACATCGCGTCCTGTACAACAAAATTTGATGGAATTACTTATATCACTTCAAACAATACGTTTGGATTCTGCCGCACGCATCACAGCTGTTGTACCTTATCTTTGCTATGGACGCTCTGATAAAAAAGACCAACCACGCGTACCAATCACCGCCCGTTTAGTTGCCGATATGATCCAAGTCGCTGGTGCAGATCGTTATATGGTACTTGACCCCCATGCGGGGCAAGTGCAGGGATTTTTCTCTGTCCCCGGTGATGTACTGACAGCCTCTCATATTATCGAAGACTATATCAAAGATAGTTTGATGGAAAAACTCACGAATCCGGTCATAATGACTGTAGACCTTGGTTTTGCAAAAAAAGGTCGGAATTATGCAGAAGGACTTAATATGCCCATCGCCTTTGTTGAAAAACGGCGCGTTGCAAACGACTCAAATGCCGAAGCCCTTAACATCATCGGTGATGTAAATGGACGCGATGTCATTATTGTGGATGACGAAGTTGATACAGGTGGCTCTATATCCCAAGCTATTCAATTAGCACGTCAAAAAGGCGCACGTGATGTTTACCTTGCCTTTGTGCATCCTGTTTTTTCTTCTAATGCCGCCCAAAGACTCGCTTCACTAGACCTTAAAGAAATTATCACTACAGATACAGTCCCCATTCCCGACGAATCAAAAGCCCTCTTTGACAATAGACTCACAGTCTGCTCTGTTGCCCCACTTTTGGCAGAAGTCATATTGCGAGCACATGAAGGACGAAGTGTGGGCGAGTTATTTGATGAATAATCGAACAGGCCTCACAGGTCTTATTTAACAAATATGCCTGAATTACCAGAAGTTGAAACCATCGTAAACCGTTTGCGCGCAGATTTGATTGGACGAAAAATAGAAGCTGCTGATTTGCTCTGGGAGAGAACGCTCGCAAGCCCAAAACCTGCTCATTTCAAAAAAAACGTTATTGGGCAGTCTATATCTGCCGTTAAAAGACGTGGAAAATATATCGTGCTGCCCCTCAGCTTGGATACCCTCCTGATACATCTCCGGATGAGTGGCGATATTCTCATTCGGAGAGAAAGTGAGCCAATCCATAAACATGATCGGCTAGTTTTACACTTTGATAACGAGCATTATCTTGCATTTAGTAATATGCGTAAATTTGGACGCGTTTGGCTCACCCCCACCCCTGAAGATGTTTTAGGGAAGCTAGGACCAGAACCACTAGATGATGCCTTTAGAGCAGAAATGCTCTATGAAAAATTACAGGGACATAAACGTCAGATAAAACCACTTTTGCTTGACCAGCATTTTATCGCCGGGATGGGCAATATCTACACAGATGAAGCATTACATTTGGCGGATTTGCATCCCCTCACCAAATCTGATTTAATTAAAGAGAAACAAGCTCAAATCCTGTGGAAAAGCATCCGTAAGGTGCTAAGAGAGGGCATCGCGCGAAATGGCACATCCATTGATTGGATTTATCGCGGCGGTGACTTCCAAAACTATCTACAGGTTTATGGGCGCAAAAATAAACCTTGCTTTAAATGTGGAAGCCCCATCAAAAAAACTACTGTTGGACAGCGTGGCACACATTTTTGCCCGCAATGTCAAAAAGAATAAGCTAATAAATCTGGAGCAGAAAAATGGAATTAAGTTGGCCAATGATAGGCGTTCTAGTTGCTGTTGGGGTTGTGGGATATTTTTTAGGCTTATTAGAAGTGGCTCTAAAAAACAATAAAAAAGAAGATGAAGAAGAAAGTCTTTTTGCTGAGGAAAAAGAAGGGAGTGAAGCAAAAAAAGAAGAAATACCTTCTGCATTTGAGATAGATGAACTAGAGCCAGAAGTTTTAACGATATTTAAGCGTGTTTCTGGTGCATTAAAACTTCGCGTAAAAGGGGAGATGGTTGAATATAAATCTGACCTTAGCGTAGAGCAACGTGAGTATCTATTAAGTTTGGTACTTTCTCTACGCCCTTGGCTAGATGGTCATAAAGTTGTGCAACCCCCTGCACCTCTTTCCCCAACCATACCTGTTAAGACGCCTCAGCCTAGCATTTTGCCCCTCAGTCAAGAAAACAAAATGGGTGAAGCAAGCGATAAAAACGACTTCCTAGAATTAAGCATGGTTGAGCAAATAGAACTTATTTTACAAGAAAATTTAAAAGAAAGCCCTTTTGCTAAACATGGTGTTCATTTACGTGCTTCTTTGAGCGGAGAGCTTATTTTTCAAGTTGGGCTTAAAGAGTATAAATGGCTCGATGAAATTCCCGAACAAGGCATTCAAGATCTCATTCGTGAAGCAATTTCAGAATGGGAAAATAAAGCTGCACCAAACTAAAATTTTTACGTAAAAACATCCTAATACTTAGTAATGAAAAGGCACAACGCTTTGCGTTGTGCCTTTTTTATGTCTGCAAATTACCACGTTGATAAAAATTTATTTTAATTTAGCCCGCGCTGATAAAATAGGGCAATTAACTGCTTCTGCAACTTCGGCTGTCACATTAGGAGCATAATATTGGCGTAATTTATCAGGATGACTAAAGGATGACCCCATACAAACCAAATCATAATTTTGTGTTTCCAATTCTTCTATAATTTGTTGAACGATATTTCCTTGCCGTACAACAATATTTGTTTCAACACCTTCGTCATCGGCATGTTCTTGGGCTTTTTCCAATGTTTTAGCAGGTTTTTTATCTATTAACTTTTCAGGTTTTTTTTCTGTTTCTTGGGTTGGTAAGTGCTCTGATTCTACAGGGGGGACAACGTGCAAAAATTTTACTTCAGCACCAGCGCGCCGCCCAATTTCAAGTCCAATTTTTTCGGCATTGCTCGTATAATCTAGCCCACCAAAACACATTAGAATTTTTTTTATTGGCAAACGTGCCTCGCGCACATAAAAAATAGGACTCGATACTTTCTCTAAGATTTTTCTGAACGAGCGCCCCACAAACCATTGACGAAATTGTGAACGACCTAGAGGACCTACAAAAAGATAGGTTTTATCATCCCAGCTCATTTTTTCTAAAACATCTTCGGTATCGCCATTTACAAGTTGTAGGTCGTAGGCAATTTTCTTTTCTTGAAATAAGCTAACTGCTCGGCTAAAGATCTCTTCTACTGGATGTTCCATATCAAACTTTTCAACAATACCCAGAAGCGTAAGTGGCATTTTCATTATTTTTGCCATTTCTGTTGCATATTGAATAGTTGCCCACCCTTGAGTGCATCCATTTGTAACAAGCAATATCTTATTATCCATAAAAACCTCCCGAAGAAAAATTTCTCATTTTAATGTCCTCCCCCTCCAAGTAATAGCTGAATTCCTGCACCTAAAACTAGTATGCCTAAAATACCACGTACGAGCAAGAGATTAATTCTATGCACTGTCTTCGCCCCCAGCCAAACACCAGGCAAAGAGCCGATGAGCAGCAACCCAACCGAACTCCAATCCGTTTGTCCTGCAAATATATAGCTAAAGGCACTGATAATAGCCAGCAAGGCACCGTGCATTACATCTAATCCGACCATATAATTTAGCGGCATAGAGAAGAAGAGCAATAATAAAGCCATGATAACTGTTCCCCCGCCAATGGATGTCATCCCCACCAAGATGCCACCAATTGCGCCAATCACAACCAATGCCCAAGGGGGAGGGTAACGAACTTCTCTCTCTTTTTTGGGCCCTAAAAAACGAAAGGTTCGTGCAAGAATGATGACGCTCACAATAACCAAGGTCCACCCCAATAAATTAGGGAGAAATTCATCGATAAGTTGACGATCCTCTGAATGACTCAAAATATATTGAGAGCCAAGGATAGATGCAGGAATGCTCCCCGTAGCCATCCACAGCACCGGCTTAAGTGAAATTTTGCTCTCGTGATGATGCCCAATCCCACCGATAATTTTTGTGATTGCCGCAAAGGCAAGGTCTGTGCCGACTGCTAAAATCGGATCAAACTTCATAACTGTAAGCAAGAAGGGGGTCATTAATGCACCCCCGCCCATCCCCGTCAGCCCAATTAAGAAACCTGTTACTAAACCAGCCCCAATAAAAAGGAAAATATCAGCCATATTATTTAATCTCTTTGACTAGATAGTATTCGCCGCGCGTAAAACCACGATCTATATAATAGCCTCGTGTTCCTACTGCAGAAATAACAGCGATTTTCTCGAAGTCGTGCTCGTTGGCCACTTGCTCGGCAATCTTGACCAGCCGTGTGCCGAGACCAACATGTTGTGCCGCGCCCTCTTTCTCTGCGCCCACTTTCAGTGACTGACCATAAACATGCACCTCGCGGATAATTGCTGAATTTTCTAAGTCTTTTATGCCAAGTTTCGGTGCGTTTTTATCGGGCAAAGAGAGACGCAAAAATCCGACCACTTTATCGTCAGGAGTAATAAAGGAGATGAAATGTTCTTCTGCTCCTTCCCCTTCAGGGGAAGCTAGAAGAGAGCGCGGACTAGTTTGATAAACTAAATCATCCATCTTCAGCTTCTCAATCTCAATTTTTTGACCACGCACTTCACGGCAACGTAAACATTCACATTTTGTGCCACGCTCTGCCATTTCTCTATGCACATCCTGCCGTAAACTTGTTCGCTTATTCCCCGCTACTACATTTGTTGAAGGAATATCACGAATAACCCGATTTGCACGACAATAACGTGGAATGCTTGTTTTAACATCAGCAATTAAAGCAATTAACTCTTCCATGCTATAAGGATGATATTCGCCACACTTCCAGGCTTCGTGTAATTCTGTATTCTCTAATAATTGAGTAGGATATATTTTCAACTCATCGGGGGAAATACCATCCCAAAGGCGCAAAAAATCTTCGCTATCAGAATCCAAAGTTGCACCAAGCAAGTTTGGCATCCAATGAAGCACAAGTTTAAAGCCGCCTGCACGAAGCAATGACATCGCCTCATATAATTCTGCCACAGTATGTCCGCGTTTATTCTGTGCCAAGATTTCATCATCTAAACTTTGTGCCCCCATTTGCACCTTCGTCACGCCCAAATAGCGGAACCATTTTAATTCCTCAGGTGTGATTTCATCTGGACGGGTTTCTACGACTAAGCCTACATTGCGATGCTGGGCTTTTTCATTAATTTCATGCGCTTCTTTAAGATTTGTCACAGCGCTCTCAGAGTCTTTATGATTTAAAGCATCAAAACAGCGAGTTATAAACCATTCCTGATAATCACGCTTATATGAACTCCATGTTCCACCCAAAATCAGTAGCTCAATCTTATCTGTCGGGTGCCCGACTGCGCGCAAGGCTTCTAATCTTGAAGATACTTGCTCAAAAGGATCAAATTTATGATGCAAGCCCCGCATTGCACCTGGCTCATCAGGCAAATAAGATTTCGGCATTCGTATATCATCTGGGCAAAAAATACACTCACCGGGGCAAGGATAATGCTTTGTTAGCACCGTTACCGTTGTCACCCCCGAAAGCGTCCGCACAGGCTTCATACGAATTTGCGCTAAAAGTTCATTGCTTGGCACTATCTCACTGGCGTCTACCATCGCATTATATGCGGCCACCAAAACATTTTTACCAATATAACCTGTCTTAGTAGGATGATGCTTAATAGCAGATAACGTTTCCTCGCCCTCAATAATTTCAGACAGGGCTAAACGTGCCAAGCGCATTTTTTCAGATGTAATTTCACGAGATTTCAACCAACGTTCTTTATCAGACACAGCAACTCTCAGGATATAATAAGATTATGAAAATAGAAGTTATAAGAAAAATAGTAGATATCAATAACCAATTTTATCAGACATTCGGCAAAGAGTTCTCTGCCACACGTGGAAGGATACAATCTGGGGTGAGAAAAATACTAAATGGGATAGGGCGGGATAGCAGCATCTTAGACTTAGGGTGCGGCAACGGAGAGTTTGCCCGCCAATTAGCGGAGGCTGGTCATACCGCTCCCTATCACGGCGTGGATTTCAGCTTGCCTCTGCTCACAGCCGCCAGATTAGTCCCCGAAGATTTTCCTGCCCAATTTTCAGCATTAGATATCACAGAAAAAGAGTGGGGAATAATTAATGAAAAACACTCGATAATTACGGCCTTTGCAGTGCTACACCATATTCCGGGAGAAGAAACTCGTTTAGAGATACTAAAAAACATACACCAATATCTCGCAGATGATGGTCAGTTTATATTCTCAAATTGGCAATTTCTCAACTCTGAGCGATTAAGAAAAAGAATCCTAAACTGGGATTTAGTCAATATCTCCGAAAAAGAAATAGATGAAGGTGACTACCTCCTTGATTGGAGAAGGGGCGGATTCGGCATCCGCTATGCCCATCACTACAGTGAAGATGAATTAACATATCTCGCCAAAATGAGCGGTTTCAGGATTATAGACAGTTTTTATTCAGATGGTTCTACAGGCAATTTGGGGTTATATCAAATTTGGGAGAAAAATTAAAAAGCTACTGCGTAATACGCAATAGCTTTTTTGAAAAAATACTTTTTTAAAAGCGTTATTAAATATCCACTTCATTTGCATTCATAATATATTGCCACCAATTATTATGAATACCATTCTGCCTACCTGCCACATGTGGGATACGTTTTTGCCACCATTGGTGATGCAAGCGTATATCACCATTTCCCCAGTCATCAGCGTTGACTTGATTTAACTGACCTTTGAAATCAGGGAAATTTAGCCAATCATCACAATAGCTTGGCACTTCTTTCATATTCCCCCAGTCATAATCTCTTTCGCTATTTGGCGCAAAGTGGACATTGCCAACCTCTGCTTGCCCAGGATTCCTCTTATCGTAACGTGTATAACGTTCCCATAAATTTGCTTCACCATGTTTTTTAGAAAAAGTTTTCTCCATCATAGATTCAAGCCTATGCCCAAAAGATTCGAGCATTTCACCAACCCCACGCTCATAAGAAAATCCCATAATAATGAAACGTCGTGAAATATGATTTGTGTTTTCTAAAGGATGTGCATTACACCAAAATGCATCTTTACCCGCCATAACGGATTCATGAAATCCTCCGTAGGGGAAAGCAAAAACCCAAACTTCATCTATCTCATCATTTTCAATACGTTCAACGATATTAAATTCTTCTAAAATAGCGGCATAATCTACGTCATAAGGTTGATGAGGTGGGGTAACTCCGTGCAAAGCATCTAAATACAAAGATGGGGCATAACGAAAACCATCTTTTAGCACGGGAAAAGCATCTACTTCTATGCGCTCTACAATTTCATAACGTGCCATACCATGGCTGGTTTGGAGAATATCGGAAGAAAAGCCTACGGCTAAATCGTCTGGATTTTGCCAGCCAGATTGGTCTGTCAGCTTTTCGCCAGTTGCGGCGTTCATCGTGGGATTATAGACAATATTTAAAACACGGTTAACGCTACGATATGTAGGCTCAATAGATGTATCTTTAACGGGATCAGGTTTTAGGGCCACGCTCGGCTTAGAAAGTCCAAATAATTTTCTAAGTAATTTAAGTAAAAATGACATGGTAACTCCTGCGGAAGGTTTCTAATCCAATAGGAAAATGCAAGTAAAAAAACTTAATTTTTGTGGTGCTAAGGCATCCTACTGAATATCAGAGACCATATAAACTTTATCACCTTGTGCCATAAAAAGAATATGACCAGGATTTGATGCCATTGCGCTTAAGCTGCCCTCGGGGATAGAACCTTCGATAGGTTCAAGTTGGTTCTGAAGAGAAAATGAACGTGGGCTAAAGCGGAAGACAGCTTGTGTATCTGGTGCAAAAAGTAAGAGAGCAGCATCGGGTGGGGTCGAGATATGCATTTCTTTAAAAAGTGCTTGCCCAAAATTATTACCGCCACCAGCAGCGGGATGTTCATCAACAAGTTCAACGGGGTTAATACAACGCGTAGGCACAGAATCGAGCAAACTATAGGTGCAACTTGCTAAATGCCCATCGTTATAGAGCAAATATAGATCACTTCCTTTTACGCTCATATCAACAGTATTCTCAATATATTCTGGAGCTTGGGTAAAAAAGGATGTTGGGTAGTCTATAAAGGTAGAGGCACGACCACTATAAGCCCAAACCTCACGTGAGGGAGCATCTAAAATATATAAGACATCTGAATCTAGTGAAATAGCTGTGATTTCTTTTAATCCTACAGGGGGTTCTATTAATTCCATAGCCTGTGGAATTTGGTTTGCTGAACAATATATTAGACCGCCTTGTGCATCTATCCCCATAACCGTAGCCCCCATAGCATTTGTTTTAGGTAAAGATTGCAAAGCAATTAGTGAACCAATATTTTTGCCATTATATTCACCGCTTTCACAATTAAATTTATCATCGTATTGATAGCCGTTACTCACCAAAAAAGCGCGTAAAATTTTTCCTGTATTACCATCAAGCATAAAAAGTTCGGTATCTGTAGCTACCATTGCTTTAATTTCAATACCACGCGGTAAATTATCTACCACTGGCTGAAAATTAAGCCTTCGAATACCTAATAAAATATCTAAGTGGCTTTGCGCTTCAGATCGTCTAGCTTCGCTTTCTTCAGTTTTATCGTATTCCTCAGCAATATCAAGTTTATCTATTGTTTCTAGCCAGGCAGTTCTTTGTGCAATTTCGTCGTCTTCTTCAAGTGCCCGTACTCGCGCTACCTCTACTTCAGCAAATGCAGTTTCATATTGAATATCACGCCCAAAACGGAAATAAACCACACTTGAAATTGTGACCACCACAATGGGAATAATGACCGCTATTAGTCCCATAACCCAATTAGGCAACCTCAATGGGGCATTCGAATCATCTGTGGGCAAAATACGGGGCATCATCGTAGTTAAAAGATTTTTTAGCCAATCTTTTCCTGTGCGTGTTATTTGTATGCTACGCGCTAAACTACGCGCACTCTGGCGTGCAAGAATTTCACTTAGAGAGGGTCCCTTATCTACTTTCTCCTCTTTAATTTTGATTTCAGACTCTTCTACTTCTTCAAAGGTTTGAGGTGAGGGCGAGCTGATAAGCTCTTCTTCTGGGATTTCTGTCTCTCGGGTTCCTTCAGGGCCGGGAATTATTTCTGGCTTTTTACGTGGGATAGAATCAAATACAGAACCTTCTTGTGGAGGTTTGCTCTCGGTATGGACACTTGGTGCCGCCTGAGCAGCTGGTTCTTCAGTATCAAAGGTAGAGATAGGAGCAGGTTCCGGCTGATGGCTTTCTACTTCAACTTCTATATTTTCTTCTATTACTATTTCTGCTTCTTCTTTTTCTGGGGCTGGTTCAGCTGACATTTTACGCGAGATACTTGCCAAAGTTGGCTTAGATGACTGCACTGGTTTCAACACGGTTATTGCCCCACGCCCAGATTGCATTTCGATTAGCACTGCATTGTGGTCGTCCATACTCTGTCGCAACAGGACACTACGAATTGTCTCTAATGATGCTGAGTTATTATCGCGTTTTAAAATCGGCATCCAACCATCAGGAAGTTCGGGGGCAATAAGCAAGCGTCCCCGCGTACGAAGCGAAAGTTGAGAGAGATAAAATTTAGTCGCTTGCCCTAATCCTAATCCGCGCCCGGCCATATCGGGGTCGTGAATATCCTTCCGCTCATCTCCTGCCATCCAATAAGCATGTACGGGGCCTGCTTCTAAGAGATATAGTTGCTCCCCACGCACTACGCCTAAAACAAGGGTGGCTAATGTATAACGCCCCTGTCCACTTGCTTCCATATTGCGCTCTAATAAATCACTATTGATAGTGATGGCTGTCGCACGTAATGCAGCTGTTACCGAACCAGGCGTATTATAAAATTCTTTTGCTGCAGCAGTTGTCATTTGCAAATAACTAGCTGTTGAAAAAAGCGCGTTTCCACCCAAGACAAGATGCATAATGAGCATATCATTCGCACGGCTACGCGCTTTTCGGCGCGGTGGAGTTAACGCCAATAAGCCTGGCGATGAGGGCATCTCATTGCCACGAAAACGATAAAGGGGGAGGAGGGTAAGGTCAAATGTTTTAGGCACGTCTATTTTCCAGTGCCTATATTATACTGGTAAAATCGAAGAGATAAAATCTAAAATATGAGAAATAAAAAGGTTTTTAAAATGGTAATAAAAAAATGAAATATACTCTTATTGACACTGTAGAAAACTTTAAAAAACTTGCTCCTGAGTGGAATGCACTCCTTGCTAAGAGCATTGCTAACCTCCCTTTTTTGCGACATGAATATCTTCTCGCGTGGTGGGATTCGCTTGGTGGCGGAGAATGGGATTTGGGAGAGCTTTCGATTATCACCGCGCATCAAGATGATGAATTGATTGGCATTGCCCCTTTTTTTTCAACCACGCATGAAGGCTCAAAAAAACTGCTTTTTTTGGGCAGCATAGAAATATCAGACTTTCTAGATTTCATCATCCAAAAAGATAATTTAGTAGAGTTCATACATGGCTTATTAGATTTTCTTGATTCACATGATAATCTAAGCTGGGATATGCTAGATTTACAAAATATTGTTGAGGGCTCTGCTACCCTTGCAACTCTCGAAGAAGAAGCAAAATTACGTGGCTGGCATTTCAATCAAGAAACTCTCCAGCCCGCGCCTTATGCAAAATTACCCGGCGATTTTGATGAATATCTAATGAGCGTTAAGAAAAAACAACGTCATGAAATTCGTCGCAAAATGCGCCGTGCCGCAGCAGATGAACGAGAGATTACTTGGTATATTGCCGATGACCCTGAAAAATTAGATGCTAATATCGAAGCCTGTTGCCAACTTATGGCACAAGACCCTGCAAAACAGGCTTTTCTAACAACTTTGATGAAATCGCAAATGAAAGCAACTATCCACGCTGCTTTTAAGGCTGGCTGGCTACAACTTGCTTTTCTCGAGGTAGATGGAGAAAAAGCAGCAGGCTACCTCAATTTTGATTACGGAAATCGTATTTGGGTTTATAACTCAGGGATGGATTTGAAATTTAGAGATTTATCGGTAGGCTGGGTTTTGCTTGGCTATTTGCTTCAATGGGCAAATGAAAACAAACGTGCTGAATTCGATTTCATGCGCGGTGATGAGCGTTATAAATATAAATTTGGGGGCGTAGATAGGTTTGTGGTTCGAGCAGTTCTTTCTAAATAAAAAACTCGGCTTTCTTCGTAATTTTTCTAGATTTTTATACTGGCTCTCTCTTTAAGGCCATTTAGAGAGAGCCTTTTAAATTATTATTCCCCTACTAACTCAGATAAAGTAACCACCTTATAGCCACGTTCTTCTAATTTTGGCAAAATAATTTCAAGCGCTTTTGTGGTGCGCCCACCGCGCCTATTATAGTCATGCAAGACAATAATAGAACCTGGCTTTACATTCCCTAGAACATAATAAGCAGAAAACCAGTAAATACTGATTTGGGGGTCATAGGGATAAACATTGCCTAAGGCACAATGATAATTATGCTTTTCTATCGTTGCCAGCATCTCATCGTTATACCAGCCAGAACCTGGGCGTATCCATTTGGGTTTTTCGTAGAGAGAAATTGCTTCATCGGCTTCTAGCAATTCGCGCTCAAACTCTTCTTTACTCAGTTCAATGCTTGCACGGTCTTCGGTAAGATGATTCCCCAACTCATGCCCATCTGCTATCATTCGCTCAACATATTTTTCATTGCCTGCTATATGATCCGAAATCAAAAAAAAGGTAGCATGTGCATCATATTTTTCAAGAATATTTAAAATTCTCGGAGAGCCACAAGCATCTGGGCCATCATCAATTGTTAGCGCTACAATTTTCTGCTCTGTTTCTACAGAATAGAGAACATCAGGGGACTGTTTGCGCAAATGAGAAATTAACCACTCTGGTTTTAGCCACAGCGCAACACCAAAAGTAACGAGAACTGTTAAAGCCGTTATTACTGCAATTCGTATTAAAAAAGCTTTGTCCATTTTTATTATAAGTTGCCAGACTAAAGTCTAAAATCTATTCTTCCACCAACATTCTTCTAAGCACTTTGCCAACAAAAGATTTTGGCAAAGTTTCTCTAAATTCAATTTCCCAGGGCACTGCATATTCATCTAGGCGTTTGCGGCATAATTCTATCAACTCTTCTTCAGAGAGTGTTGTTCCTGGACGTGGCACAACATAGGCTTTTACTTTTTTACTCAGCCAACCTTTACGCTTTACCCCAACAACAGCCACTTCTAAAACTTTAGAATTTTCATAAAGAACTTCTTCTACATCACGTGGATAAACGCTAAATTCACCCGCCATAATCGTATCTCGTTTACGGCTGATGATTTTGAAGAATCCATCTGCGTCCATCACAGCAACGTCTCCAGTCCGCAACCAACCATCGGATAAGGGCGAAACGTCCGTGTCTTCAGCTTGCCAGTAGCCCTTCATCACTTGCGGACCTCGAACCAGCAATTCGCCAACCTGCCCCGGAGGAAGATCTTTATCCGTCAAGAGGTCGATAATCTTTGCCTCAGTATTCGGGATAGGCACACCAATTGAACCACTTTTGGAGACCCCACCACTCATCGGATTTGCATGTGTAACGGGTGAGGTTTCCGTCAAACCATAACCTTCTACCAAACGCCCGCGCGTTAATTTCTGGAAAGCCTCCTGCACTTCAACAGGGAGGGGGGCAGCACCGCTAATACAAGCTTTAATAGAACCTAAACCATACTCTCGTACTTTAGGCGCATGATTTATTGCCGCATAAATAGATGGAACACCAGGGAAAACACTTGGTTTATATTCTTTGATGTGATCAAGAACTTGTTGCAATTCAAAAACGGGAAGTAATATAATCGTTGCACCAATAACAATAGGGATATTCATTCCCGTTGTCATGCCGTAGCTATGCAACAGTGGAAGCACCGACAAAAAGACTTCTTTGCCAAATTTTACATCGGGAATCCAATGACGGGTTTGAAGAGCATTAGCTACTAAATTTCTATGCGTAAGCTCAACACCTTTTGGGATATCTGTTGTGCCGCTAGTAAAGAGTATCGCGGCTGTATCGTCGCAACTCCCTTCAAATTCGGGACGGGTTTTGGGTGTGTCTAGCATAAGCCTTTCCATCGTTTCTGCTTCTTCAACCCAAGGAAGGTCGTCTTGTGCACCATACCCAGATGCTTCCCAACGGCTCTCCAATTCTTTATAAACACGTGCAGAAACAACATGCCGAAGATCTGCCAAAACGATTTTAGCATTACTAAACTCTTGCACTTTTTTTGCTAAATTAGCAAAATCCTTTAAGGTGATAAAGACTTTTGCATCTGTTTCTTTAGACTGCGCAATGATTTGCTTTCCATCTGCATCTGGGTTTGGCAAAACAACAATGCCACCAACCTTGAGCGTAGCGTAATAAGCAATAATCATTTGTGGGAGATTGGGCATCGAAATCATAACCCGATCTCTAGGGCGAATACCAAGCCCGTGCAAGGCATGAGCAAATTGATTAACGCGACGGTTTAGTTGTCTATACGTTAATTTTTCTCCATAAAAAAGTGTGGCCGTTTGGTGGGGCACACGGGCGGCACTTGCTTCTAAAAATTTATCAAGTCTCTGGCGTGGAATAGGGCTAGTAATTGGCGTATGTGTGCCATAACTCTTTAGCCAAGGACGAGTAAGCGCTAATTTTGCCTTTAGGCTTTCTTCTCGCCAAGAACCTTTTTTCATACCCACATGCACAAAACGATCAATAGAACGATTAACGGCTTCATGTCTTTCTAATTGCACCTTATGTTTTGATGCACCTACATCAATAATATCGGCACCTTTAATGCCTTCACTTACGCGATCAAAAGCCCAACGTGGAAAATAACTATCAAACTGGCCTGTTAAAACCATTGTGGGAGTGGTGATTTTTGGCAATAAGTCCCAAGCCTGCCATTTCCCCATATTATTGAGCATCATTCTTTTAAGTGTATGCACTTCTGCATTCCAGCGCGGACGATATTTCCAGAAGGGTCTTATAATAGAAACGGGTATTTTTGAAAGAATAGAGGCACTTTTCGGAAGTGGATATTCCCCCGCAGTGGCAATAAGCACTAAGTTTTTCAGGCGTTCGGGGTGCGCAGCAGCATACTCAACACATACTGAACCGCCAAATGAATGGCCTACAAGGGTAAATTTTTCAGGAAGCTCAAGCACATCGGCTATAGTATTGATATCTTCTATCAATTCTTCCATCGTATACTGAGAAAAGGGAGCATCACTCTGACCATGTCCACGCAAGTCGGGGATAATAACACGATATTCATGTGCAAAATGATTGATTTGATATTCCCACGTCTCTGCACATCCAGCAAATCCATGCAAAAAGAAGATTGTTTCATCGGCATCTTCGGGATTAATATCAATAACACTTAAAGATACGTCTGAAAGTCCTGCAATAGGAACACGTACTTTATATAAGTCCAAGTCTAATTGAATTTGACGATGCTTGAGTCCACGCAATTTATTCATTTTTTGCTCCTCTTTTGGCGAAAGATTGACACTAGAGTTTAGCATGGAGTTCTATTTCAAGCTACTGGCATTAACAAAAATCATGAACTCACAAAGGCCCCCTCTTTATGCTTTGAAGTTTTCTAATAAAAAAAGAGCGAGTGTTCTGCTATACACTCGCTCTTTTTTTATTATTGCTCCGCAGGTCTCAGTGCAAACTGCGGCATCTCTTTCAGATTTTCAAAGAAGCCCTCCGGCATCGGAATTGGGTCATAATTTACTCCAGAGCCTAAAGTCCCGAAACGGACAAAATAGAATAAAGTATCCGCCGCAGAACCTAGCGCAATATCCTGATAAGCTACCATAAAATGCGTCCCGTCGGGGCTCCAGCGCGCATCACGATAACAGCAGGTGCTTACACCTACTGGGTCTAGCTGCTCGGCCTTATGTGAATGCGTATTATAGGTATAAAAATATCCATAGCCATCATTGCGTTTAAAGGTATTCATCAAGAAAATACCATCACCATCCCAATCAAATTCTGGGATATAAGGCGTATTACTATTATAGCCACTCATTGTAAAACGGCTGGCAGGAAACTCATCCAATTGATCTATAAAGAAAAGTTTATAGTCATCATCTTCTACACTTTCTGCAACAGCCGTGCCCGTGGCTACAGCAGAAGCCGCAGACTGGCAGTTCGTAATATCGATAACTCTTATTAAATCTGCGCGGTTGCCATCTAGAGAAGTGCCTGCAAAGAGTATCGCTATCTGCTCTTCATTATCATGCCATCGAACATCAATCACCGATTCCCCAGCGTAAAAACACCCTCCCTCCATTCTTTGTAAATCTGAACGGGTACGAGCTTTTGCCAATTCATCAAGATTGAATGGCAGAATAAAAAGCTCTCTATTTATACTCATAGCAATTTGCTCTCCGCTAGGGGAGATTTGAAAAGCTTCAAAATATTCTGCTTGTTGAAAACAAGAGACAACATCTACACGATCTTCTTCGACATCCACTGTTTGGATACATTTTCCAACCAAATATATTAGGGTTTTTCCATCTGGCATCCATTGCAATTTTATTTTTTGAGAGCCATCGGTGGTTAGCACTTCTAAATCGCTACCATCAATATTCATCATCCAAACTTCATTATTTGCAATAAAAGCGACTTTATCTGTACCCCCAAGAATAGGATTGTTAGCAGGTACGGGAGTCTCTGTTGGGAGATCAGCTTCTGTTGGGACAGGGGGAGATGTTGGGGTAAGAGAGGGAGGAACAAGTGTATTGGGCGGAGATGTTGAAGCCACGCGTAAAGTTGGGCTTGGCGTGCGTTCCACAACATCAGCGGGGAGAAAAGCTTTGAGAGCAAAACCTAATCCCGCCAACGCTAGCAAGGCAATAATTCCAAAAATCCAGCCAACTTTTTTCTTTTTCTCTTTCTTTGGCGGGACTGCTATTTTTGCCCCTATTTTTGTCATAGAAAGTTTTGTGTGACTAGAAAGCGTTTTAAGACCTTCTGTACTTTTATGATTAGCAAGAGCATCAAGGATATTCGCTAACTCTACCGCAGTTTGGAAGCGTGCATCGGGGTCTTTTTCCATTGCACGATAAATAAAAGCACTCATAGCAAGGGGTAATGCGGGGTTATCCTCGAGAATATCTGGCGTGGGGTCGGTGATGTGTTTAATAGCCATGCTCATGGGGGTGTCGCCACTGTAAGGACGGGTGCCTGTAAGCATACGGTAAATAATTGCGCCCAGCGCGTAAATATCGCTTCTGCCATCCACCTCTTTACCTTGTGCTTGCTCTGGAGACATATAAGCAGGAGTGCCAATAATTGCGCTACCAGTTACATCTTGTTGGGCCCCACTAATCTTAGCAATCCCAAAATCAGAAAGGTAGGGGCGACCACGTTGATCGAATAAGATATTGGCAGGCTTAAGATCGCGATGAATAATCCCTTTTTCATGAGCGTCATCTAAAGCTGGGGCAATGATACTAACAATACGCGCTACTTCTTTAAGACTAATATCGCCTTTGGCGAGTTTTTCAGCCAAAGAGCCACCATCCATATAGCGCATTACAAAATAGTGTAAGCCTTCTTCTGACTCCCCCACATCATAAACAGGCACAATCGCAGGGTGCTCTAAGGCCGCAACTGTTTTTGCTTCACGGTGAAAACGCACGCTAAATTGAGGGTCATGCAAGAACTCAACCGGCAACACTTTAACCGCAACTTCACGTTCAAAACGTTTGTCGTAACCAAGATAAACTGTTGCCATTCCCCCGCGCCCCAATTCCGATTTTATCTCATAATGCCCTATTTGCTTATTCGGTTTTTTAGGCTCTTTTGCCTCTTCTGGTTCTTTGGATGAATTTACAGTTTTATCCACGAGGTTTTCCCTTGATTAAGTAATTTATGAATAATAGATTTTATCATCAAATCAACTTTTTTTGCTTGGCATCAAGTTTTAGAAATGCTATAATCACACGCGCTAGCCCTGGTAGCTCAATTTGGATAGAGCAATCGCCTCCTAAGCGATAGGTTGTGAGTTCGACTCTCATCTGGGGCACTTATTCAAGTCTTTAGATTTGTCTTTAAAATATTATATTTTTCTAATACTTTAAACTTGCTTTTTAAAAAACTTTGATGTATTATATTAGCAGCAAACGACTGGATGCCCCCCTCATCCAGTCGTTTGCTGTTTTAAAAATAAAAGTCGCTGAAAATTCAGCGGCTTTTTTCTTTATATAAGATCTAAAGAACTATCGGGTCTACTTAAGAAAAAAACAGGTGACTATTTTCATAGTCACCTGTTTTAATTATATGTCCTACTTCACTAAAGACTGTCTATTCTACAACTTCACCTTCAACAACGTCATCATCACCATCTTCAGGAGTTGCTTCTCCTTCAACGGGAGGAGCCTGCTCTTGTGCTTCTTGCTGATAGAGTTGCTCGCTAATTGCATTGAAGGCATTTTGTAGTTCTTCAGTAGCTCCTTTGATACTCGCGGCATCATCACCTTCAGCCGCTTTCTTAAGGGTCTCAACTTTTGCTTCAATATCTTTTCTATCACCATCTGAAACTTTATCACCCAATTCTTTGAGGGTTTTTTCTGTTTGATAGCTAAGATTATCGGCACCATTTTTCAAATCAATTAGTTCACGGCGCTTCTTGTCGTCAGCTTCATGCTCTTTTGCATCCTTGACCATTTGGTCAATATCACTCTTGTCCAGATTAGTAGAAGCTGTGATAGTCACTTTTTGTTCTTTGCCTGTTGCTTTATCTTTAGCAGCAACATTGATAATACCGTTTGCATCAATATCGAAGGTTACTTCAACTTGCGGAATACCACGTTGTGCAGGCGGAATACCATCTAAGCGGAAGCGGCCTAAAGTCATATTATCACCAGCCATTGGACGTTCACCTTGCAAAACGTGGATATCTACTGCTGTCTGGTTATCTGCTGCCGTAGAGTAAACTTCGGTTTTTTGCACGGGGATGGTGGTATTGCGTTCAATCATCACGGTCATCACATTGCCCATTGTTTCTACGCCCAAAGAGAGGGGAGTAACATCTAAGAGCAAAATGTCGTTTACATCACCACTAAGAACACCAGCTTGAATTGCAGCACCAATTGCCACAACTTCGTCAGGATTTACACCCTTATGGGCTTCTTTGCCAGTCAATTTCCGTACCAATTCGTGCACCATTGGCATACGAGTTGAGCCACCAACCAAAACGACTTCATTTAATTCACTGGCTTTCATCCCAGAATCTTTAAGAGCAGCTTCAAAAGGTGTTTTACAGCGATTGAGCAATTCTTCGGTCATTTGTTCAAATTTTGCTCGGGTTAGCTTCAATTGCAAATGTTTAGGACCAGAAGCATCTGCCGTAACATAGGGCAAATTGATTTCTGTTTCTTGCACTGTCGAAAGTTCGATTTTTGCTTTTTCTGAAGCTTCACGCAAACGCTGAAGCGCAGGTTTATCTTTTCTTAGGTCAATCCCCTGATCTTTTTTAAATTCATCCGCAGCCCAGTTGACTATAGCTTGGTCCCAGTCATCGCCACCAAGATGAGTATCGCCGTTAGTTGCCTTGACCTCGATAACACCATCACCAACTTCCAACACAGAAACGTCGAAGGTTCCGCCACCCAAGTCAAATACAAGGATAGTTTCGTCTGCCTTTTTATCTAATCCATAACTCAGCGCAGATGCAGTTGGCTCGTTGATGATTCGCATCACTTCTAATCCCGCAATTTTGCCTGCGTCTTTTGTAGCTTGGCGTTGACTATCATTGAAATATGCGGGAACGGTAATCACAGCCTGGGTAACTTTTTCACCAAGATAAGCTTCGGCATCCGATTTGAGTTTAGCGAGAATCATTGCCGAAATTTCTTGGGGGCTATATTCTTTGCCCGTAATCGGGATTTTAACGAGAACGTCCTTATTTGAACCTGCTACGGCTTCGAAGGGCACCATGCCACGCTCAGTCTCTGTCTCGTCGAAACGACGGCCAATAAAGCGTTTAATAGAGTAAATGGTATTCTCTGAATTAATAACTGCCTGACGCTTCGCGGTTTGTCCAACGAGACGCTCGCCATTTTTATTAAAAGCCACCACAGAGGGGATTAAGCGCCCACCCTCAGCAGAGGTAATAACGGTAGGATCTCCACCTTCCATAACGGCAACTACACTATTGGTTGTTCCAAGATCAATGCCTATAATTTTGCTCATTTTTCGCTCCTATTAAGAGATGTATTTTAATGATTTTTTCTAAAGTAATAGCTAAAGGATAATGGATAGATGCAAGAATATTGTTAACTTAAAGTAAAAAAAGCATAAGCGAGGGAATTAAATAAAAAAATCCCCGAAAGATTGAAACCTTTCGGGGATAAAGTTTCTTGATTTATTGAAAAATTAGGGTTGGCTGATAGTAACTGAGTGAATCTCAACATTCACAGGCAAAGTCGCAAAAGATGCAACACCGACGCCAATTTTCCCACTCCTAATTGCAAATCTGCTTTCTGAAAAAGATTTCGTCTCATTCCCATTAATATAAAGAGATAAATTAGTTCCTTGACAGATAATGCTATATTCGTTTTGCTCTTTACCCATTTTGATTTTATTTGAACCACCATTATTGAGCTCATGATAAACAATTTTGCCATTGTCTAACATCTCGGCATAATAAACCCAATATAAGCCATTATTTGCGATATTAAATTCATACCAACCAGCATCTGTGTGGCGACAAATCAAACTGACGTTATTATTATTCACACCACGATTTTCGGCTACTACATCAATTCGAACATCTTCATATTCAAAAGCATTATAAGTTGCATAAGGCCATTGCCCTTCGCTTTCAAGATTAAAAACAAGGCGTTCATCCTCTGTACCCACATACATAGTGCCGAAATCTTCTTCTACAAAAATTGGCGTTGCCTGATTAGCATCAATGAGGAAATAAGTCCACATGCTGGTATCACCAGAGAATTCTTCTGTATAGAATTCTTGGGCAACAGGTGCCGGAATATCTGTTGGTGGCGGAGGAACAGGGGAGGCAACTTCTTCAGCAGGTGCTGAAGGACCTTCTGGTTCTACTTCTGGCTCTGGATCATCTGTTAGTTGTACGCTGCATGCCAAGCCTACGATAAGAATAAAAGCAATTAAAAATAAAAAGGGTTTTGCTAATCGGTACTTCATTTTCTTCTCCTATAAATTGGGGTAAGTTGAGTAATATAGTCAGTATAGCAAAATTCTATAATCAAAACAAGCAAGAAAAATTTAGGCTGCTGAGATTAGAGATACTTTTTATAAGAGCTATAGATTAAATCAGAAGTCCACAAAGTTTTATACAAACTCATATATTTTCATGAGCTTTTTTGTTTTCCCATCCCAAACCATGCACCTACACGAGGATTTGGGGCAATGAAAAATTCGTGGATGAAAATAGGTCCCAGCACCCCAGCAAGATAAGCAAGGAAGATTGTAAGATCACTTTGGCCCATAAAGGGATTAAGTTTATTATTAACCATTTCTTGGATGGGAACATGAAAGACGAGGATGCTGAGCGTCAAACCACCTATATAAGAAAATATACTTGTTAATCGGCTTGAGTACTGCTCGATTTTCTTGGAGAAAGAGAGAATAAAGATAATCCCAGCCACTGCTTCAATGGTGTTGAGTGTCAACGATGTATAAAGACGCATATTAAAATCTACAGGAATATCTAGGGTGAAGACCATAGTAAAGAGAACTAGAGCCGAAGCAAAAAAAGTGATTTTCGAGGCAAAAAACGATTCGGGCAGGGCGCGGTAGGCTTCTCGGGCGAGGATAAAGTAAAAACCGGCAAGCAAGATCAAATCCACGTTTGCTGGCATACCGTATAAACTTAGAGATTTGCCAAAAAGCTCAATATCAAGAGTCCACATATAAGGCAGATATAAAGTGCCAATCCACAAGGTAATAAGGAGAATTATCCAACGAATCCAATCTTTTTTTATAGATTTGGTGAATTTATAGAAGAAAAAAGCATAGAGGTTGACGAGGAAAAGAAGTGGTAAAAACCAAAGTTGCACCCAATTGAGGTAGGGGCCTGTCATATAAAGTGATTTTAGTATTCGTCCACCAGCTGTGATAAAACTCATTTTCCCGAAGAAAACCGAAATGCCATAAATCAGCAAAATTGAAAATATAAGAGGCTTGATTAGGCCAGCAAAACGTTTTTTGAAAAGTGTTTTGAAATCCCGATCGGGATTAAAAAATATGCCCGATAAGAAGAAAAATAAGGCCATATGAAAGGCGTAAATAAAACGATGCAGCATAGGATGATAGGCATTCATATCGTTATGCCCCAGCACAACGAGCAAGATGCCGATTCCCTTGGCGATGTCTATATATTGGACTCTTTTTGGCATGAGACTTCTCAGATATTATAAGTAAGAGGGGTAATATGAAGATTATAAAGCAAAACACCCTTAACGCACGAACCCCTTCCTCGCTGAGAAAGGGGTTCGTATCAGATAATTATTTACTCTGCCAGAGGCAGTTCATTTGGCGGCGTATAAAACTGGCGATGGTAAAGTTCGGCGTAAAGCCCATCAGCTTCAAGCAGGTCAGCATGGGTGCCGCGCTCAACAACTGTGCCGCCTTCTAGCACCAAGGTCTGGTCGGCATTTCTGACAGTGCTGAGGCGGTGGGCAATCACAAAAGATGTGCGTCCCTCTAACAATCTGTCCAAAGCACCCTGTATCAGTTTTTCTGTACGAGTGTCGATGCTGGCAGTGGCTTCATCTAGGATTAAGATACGCGGATCGGCCAAAAGCGCACGGGCGATGGCGATGAGTTGCCTTTGTCCTTGAGATAAAAGACCGCCACGCTCCCCGACATTGGTTTGGTAGCCTTCGTTCATCTTTTGGATGAAGTCATCAGCATTTGCCGCTTTAGCGGCTTCAAGAACTTCTTCGTCTGTAGCATTGAGCCGCCCGTAACGGATATTATCCATCACTGAGCCAGAGAAGAGGAAGGGGTCTTGAGTAACTGTTCCCATCTGTGAGCGAAGACTGTGTTGGGTTACATCTCGAAGATCATGTCCATCTATGAGAATCTGACCTTCTTGCGCATCGTAAAAACGCGCCAATAAGCCCACGATGGTCGTTTTTCCTGCGCCGGTGGGACCAACGAGCGCAACTGTTTCGCCGGGCATCACGTCTAGAGAAACAGAATCAAGCACACTCACGTCCGCATCGTAGGCGAAGCTGACGTCGTCGAAGCGAACACGCCCTTCAATTCTGGGCATCTGCTCTTTGCCATCGAGCAACTCTATATCCTTATCTAAAAGAAAAAAGATACGCTCGGCTGCGGCAAAAGCAGATTGGGCGACTGTCCACATCTGCGCTACGGTTTGGATGGGACGGAAGAAATTTTGCACATATTGAATAAAAGCGACCACTGTGCCGATGCTAATTGCGCCCGAAATGGCGAGAAAACCACCATAAGCAGAGACAAGAGCAAGATCGAGGGTGGAGAGAACATCCATTGCGGGGGAAAAAGCCGAAGTAATGCGCGTTGCGCTAACATTAGCATCACGATTTGCGGCGTTTCGTTTGGCAAATTCACCCACATTGCGCTCAGTGCGATTGAAGGCCTGCGCCACTTTTACACCAGAGACTTGTTCTTCCATCTCGGCAGAGACATCGCCGATAGTGGTTCGAGTTTTGCGAAAAGCGCGACGAGAGAGACCAGAGAAAATCTTGGTGATATAAAAAGCAATAGGAATAACGACCAAGGAAACTAGCGCCAATTTCCAGTTCAGAGAAAGCATCGCAATCATGATGCCGACCAGCGCAAAAATTGAACCAATCATTTGGGCGAGAGACTGACTGAGAAAATTATTTAGCGCGTCAATATCGTTGCTCAGACGGCTCATTAAATCACCGGCTTGACTGCCTTCAAGGTATTGAAGGTGCAGGGCTTGAAGTTTGTTGAAAACTTCGGCGCGCAAATCTGCGAGTACTTTTTGCCCCGCAGTTGTCATCATGCGGATTTGAAATCGCATGGCAAAAAGGGCAATCACATAGACGGCAAAGAGAGCGGCGATAATTTTCGCTAATCCTGCTTTATCTCCTTGCGCAATTGCGCCATCAATGGCTCGGCCAATGAGCATAGGTCCTGCGCCTTGCGTGGCGGCGCTGATAATGACCAAGAGAAGGGCGGTGATAACATATTTTTTATAGGGCGCAAGGTATTTAACCAAACGCCAAACCACTTGGATTGTTTTTTCTGCTGATTCTTCTTCTGTTTGTGCGACACGTTGCATTCCATGCATCATAAGTTGCTCCTAAAAAATTCAGTCTCTGAGCGGAGCGTAGCGCAGACGAAGAGCGATTTCTAAAAACCGTCCTTCGTCTACAGGCTCATTTCATTTACCTTCCGCTCAGGAACTGGCTAATTCTCTTTTCCAAACTGCGTTTCGATAATTTCCATATAAAGCTCACTCGTGCGTTGCAATTCTTCGTGCGTGCCTTCTGCAGCGAGTTTGCCCTTATCTAGCACCAAGATTTTATCGGCATTGCGAACAGTGCTAATACGTTGGGCAATGACGAAGGTGGTGCGTCCTTTTTGCAATTCTTCGAGCGCTTGCTGAATTTTATATTCGGTTTCAGCATCTACAGATGAGGTTGAATCATCCATAATTAAGATGCGTGGGTCAAGCAATAATGCCCGCGCAATGGCGATACGTTGTTTTTGTCCACCAGAAAGCCCAACGCCGCGCTCGCCCACTTCGGTTTCGTAGCCATCGGGTTGCTCCAAAATAAAATCGTGGGCTTGAGCGGCTTTAGCTACTGAAATCACGTCGTCCAAGCTTGCTTCGGGGCGACCGTAGGCGATATTATCTCGAATTGTGCCTGTAAAAAGGGTCGTTTCTTGCAAAACAATACCGATTTGTTTGCGCAGCGAATCGAGCGTCACTTTGCGCACATCATGCCCGTCTACCAGCACCGCACCCTCTGCCACGTCGTAAAAGCGGGGAATTAAGGTAATGATAGAGGATTTCCCCGCCCCTGTTTGTCCCAAGATCGCTACCGTCTGTCCGGGGTCAGCAGTGAAGTTGAGGTTGGAAACCACATCGGATTGCGCGCCGATATACCGGAATCGGACATTCTGCAATTCGACACGCCCTTCTAGCTTGGGCAGGGTGATTGCATCTGGGGCATCGGATACGTCTGATTCAGCATCCAGCACTTCGAAGAGCCGTTCAGCAGATGCCTCGGCACGTGACATCATCGCGCCGATCATACCCAGCATAAACATTGGCATCATCAAATAGGTTAAATAGCCCGTAAAAGCGACCAACTCGCCGAGCGTGAGCGTGCCGTTGATAACGAAAAGACCACCTGCTCCAACCACGATAACTGTGCCAATTCTGCCCATAAAGAAAACGAGCGGGAAAAAGGTGGTAAAGAGCTTAATCATCGAGACATTAGCATCGAGGAGGTCTATATTAGCAGTGTTATAACGCTTAATTTCGTAGCCCTCACGCGCAAAGGCTTTGACGATGCGCATACCAGCCAGATTTTCTTGCAAAATGGTGTTGAGTGTGCCTAATTTTTTCTGCACTCTTTTAGACATGGGCATAATCTTTTTGACGAAGCCCATAAAAACTAGGGCAACACCAGGAATAATGAGCATAACGAGCAGAGTCAAAATCCAGTTCATCGAAAAGAGCATGATGAGCGTGCCAACCATGAGAACAATAGAGGAAATGAGCATGATCAGCCCTTTTCCCAAAAATTGTTGCACAAGCTCCACATCGGAGGTCATGCGAGTCATCAATTTGCCCGTGTGCGAGTGGTCGTGATAAGAGAAACTAAGATTTTGGAGTTTCTCAAAGATGGCGTTACGAAGTTCGTAAGCCACGCCCTGTGAAGCGACTTCGCCAAGATAGCCCTGTAAAAAGTTGAAGAGGCCCCGCACAGCGGCAACTGCCAAGAGGGCAATAACAACACCCCAGACAATACCCATATCTAGTTCGGCGATGCCTTCATCCACGAGACGTTGCAGGAGTTTAGGGGAAACGAGATTTGCGGCGTTAACCAAAAATAGGCTGATGAGCGCGCCAAGGGCGGGAATCCAGTTTTTCTGGAGGTAAGTGAGAGTTCTTTTTATGCCTATCATATTTTTCCTTTAAATTTATCTTTGAAGAATTCCTTGAAGTGTTGTTATGAAATAATCTATTTCTTCTTCTGTATTATAGTAATGCAAAGATGCGCGTACTAACTCTTTCAGCCCGCGCTGCTGAAATGAAACTAAACTTCCGGACCCTTTCGGGGTTGAGACGTTAATTCCTTCAGCGGCGAATAATTTTTTAAGTTCATCTACATCTTTTTGGTCTGTACGAAAAGTGACAATGCCACATTTTTCTATACCTTCATCCGTCACATGAACGCCGTCAATATCAGATAATTTTTCTCGTAATTTCTCGGCTAAATCATAGACACGGTCGCGTATCTTTGCAATATCCCATGAAAGGGCATAATCAATTGCAGTTCCGAGTGCTGCCTTTCCTGCAAAATATTGCTCCCAGCCCTCAAATCGCTTTGCATCTCTCCTAATTTCGTATTCAGTTGAAGAGATTAATCGTGCGGCATGCTGGTCAAGAAGTGGTGGTTCTAATTTTTCAATCATCTCCTGACGAACATAGAGCAAGCCTGTTCCGCGTGGGCCACGGAGATATTTCCGTCCTGTTCCGCAGAGAATATCGCACCCAAGCTCTTCTACATCAAGCGGAATTTGTCCAACACCCTGACAAGAATCCAAGAGATAAGGGATCCCAGCTGCTTTTGCTATTTTCCCAACTTCTGCGGCTGGATTAACCAAACCTCCACCTGTTGGAATATGTGTAATTGAAATTAACTTGACGCGCTCGTCGATTAAATTTTCCAACGCATCAATATCAATCTGACCGCTTTTATCATTAGGGACAAAAATGACTTCAACACCATAGCGTTTAGATTGTTGATTATAGGCAACTACATTGCTTCCATATTCAGCGATGGTGGTTAGAATACGATCTCCAGACTTAAATTTGAAAGAATAAAATGCCATATCCCATGCACGGGTGGCATTCTCCATATAAGCAATCTCATCTGCTTCGCAGTTTAATAATTTTGCAGATGCCGTGTAAAAATTATCCAGAGCATCACCTTCTTTCACCGCAGTCTCATATCCCCCAATGCGTTCTTCTTGATGTAAGTATCCATGCAAAGCATCGCTAACAGAAATTGGCATCAGCGATGCCCCCGCATTATTAAAATGGACAATCTCTTCACAAGCACGAGTTTCTGCTCTGGCACGTTTTATATCAAAATCAGCTTTCATTGCTTTTATATTTACCTTGTGTCCGTATTCTATTGCTTTTCAATCCCTTCCCAAAAGAGATTAACAACCATTTCTATATCATCTTCTAAGATAGCACGTCCTTCTATTCCCGCACAGCGGCGTTGCTGGGCCAATCCATGCAACATACCAAGTAGCATAGAAGCGGCTTCTTCTGCCTTGGGTTGAGTTTTGATCTCATTTTTTTCTTGGGCAAATTGCAAAGCTTTCACAAGTGGCTGGCTAACTCTTTGAATCCATATAGCACGGTGCTGTCCATGTTTCTTGAGATGCTTTGCATCCTTGCGCAACATGAAGATCGGCGCATGCTGCCCTGCAATCGTATTTATATAAGCCTTCAAGATTGCGATAAGTTTTTCTCGTGGAAAATCTATATTCTCCCCCGCAATGGTCATTTTTTCGCGCAAATTATCAGCGTGACGTTGCATCACCTCAGCAAAGAGGCTCTCTTTATCAGGGAAGTGGTAATAAATCGCAGCATTGGTCACGCCACATTCACTCGCGATGGCGCGAATAGACGCAGATTTATAACCATGCTCTGTAAAGAGCTTTTCGGCAATATCTAAAATATGCTCGCGACCTACACGCGGATGTGGGGACATAGACTTTCTCCTAACTTACTGAACGTACGGTAAGTTATACTCCCCCAAAAGGAGAAGGTCAAGAAAAATATATTAGCGTTATATTAGAAAAAACGAAACCCATGAAGAAGTCCCATTTCTTTCTAGAAGGCTAAGGTCTTCTAATGCCCTGCCAATTTCAGATCTTCGGCATACATAGCATCTAATTCATCTTGATAGAAAAATTTTTCTTCACCAAAAGCGGGCTTAAGGTCTGTCATCCATTTTGCTTTTTCGTCATATTGAGCAAAGAAAGGGCGGCCTATCCAATCAGGATTACGACCTTGTAAACCCTCTAGGACAATAACTTTTTCACCTTTGATGGTAGCAATACCGTTAATGCGAACTTTGCCGGGGTCACAGGACATGCTAGGACCACGCACTGTGCGAGCTAATCCACTAACTTGGCTATAAGCTTTTTGAAAAAGCTCAGCAGCTTTAACAACTGGGATCCCAAAATAATGCTGTGCGCCTGTATCACGGGCAATGAACATATAATAAGGAATCATACCCATTGTCACTTGCTCGCGCCACATTTTTGCCCAAGCATCGGCATCATCATTGATATTGGTCATAATCGGTGATTGGGTGCGAATTTCTACACCAACATCACGCAATCGATGAACGGCATCAGCTACAGCTTGCGTTTTAAGTTCATCTGGAGCGGTGAAATGTGCCATTACAGTCAGATGCTTGCCAGCATCAGCTACTTCCTTGAAAAGGGCGATTAATTCATCGGAATCACTGTCGGTTAGGAAACGGTAAGGCCAATATGCCAGTGCTTTTGTACCGATGCGAATATTGCGAAGATGTGGCACTTTTAGCACACTCCTAACGTAGTTGACGATATGCTTAGTACGCATAATCATCGGGTCGCCGCCAGTGAAGATAATATCAGTTACTTGTGGCTGGCTGTTGATATATTCTGCCAACAAATCACTCTGTTGAGTGGCAAATTTTAGGCTATCATCACCAATAAATTGCGCCCAGCGGAAACAATAAGTACAAAAAGCATGGCAGGTTTGCCCTTGGCTGGGGAAGAAGAGCACAGTTTCACGATATTTATGTTGCACCCCGTGAATAAACTCTCCCTTATAATAAGGCACGTTATGCGCCATCTGACCCGCGGGATGCGGGTTTAGCTTTAGGCGAATATCGTGGGCGGTCTGAGCAATTTTCGCTTTATCACCAGCAGTGACAGCATCTGCCATTTCTTCATAATCTTGCGGGATGAGCATGGCGGCTTGCGGAAAGGTAAGATTGAAAACAGGATCCTTTTTATAATTCTCCCAGTTAATTAGCTCATCTACAGCATAATTATTGGTGCGGAAAGGAAGAACATGGCTAACAATATCAATAGAAAAAAGGTAAGCGTTCAGGGGGGGGGGAACAAAACTCTGTCATTACTCAAATGT